>JBKPGW010000240.1:0-33270 GCA_046729555.1 Actinomycetota bacterium | reverse complement strand
GCCGGGAACCGTCCACGAGCCGGGAGATCTGAACGAGCAGGTCGAATGCGCTCGAGATCTGCTCGCGGATCGCCCGCAGTGGCAGCTCGACGCCGGCGGTCAGCACCAGCGTCTCCAAACGGGACAGCGCGTCGCGAGGTGAGTTCGCGTGGATCGTCGTCAGCGAGCCTTCGTGGCCAGTGTTCATCGCCTGGAGCATGTCCAGGGTCTCCGGGCCGCGGACCTCACCGACGATGATCCGGTCGGGACGCATGCGCAGCGCGTTCCTGACCAGCTCGCGGATCCGGATCTCACCCTGGCCTTCGATGTTCGGAGGGCGCGACTCCAGCGTGATCACATGCTCCTGCTGCAGCTGGAGCTCGGCCGCATCCTCGATCGTGACGATGCGCTCGTCACCGGGAATGAAGGCCGACATCGCGTTCAGCGTCGTCGTCTTACCTGTACCGGTACCGCCTGAGATCAGGATGTTGAGCTTGCCCTTGACGCAAGCGGCGAGGAACTGCGCCGCCTTCGGCGAGATCGACCCGAACGAAATCAGGTCGTTCATCGTGTACGGATCACGCGAGAACTTTCGAATCGTCAGCGTCGGGCCCTTGAGGGCCAGCGGCGGGATGATCGCGTTCACGCGGGAACCGTCCGGGAGACGCGCGTCGACCATCGGCGACGCCTCGTCCACACGGCGTCCGATCTGCGACACGATCTTGTCGATGATGCGCAGCAGGTGCGAGTTGTCAGCGAACGCCGCCGGCGTCCGCTCGATCTTGCCCAGCCGCTCGACGTAGATCCGGTCGTGCGCGTTGACCATGACTTCGGTCACGGAGTCGTCGCGCAGGAACGGCTCGAGCGGTCCGTAGCCGAGGATGTCGTCCGTGATCTCGCGGATGATCTGCCGGCGTTCCTCGCGCGTCAGCGGCGTCCGGTCGAGCACCAGCTGCTCGGTGACCGCACGCGTGACACGCTCGTTCAGGTCGCCTGTCGCCTCACGCTTGAAGAGCTCCGCACCCAGCGTGGCGATGCACGCATGGTGGATGCGGGTCTTCAGCTCCGCGTAGGGGTCGTGCGCGTTCGGGTCGGCGGTGGTCTCGGGTGCGGGAGCACCCGAGATCAGCGCCTCAGCGGTGGCGGCACCCGCCCCGTTCGAGGTCTTGAGGCGGTCGTGGAGACCCATGACTACGCCCTCGACAGCGCTGGGATGAGCCGCCGCTTCTTGCCCGCGTCCCCCTTCGGCGCCCGGAACATCTCCTTCGCCATCGACTTGACAGCACGGGAGACGTCCGCGGACTCCTCGGCGAGTACGACCGGGTTGCCCCGGTTGACCGCCAGCGGCACGGCGCGATCGGACGGGATCTCGAAGCGCACCTTCATGCCGAGTGCGCCCTCGACCTCGTTCGGCTTCATGCCGACCTTGGAGTTCGAGCGGTTGAGGACGATGCGGACGCGCTGCTTCGGGAACGAGAGCAGGTCGAGCGTCTGCAGCGCCAGGCGGAGGTTCTTCAGCGTCGGGACGTCGAGCGAGCAGAGCAGCAGCAGCTCGTCGGTTCGGTCGAGCGTCGCCAGCATCGGGCCGTGGAAGAACGGCGAGGTGTCGACGACGATGACGTCGAACGACTCGCGGGCGACCTCGAGCAGCCGGCCGAGCTTGGCCTCCGTCACGAGCTCCGCATCCTCCGGGCGCAGCGGTGCAGGTAGCACCTCCAGCCCACAGGCGTGCTTCGTCGTGTACCCCGCGAGCTTCTCCGTGTCGAGCTCGCCCGGAGCGACGACCAGGTCGTAGATCGTCTTCTCGGGCTCGACGCCGAGCATGATCGCGGCGTCGCCGAACTGCAGGTCGAGGTCGAGGAGCAGCGTCTTGCGCCCCTCGAACTTCGCGCAGGCGGTGGCGAGGTTGGTCGCCGTGACCGTCTTGCCCGTCCCGCCCTTCGGCGAGAAGACCGTCACGATCTTGCCGTGGCGGCCCGAGCCGGTCTCATGGTGTCGGCGCGTCGTGTGGGTGGCCTTGCGGATTGCGAAGACCACGTTCTCGACGAGCTGCGGAAGCAGCAGGACGTCGGACACGTCCGCGTCCAGCGCCTGCTCGAGCAGCCCTGCCGACCCGCTGGAAGCGACGATCAGGATCGGAGCCCTGGTGTGCGCGCGGATGTTCGAGAGCTCTTCCGCCGGAAGCATCGTGCTCCGCGTGGCGTGGAGGACGGCGTCCAGGTGGCCGCCGGCGAGCGCCGCGATGCCACCGGCGACGTCCGTGCTGGCGCCGACGAGCTCGATCTCAGGATGACTGGCGAGAGACTCACGCAGCTTGTCGAACCCTTCACAGGATCCGGTTGCGTAGAGCCGCACGCGTGTGTGCTGCTGGGTGTCGGATGCGGGGGTCAACGCGGCCTCCTTCCGGGTCCGTCGAACTGCATCGTGTGTGAGTCCTGAACCGTGTTCGAGCTGTCGAGCGAACCATTCGGCGGGCGCAGCGCAAGATGCCAGCCGGCGCCGTTGTCGACGCTGTTCTTCTGGATCCAGATGATCTTCTGCGTCTGAGCATCGGTCGCCCGAAGCTGAACGAAACCCGTCTGCTGGCTGGACGTGACAGCCGAGCCGGACACCGAAGCATCGGCCGGCTTCAGCACGAGAAGGTCGCGCACGACGACGCGGCTGACCAGGATGTCCTGGGCCACGCCGCCGTTGGTGGCGTTCGGAGGCGTGGTGTCCCAGGTGCCGACGATGTCGACGTGGTCGCCTTCCTTCAGCGTTCCGGCGAGAAGCTGATGCGCATCCCCTTCGAGCTCGTAGGCACGCTGCGTGCCCTTGATCTGCGCACGGATGCCCTGCTCCTTCGGCGGGGCAAAGCGCCTGGTGCTGACCTGCTCGCCCTCGTAGACATCCTGGGTCGCGATGTACTGCGACAGGTCGTCGGGGCTGGAGATCGCGCCCGCGACCACTGCCTTGCGGGGAACGGTCTCCTTCTTGAGCATCTTCTGGTCGATGATGTCCGCGCCAGACGTGCCCGACGGGATGTCGCGCGCGGCGACGAGCACCGTCACGCTGTCTTCACCGTGCTGCACATGGCGCTTGTAGTTGACGACGTACACGCTCGTCAGGATGGCGGCGAGTGCAGCCAGAGCGACGGCGATCCCGATGTTCTTGACGCGGTAATTCATAGTCCTTTCTCTTTCGTGTGAAGGGCCTGAGGACTTGAGGGTTATTCGATGAGTTGGATGGACGTGACGCCGAAGTTGGTCGCGTTCCCGGGACCTCCACTCGCAAGGATTCCCCGTGCGATGTAGGTCGTGAAGTAGCCGGTCAGCGTCGCGTTGTTGCCGTGAACCTCGTAGCTCGTGAGGTGGAAGCCGATCCAGCCGATGATGAAGTACTTGGCGTTCTGGCCTGTTCCCGTCAGCGTCTGGTAGACGGGGAAGAGCAGAACCGGATCACCCGCCATGCGCGAGTCGAGGGCGCCTTGGACCTCCTGCGAGGAGAATTTCGCCCCTGGGTCGGACAGGTAGTCCTTGTTGACGTCGAGCCAGGCGGCGTACCCCTTCAGGATCCAATCCGCTTCCTCCGAGGAGCCGGGCGTGCCGCCGCCCTTGTTCAGATTCAGCATCCCGAATGCACCTGGTGCGCCCATCGGGTCGTAGTCCAACGTGGTCGGGACGTTGAACTGCGGCAGGTTTCCGTTGTTGTTGCAGTTCTGGATCAGTGGGTGGTTGCAGCGCACGACCATCGGGGCGACGTGCAGGACGCTGATCGGGTTGCCCACGCGCGCCTTCGCCCTGGCGCTGATGTCGGTGTTCCCGACGCCGATCACGCGGCTGAAGATGCCGGGGTCGTTGCGCTTCGCTGCGACTGCGATCGTGTCGTTCGCTATGTAGGTGGAGCTCACGACAATGTCCCCCATGGAGACGTCGCCGCCGTTCTTGTCCGCGTAGTCGCGCGCCATCGTCTTCGCGGGGCCCGGAGCGCCCGGAAGTTGCTGTGCGCCTGCAAGCGCGGCAGCATCTGCCGTCCCTTGCAGCCGGCGCTTGTCGCGGAACCAATGGCCGACGTCGAGGACGAGCGCCGCCATTCCGCAGATCATCACCATCGCAATCGCAGTCAGGACAAACCCCTGGCCACGCTGATCGTTCAAGCGCTTGAGGATCATTCGACTCGCTCCTTCATGGTCGTGCTGAGCGTCCCGCTCTTCACGACCCAGCCCAAGAGATTGATGGAGTACGGATATGTGGCTGTGACGGTTACGTCAGAGCCGGCCGCCCATGAGGAGGAGCAGAGGACCTTGAAATCGGTACCGGGGTTCTTCAGGTTGCCGCCGGCGGCGTAGCCGGCGTTCTGGCAGTCGGTGCTTCGTCCCGCATCACGCGACACGGCGCCCTTGCGTGCGGCAGCGCGCGCAGCGTCGGTGAGCGTCAGATAGTTGTTGAACGCGACGCCGAACTGAGCAATCGCGAGGACGAGCACCAGGAGAATCGGGAGCACAAGTGCAAACTCCGTGAAGGTCTGGCCTCGTTCGCTCTTCAGCTTGTTCGTCATCTGCGGCACGTTGTCTCCGTTTCGAAAACTTGCGGGGCCCGCGCCGCCGGGGGAGGGCCCCGCCTCATGCCTGGGCGGCTAGAAGAACAGCCGCACCAGTCCTGTCAGCGCCGTTTCGGCGCTGCCCGAGAGCTTCGTGAACGCGAGAACAGAGCTCCCGCTGATCACGGAGAGCGTCACCGTGCTGTCAGGCTTCGTCTGAGCACGCTCACGCGAGAGAAACGTGAGGACCCGTTCGATTCGCCTTCCGTTGTGCTGCTTCACGATGAAACTCCTTGCTGTCGGTTCTGTTGGTGGTGTTCCGTCTTACGACAGGTAGCCCCGCACGGTGTCGAGAGCACCCGCGATAGCGCCCGAGAGGAGGCCAATGGCCCCGACCACGAGCAGCGTGATCACTGCGAGGACGACGCCGTACTCGGCCATCGTCTGACCCTCCTCAACGCCGAAGCGCGCGCGGAGGTAAGCGACCAGATCCGTGAACGTCACGATGGATTCACCTCCTTCCGCTTCTCGAGCGCGCTCGGCGCGCCATGAAGGCCGAAAATGGAGGTGCTGCTGGGAAGAGTGGAGTTGACTCGGATTCGGGCGAACATGCGTGACACGCCGACTGCGTCCTTTCTCTCTTAGGCGCGCCGCTTCGCCTGACGGTCAATCTCGACGGATTCATCGTGTCGGCGGGGCGCAGCGCGTATCCCTCGGCCGGGTGATCCGCGCCGACGTTCCCTGAGCTGAGGGAGAGGGTCGGCTCCTCAGAACTCGATAGTCAGAGCACCGCAAGCGGCTGCGGATGGATTCACAGGCCACAATCCGCGCCCCTCGTGGCGGCCAGGGGCTCGATCAGAAGGAGCTAACGGCAATGCCACGATGGTTCACTCGCAGTGACAACTGGGATTTCGGCGGCAAGCCGGATCCCGCCGAGGACCAGTCAGGCGAGCCCAAGTCGCGCAAGCGCCGGCTCGCTACGACCTTTGTCTTCACGATGGTCTTCTTCGCGGGCGCATCGCTCGCGGCGGTCGCAGGCAACCGGTTCTCGGCGACGATCGCCGAGGACAACACGGCGATCGAGTCCACCACCACGACCGACCCGGCCCCCGAAGCGGCTCCGGCCGCGGACGAGTCGGCGGCGCCCGCCGACGACTCGGCTGCAGCAGCCGCGACCGAGGCGGCGGCATCGGACGCCCTCTCCGCCCCCGCGGAGTCGGCGACCACCGACATCACCGCAGCGACGGACGAGGCCGCGGCTGCTGCCGCGGACCAGGGTTTCGCCGAGGTAAGCGACTCGGCTGCGTCGCAGAACGATGCAGCTGCTCCGGGTGCCTCGGCCCCCCACGCGCCCAAGCAGACCGCCGCCACGCGTGCACACGCGCGCGCGAAGCATCTGCGGGCGGTGTTGCTGCCGAAGACCAAGCCGGCGCCGAAGCCGGAGATCGAGGGCCCGGAGAGCGCAGCCACGATCTGGCTGAACTCGCCGCTACCCGATCCGACCCCGCCCGCCCTCCGGCTCTCGCCGAAGTTCGCGGCGAACCTGAAGGCGGCGGCCAAGAACGGCGGTGTCCACTGGTCGGTCCTGCTGGGCATCCTCCGCGCGCGTGGCGCGTCGGGGCATAGCCCGGCAGACCGCGTGACGCTGAATCGGCTGGCCTCGCGGCTCGATTCGTTTGGGCCGGCTAAGGGCGACTGGGCGCGGATCGTCGCGTACTCGGGTGACACGCGTTTCGCCGACAAGGCGGCCGCGCTCGCCCGGTACGACCGCGCGGTCGGGTTGGACGCTCTGGTCAAGGGCCTCGAGGCCGCGAAGCCCGCGATCGCGACTCGGATCCTGTCGGATCCGAACGTCTCGATCTACGCGGGCGGCCGGAACGACATCATCCAGGACAAGGTCGACGTCCGCGTGCTCGCGATGATCGCGTACCTGCGCGAGTCGTTCGGCCAGGTCACGGTGTCGTGCCTGGTCTCCGGTCACCGCCTCTACGCCCGGCCGGGCGTCGTGTCGGCGCACATCTATGGCCGCGCCGTCGACATCGCCGGTGTGGGCGGAATCTCGGTCCAGGGCCACCAGGAGCCGGGCGGCGTGACCGAGCGCACCGTTCGTGAGATCCTGATGCTGCCGGGGGAGGTCATGCCGCGGCAGGTCATCTCACTGCTCGGCCTCGGCGGACCGTCGTTCCCGCTGGCAGACCACTACAACCACATCCACATCGGGTACTAGTTGCAAGAAGTCGCGCTTCGTCGCGAAGACGGAACGATCGTGTGTGAGCGCTGCCTCCTCGCGGAGACGGCGCTCACACGCATGAGGGGACTGCTCGGGCGGCGCGAGCTGCCGAGCGGCGAGGGAATCCTGTTGAAGCCGGCGTCGTCGATCCACATGGCGTTCATGCGCTTTGCGATCGACGCCGTGTTCCTGGACCGGGAGCTGCGTGTCGTCAAGGTGGCCGCCGATGTGAAGCCGTGGCGGGCCGCCGCCGCACGTGGCGCCAAGTCGGTGCTGGAGATTCCCGCCGGGGAGGCCGCGCGGCGCGGTCTTAAGGTCGGCGACCGGTTGCTCGTGGGCTAGACGTCGCCTGCGACAGCAGCCATTGCGTCCTGACCTGCCGCGCACGCTGCTCGAGGTCGGCGAGGAGGCTGCGAACCTCGTGCAGCTGGGGCCTGAGCTGCTCGACGCGCCGGAGCTCCGACGCGATCTGTGCCAGTGAGCTGGCGGGGTTCTGATTGAGCCGCCGGATGCGCCGCTCGCTCGATTCGATCTGGCCACTGATCGTCCGGGCCCACGCATCAGCCTGCTCCGTGAGCGTGCGGAGCTCGGTCTCCGTCGCGGGTCGCGTGTCGAGCACCTCGCGGAGCCGTTTGATCAGGGCGAAGTCGAGCGGCTGCTGCATCTGGGAGGCGGCGCGATCCTTTCAGATGCCGGGATGGTTCGCTCGGCGGGTTCAGCGAGGAACGCTCTTCAGCGCCTCCAGCGCGTCGACGAGGCTGTGCGACGCCGCCTGCCAGCGCGCGCGGGAGGCGCGCAGGGCGATCTCGTCCGTGAAGTCGTCCTCGCTGGAGGCCGGCCGGCTTGCCCGCTCGAGCTCAGCCCAGGCCGCTCGCTCCGTTCGGAAGGCGGCGGAAACAGCCTGTTCACGCCGTTCGCGCGTGTCGTCCACCTCGATCAAGCAGACCCGCCGGGGTGGGAAAACTTGCGCGAGGTGTGTAGGTGTCGGTGCTGATCTGGGTAGCCGCTGGCTTTCTTGCGCAGCGGGCGTCGCGGCAGCGTTACGCCGCGGCGGGTCCCGGAGCGGTCAGGTCCGCACTCAAGTGCTGGGCGTGGTCCGGCAACGCGCCGCTTGACAGGAGGCGTCAGAATATCCCTGCCGATCAGGAGGTCATTGATGCGAAGCCGCAGGAAGCACGCAGGGCTGACAGTCAATGCGATTGCGGGCACCCACGTCGTCTTCTTCGGCCTCGATCTCGCCAAAGACAAGCAGGCGGGATTCCGGGGCTTCGGCTTCAAACGCTTCAATCACATCGAGGAGGACACGATCTGGCTTCAGGGGTTGAAGACGTTCCAGAAGACGGAGCCGTACCCGGCGACCGGCGAGCGCTTCTCCACTCTCTACCACCCGGTCCAGTCGTTCCAGTGGGCCGACTACAGCGCGAAGCCCGGCACGCCGTACACCTACAGCGTCGTCGCGCTCTACGGCGACCCCGCGAGCCTCGAGCCGCGGATCGAGATCGAGCTTGACATCGCGACCGAGACGGAGACGGGGCCGGTCCACTCGGCGTTCTTCAATCGTGGCTCGGTGGCGACCCAGGAGTACGCGCGCCGCTTCCAGAACCAGCCTCCGAGCGAGGCAGGGCCGGGCGCGTACCAGTGGCTCTCGCGCGGCCTGCTCGAGGCGCTCGTCGCGTTCCTCGGGCGTGCCGGCGAGGGTTGGGAGGTGCACGGCGCGGTCTACGAGTTTCAGTGGCCCGAGGCACTCGCCGCTGTGAGACAGGCGCACCTGCGTCGAGCTCAGGTGACCGTGCTCTATGACGACATCGTCGCCTACGACAAGGACGGGAAGCCGGACGGCCCGTTCCAGAGGAATCGCGAAGCGATCGCCGCGGCGAAGATCAAGTCCCTTTGCCAGGGCCGAGCTCACGGCAAGCTCATGCACGACAAGTTCTTCGTCCTGAGCCAGAAGGGCCAGCCAAAAGCTGTCTGGACGGGCTCGACGAACCTGACCGAGAACGGAATCTTCGGTCACTCGAACGTCGGGCACATCGTCGACGACCCATCGATCGCTCAGGCGTTCCGCGACTACTGGGACCGGCTCGAGGCCGATCCTGAGGTCGACAAGGATTACCGGCAGGCGAACGAGGCGGCGAGCCCGGCGCCGCCGAAACCCTGGAAGGCCGTCACGACAGCGGTTTTCTCGCCGCGCGGAACCGAGCTCGACGCACTTCAGTGGTATGCGGACATCGCCCGAAGCGCCAAGCGCGGCCTGTTCATGACCTTCGCCTTTGGCATGCACGAGAAATTCAAGACCGTCTATAGGACCAACGACTCGGTCCTGCGTATGGCGCTGATGGAAAAGGATTGGGGCAACCCACGAACGATCGCCAAGGATCGGCGAGACATCCAGCTGATCCGCAATCGCCCGAACGTCCTCGTCGCCATTGGCAACCGAATCGTCACCAACAGCTTCGACCGTTGGCTCGCCGAGCTCTCCCGGATCGACCCGGGCGTCCACGTGTACTGGATCCACACGAAGTACATGCTGGTCGACCCGCTCGGGCCGGCCCCAACGGTGGTGACCGGAAGCGCGAACTTCAGCAAGGCGAGCACCGACACGAACGACGAGAACATGCTGGTCATCCACGGCGACAAGCGCATCGCGGACATCTATTTCGGCGAGTACCTGCGGCTCTACGCGCACTACGCCTTCCGCGAGGCGGTGAAGTTCTTCACGGAGAAGCAGAAGTCCGGCAAGCCTGAGGACTGGAAGCCGCAATTCCTCGTCGACGACGACAAGTGGATGGATCCGTACTTCGACCCGGCCGACAAGGGCGCCCGGAATGCGAGGCGAGCCTATTTCGCCGGGCCGATGTCGGTGAAGTGAGCGCGTCCCCCGGATCCTGACCATCGCTCGCCTTTGCCAGTTCAGAGCTGAGCGACGTTGTCGTAGCGTGGCCGCAAGTAGCGAGCGTCGGAAAGCTGGTCGTCATGCGCCTCGGAGCCGGCGCTCGAATCTAGCCCCCGCAGTAGAGAGGGATCCAGTGTGTAGCGGCGTTCTTGCGCGGCGCAGTAGCGCGTCGAGGTGCGTCGCGTTGAGAAAGTTCAGCGTCTCGACTATTGCAACGGGCTGCTTGCCGGGCGGATGATCCCGGGCTGGTGCGGGCGGTTGAGAGACAGCCGCACGAGCCACAGCTGCGGCAGTCATACGGCGCGCCCGCACCACTTCCCCCGAACGGGGCTTTCCTCTGCTGGCTGCGCGAACCAGGCTTTGACGGTTGGACATTGCCGAGCCCTCGCCAGCCGAGGGCTCTGCCCCTTGCTCGAAACACATATGCGGCGACGACTCAGCAATCCAGCACTCATCCCGAGCTCCTCGAGTTCCTGGAGTCACGGGTGGACGCTGTGACGAAGCGGGTGAACGAGAACGAGGTCGAGCTTTCGTTACTTGGCTCCTATCACCATGAGGAGGAGCGGATGACGGTCGAGTTGCTCGTACGCGCCTGGGAATCAGCGCGCGACGCCAAGGCTTCCGTCGAATTCGTCGACTGAGGGAAGCCCGGCGTTTTTGCGCGGCGCGCCGGCGGGGTGTCCGTTCGTCGTCCAGCTAAGAAAGCACGCGTTCGAGGAATGGTCGGACGGGGAACGGCGGAGGCAGAGAGCAATCGAACGAAGGGAGCCTTGTGCGCAAGCTTGCGGTGCTCCTCGTTTCCGCGGGTGCTCTCGCGCTGTCACTCGCCGCCGCGGCAAGCGCGATTCCGCCCGAGCACTTCCCCGTCGTGCACGTCGACGAGACCTTCACCATTCCGGCAGCGCCGGAGGGACCGTGCGCATTCCCGATCGACGTTCACGTCGTTGGAGACATGCGGCACACCCATTTCTTCGACCAGGAAGGCAATGAGATCCGCGACCTGACTGTCTTCCCCGGTTGGCGCGTCACGTTCAGTGCGAACGGCAAGTCGAGCACGACCGTGTCGCCCGCAGTCGAACACATCACGATCAACCCTGACGGGTCGGCCATAATCGCCATTACCGGTCTCCAAGGCCACCTGATCGTCGGTGGCGGACCGCCGCTTGCCGCCGACGTTGGCAGGATCGTGTTCTTCTTTAGCGGCCCGGACGACGAGGAGCCGGACATCGTTTTCCAGGCGGGCCAATTTAGTCTTGGGCCATTTCCGCAGCTCTGCGACGTCCTCGCAGATCCGTAAGCGAAACGGCAACAGGGGCGGGGCGGCTGTCGCGGCCAGCTGCCCCAGGCCCCGGGCTCGTGGGTAAGAAGCGCGCGTTCGAGGGATGCTCGGGACTAGCAACGGCTCGGGCTTTCGCCGATGTCGCGGCCGTCGGCGCTACATGCGGTTGATGGCCCGCAGCGCGGCGATGAGTTGCGCCTTGGACATACCGGAGCGGCCGGCGATGTCGGCTGCCTGGGCGCGCCGGTACAACTCCGCCGACGTCAGATCCGACAGATTATCCGGCTCCGCGCGCGTGCCACAGCTGGGTTCCTCGGTTGAACGCTCGGCCCTCACCGTTGCAGCGCTTGGTGATTGCTCCTGCGCGCCCTCGCTCTTAAGGCGATTTCGGAGTACAAGAAACAGGGTCGGACCAAAGGTTCCGAGAAGCAATCCAAGAAGCACCGGTCTCATCGAGATTTCCCGTTCGCCGTCCAGAGTCGCCGTACTCCCCAATGCCGGCGTAACACCGCTGGGCGGATCGAAGGTCGCAGCGCCGAACAGCCTTTCATCCGATCGGCGCTAACTACCGCGTCCGTGCGGCGGGCGGTTGCTCGCCTGTCAGGATCGCCCAGGCCCTTGACGCCCCACGTCGCGCAAGTATCGCCGCCGCTGCGCTGAGAATCCCCGAAACGAGGGTCCACGCGCGCTGCTTCCGAGCTTGCTTCTTTGGATCTGCTGTGATTGCCACCCACAGTTGCTTAATGTCCTGGCCCAGCGCGCCAAGCTGCTGACTCACAAGGGCACCCTTCGTTGGCACGGTTCCTCGCCTCCCCTTTGCCTGCCTCTTCATTTCCCAGGCCGCGTGCTGCGAATTCAATGGCCTGCGACTGTCTCGTGCGGGTTGCGTTGGCGGAGCTGCCGCAGGGTCTTGGCGGTAACCCGCATCAGCTTGCTAAATCGTCATGCTCGGCGACGGCCCCTTCCGACGAGCGGTGCGTGGTCTGTCCCGCCCTTTGCGAGTCCACGGCTGAGGATGTATGCCGCTCCGATGATCGCCGCAAGCGTCCAGGCGCGGACGTCGTCCAGACTGTCCGAGATTGCCGCCGCGATCAAAACCGCGACGACCAGCAACACCATCGCCCAGAACTCCGTCGTCAGTGGCGCCCACTTCGTTTCGTCATGCGCACCAGCCATCCGCTCGCCTGTCTCCTCCATGCGTGCGCCGGGAGTTGTTTCTCTCGCCATGATTGTCCTCCTCCTCTTTAGCTTGACGAGGGAACAGCAGCGGCTTCGTGTCGCAGCGCATCATCGAGCTGTGACTCCTCGGCTCCCCTCGCGCGAAGCACCTGTTGCGCTGGCGATGCCTCCAAGTCCTGCATCACCTTTCCAAGCAGGAAAAAGGTAGGCGGCCAGAGACCTACGAAGATCGCGAGTCTCTCCGCCCGAGCTTTTGCGCGCCAATCGCTCACGCCCGCAGACCTACCCCACAGCGAGATCGCGGCCAGCACCGACCCGAAGCCGAGGCTATGCAGCACGTCACTCCTGAGACCGAACTTGCGCAAAGACAGCGCAATCCTCATGAGACCCCTCCTTCGATTTACCTAGACCCCGCCTTCCTGACCGCTCCCCAAGCCGCGAAACATTGGTTTCCAAGCTCGGCGAGGGTCCACCGGAGAAACGCTGCCTGTGTGGGCCGAGCTCCACGGGCTACAGTTCGTCGATGGAGAAGCCGCGGGAAGAACGTCTCGCGATGAACGAGGCGCTGTTCAGAGAAGTGAACGAGCGCATCCGTGAGATCTCCGACACGTTCGGCCGGGAGGACGCGACGTACGACTTCCTGTGCGAGTGCTCCGATCCGGGCTGTACGAAAAAGGTCGTCCTAACGCGCGGCGAGTATGAGGGGGTTCGTTCAAACCCAACGCGGTTCGTGGTGGCGAAGGGTCACGCGCTGCCCGAGATCGAGGCGGTCGTCGCGCACGCGAGGGATCACGTCGTTGTCGAGAAGGAAGGCGCAGCTGCTGACATCGCCATCCATCTCGATACACCGAAGCCCTGATTCACCTCGCGTACAGATCGGGCCAGTCCGCTTGCTGCCCGCGCTCGCCGCGCCGGTTCAAGCGAATTTCTCGACGAGCACGTAACCGGCACTCGCGCCGTATTTTCTGCGAAAACCTGCACGGGGTCGCCACAGCCCATTGGTTTCACGGTCCCTCAACCCTGGGTTCCCGTGTTGCTTCGAAGTCGGCGCTCGCAAGGACCGGGCCCGGGCCGTAACCCTTTTGGCCCGGCCGCAACTCTTTTCGCGCCAAACCCGTTGACTAGTTGACCGAACCAAAACTGGCCCCTGGACCTTGGGTCATCTATAGAGAAGGAAGGGGACAGTTATGGCTACTGATGCTCTTAGGAGCACTCGCAGTTCAGCGCGTCCGGGCGTTATCGCGCGCCTGACGACGGAGACGAAGCACTCGCTCAAGACGACCGAGTTCTGGGCGATGCTGGCGATCGTCGCGGGCATCCTCGTCGCCTCGGCCATCGTCGGCCAAGGTGACGGCAATGGAAACGGCAATGTGGACGCGTTCCCGGCGCAACGGGCATGGCTCTATGTCGCGATCGTTGGTGTCGGCTACATGGTTAGCCGCGGCCTGGCGAAGGCCGGCAGTCGCGAGCCCTTTTGGGCAGACGAGAGTGATCTGCCGGGCGGTCGCGACAACGACTGACTCGGTTTCCTCGCGACGAGACGGCCTCCGCCATGGAGGCCGTCTCCCGCACCCGTTCGACAACCGCAACGACCCCTAGCCGCCCCTGCGCCGACCCGTCAGCGTGCCCTACGAATTTGTTCGCGAAACGGTGGGTTGGGGAGTCGGCCCTCGCATGTTCGGCGACTCCGGCGAAGCCGCGGGCCGCGGAGGGGCGGCAGCGATTGGCCGGAGGTTGGCTGTACCGCTTAGAACCGGGCGGCCTTCGTGCCCTCGCAGAGCACGCCGCAGAGGATCCCGAGAGTCTCCACTTCGAAGATCGCCCTATCACCTAGGGTGTCGAATCGTCGCTGTGAGGGAGTGACCTCCGCGGTGACCACGGTGGCGCCGAAAGGCGACGCGGGGTCGGGGCTGCGCCGAGCCCACAGGGCCAGGCCCAGCTCCTCTCAGGCGAGATCCTCGTTGGCGGCACCGTCGCCTGGCTCCGGCGACAACGTAGGCGCGACCTCGAGATCTGGGTCGCTCGGGTTCACCTGTCGGATGCGGCCGCTCTCGACGTCTTCCAGTTCAAGCAGCTGCGGCTGCACACCTATGGGTGTGAAGGCGACGACGACGTGCAGACGTCCTCGATAGTTGACGTGCGTCCCGATTTCGATTCTGGCCACAGGAAAGACCGCTGCCTGACTCATCGGCGCGACCCGCGGCCATGTCGATCCCTGACTCGATTGTTTAGGCTCATCCGCGGTGGCTTCTGCGGCGCCGCTCCCGAGCCATGCTCGCCCGCTCCGGCACGATCCCGACACGCGGCGACTGGGCGTTCGAAGTCGAATGGGACGGTTACCGCGCCATCGTCTCGACCGAGGTGCGTCGCTGCGTGTGAGGCAGTCCTCGAGCGCCTGCTGGGCGTCCTGCTCGCACAGGTAGACACCGATCGTTTCGGGATCGCCGGCGTCGCAGTCAGTCGCGAACCGCGTGAGCGATGCCGCGCTGGAGCGCTGCCTCGACGCGCGCAGCGAGGCGCTCGACGAATTCCTCCGAGGGTTCTGCCCGATGCTTGCGTAGCTTCGACTCCAGGTCGGCCTCTTCGTCCGAAGTGTCGCGCGCCAACTTGCGTGTTGCTGCCGACTCGTCAAAGCCGGCGAGCTCGCCAAGCGACCGAATCTCTGCCGCCGCTTCCGCTATCTGCGCGGCGACATAGAACAAGCCCCAGCGAAGGATCTCCTCCTCGCCGTCGGCCGACCGCAGCCGCCGTTCTGCCTCTTCGACCTGCGTCGACGGGCGCAGTCGCCGCCCCTGCGCGACGAGCTTGCCTTCGTCGAGACGATCCTGGACCCGTCTCTGCAGCTGCACCACACTCGAACCACGCCAGTCCTGCTCCAAGACACGGTCGAGAGTCTCGTTGCTGATTCTGTAGTTTTGGCTTCGAATGCGGACTGAGAGCATCGACCTAAGGGCGCCCGCTAGCGCCGCGATCAGCCGCAGAAGCGTTTGTTTGGTGGCGCGACCCTAGCAGAAGGCCGCTGACGGGTCCTACCGCATCCGCGTACGCGCACTTCTCAGGCCTGAAATCTGAGGCCGTCCCGGCTGTACTCAGTGCGACGCGAAGTTTCGGGGGAGGGCAATCCCGTCGCAACGGATCCCCTCCCCCAAGGGTGCCGCGCACCACCTCCAACTCTTTCGAAGGGGAGGCCCTCACGGAACACCGCGCTGGCGACTGCGGCGGCGCCAACGCGTCACAGGCGAGGGCCAACCCCGCTTCGACTTTACGCCCTTCGGCGCGCTGTTCCTGTCGAATCTCGCGCAGTCTCGGAGTGGGCCGCGGCCTCGGGCCGACCGATCCGCTCGGACGAGACCACGCTTTGGCATAGGGACAGGGAACCGACACTGGGCCGCCGTCCGAGCCCGGCTAGCCCTCCGTAGAGGCGCCGAGCGGATTCGAACCGCTGTACGAGGCTTTGCAGGCCTCTGCCTAACCACTCGGCCACGGCGCCGCGAGGGGCCATGGTATCCGCGGTCTTCTACGGGACCCAGCGCTCGAGCGCCGGCGTGAGCTGGAGCTCGTGCGTCCACGCGCGCGGGGTCTGCTCGTGGAGGTACCTGATCGCACGGGCGACCTCCTCCATCGACGCCGAGCGCTCGGGCGGCTCGTCCTCGAGCCAGTGCTTCGTTTTCTCGCTCTCGATGATCGCGTCGACGATCAGGAGGGCGACGTGGACGCCCTGGTCGCGCAGCTCGGCTGCCTGAGACTGAACCAGTGCCCGTGTCGCGAACGCCGCCGCGGCCCACGGTCCCCGGCCGGGATTGCCGCGCCGCGCCGAGCCACCGGTGACCTGGACGAGCGTCCCGCGCCCCTGACCGGCCAGGACGCGACCGCCGACCCGCAGGACGTTGAAGATGCCCGGCAGCAGCGCGCCAACATAGGCGTCGAGCGCTTCGGACGGAGCCTCGTGGATCGGGCCGCCGAAGCTCGGAGTCGTCGCGATGGCGTTGACGATGAGGTCGACCTCCCCCACCTCGGCGAAGATCCGCTCGACGTCGTCGGGGTTGGACGCATCGCCGATGAGGCCGACCGCTTCAGGGACCTCGTCCTGCAGCGCCTCGATCGTCGCTTCGCTGCGCGCGACCGCCGCGACCCGCCAGGCTTCGGCGGCGAGCTCTCGTGCGAGTACGCGGCCCAGGTTGCGGGCGCCGAAGACGAGCAGAGTCTCCACGCTGCGAGCCTAATCGCAGGGCAGCTTGGCGCCGGCCGCGATGGGGCGGTTCGATTCGAGCGACTGGAAGCAGAGGTAACACTTAGGCGCCACGATCGCGGCCGCGCGGTCGATGAAGCGCGATCGTTCGTGGACGGGCAGCGTCGGCTTGGCGACGTCGAGCGAGAAGCGCTCGAGCGCTGCGTCGAGCGTCGCGCTGCCGTTCTCGGTGTGGCCGCGCACCGTGGCGGCCGCTGCGCGGAGGCGCCGAAGATCACCGTTCAACCTCGTGCGCGCGCGCGTGCGCTCGGCGGCGACCTTCGAGCCCTCGCACTGAGGACGCGGCTGCGAGACGGCATGTGTCTCGGTGTTCGCACCGCCGCCGCAGGAGGCGAGCGCGAGGACGGCTATTGCTACGGGGAGCCTACGCAGCGACTTCGCTGAACTGAGGAATGATCTCGTCGCCGTAGGCTTGGAGCGTCTCCTCCTGCCCCTTCGTCATCTGTTAGTTGTTGAACTGGTCGACACCGATCGACTCTAGCTCCTTCAGCTTGGTCTTCGCGGCAGCGACGTCGCCGAGCACGCAGAACCGGTCGACGATCTCGTCGGTCACGAACTCGCCGTGCTTCGCGCCGACGCGCGAGTGCTCCTTGTAGTCGTAGAACTTCCGCGCCTTGACGAACTCCGTTAGGTCCTTCGGGATCTCGGAGTCCTCACCGTAGCGCTCGATCAGGTCCATGACGTGGTTCGACACCATCGCGGGGAACCAACGCGACTGCTCGCGGGCGTCCGCGATGTCGTCGGAGATGTGGCTCGGCGCGCCGACGATGCACTTGAGCTCGCTCGGATCGCGCCCCGCCTCTTCGGCAGCCCGGCGAGCGGTGTCCATGATCCACTGGATAATCACGGGATCGGCGAGCTGAATGATCACGCCGTCGCCGACGCGACCCGCAACCGCCAGCGCCTTCGGCCCGTAGCCGGCGACCCACAACGGGATGTCCGGCAGTTCGTCGCGCACCCACTTCAGCTCCAGGTCTTTGTCGTTCCACTGAACGGCACGGCCGTTCATCAAGTTCTTGATCATGGCGCAGCGGCGTTCGAACTCCGCCACCTTGACGGGCTGCAGTCCGACGACGCGTCGTGATGAGTCGCCCCGGCCAATCCCCATCACCATCCGGCCGTCGGAGATGTCCTGCATGGTCGCGTACCAGCTCGCGGTGATCGTCGGGTCGCGGATCCCAGGATTCGTGACGAAGTGACCGAGCTTGATCTTGCTCGTCTTTGCCGCCGCGACCGGAAGGGTGGCGTAGGACTCCTCCCACAGGATGTGCGAGTCGTACGTCCACGCGTATTCGAATCCGCGCTGCTCGGCGAGCTGCATCAGCTCGATCATCCGCTGGTAGGGCGGATCCGGCAGCACCGTCACGCCAAAGCTGAGCATGGAGCCTCCCGGGTCGCTGGCAGTGGAACGAGCATAACGCCGCGGCGGCGCGTGTCCCTAGACGCGTGCTCCCGCCCACGGCAGCCTCGAAGGGAGCACGGCGACAGGCGACATTGCCCACAGCGCGGCGATCGCGGCGAAGCCGACGCGGCCGTGACCGGCCAGCGAGAACGTCGCGCCGACCAGCGGGGTCCCGGCCGCGATCACCAACGTCGCGCAGCTGTTGATGAAGCCGATCGCCGCGCCCGGAGCCTCCGGCCGGATTGCCTGTGCTCCGGCGAACGCGGTCGCGAACGGAATCCCGGCGGCCAGTCCGAGCAGCGCGGCGCCGGCGATTCGGAGCGGCAGTGCGAGGTCAAGCAGAAAGAGGACGGTTCCGGCCGCGCCGGCCACCAGCGCCGTTGCGTAGGGCGCGCGCTAGTCGAGGGCGGATGTTGTCAGAGGAACGACGGCGAGCGTGCGCGCACCACGCCGGTCGACCAGCCTTCCACGCGGGATCTGCATCACGACGTGCGTGACGAAGAGCGCCGTCGTCAGGAACCCGACGGTTCCTAGCTGCACGCCGTACGCATGCGACACGACTTCGGCTGCCGGGCCGACGTTGGCGATGTTGTACCGACTGCGATCCCGACAGCGACGCCCGCCGCCGTCGCGGCACGCCTCACATGCAGAGCCAGCCGCCGTCGACGGGAAGGTTGATCCCGTTGATCGCCTGGTTCTCGAGCAGGAAGCGGGACGCGTCCACTACCTCGGCCATTGTCACCAGGCGTCCGGTCGGCGTTCGCTGCACCAGGGCCTGGTAGCGCTCGTCGGGCATGTCCCGCCACTGAGGGCTGTCACCCACGATCGCGGGATGGAGCGCGTTCACCCGCGTGGGCGCGAGCTCGATCACCAGCGTGCGAACGAGGCCCGTGACGGCGCCGTTCACCGTCGTCACTGTCGTCGATCCGGGGTACGGACGGTCGCGCGCCAACCCGCCGAAGATGAGGACGGCAGCGTCGTCCGTGAACCGGGGCTGCAGCGCGTGTACGACCTCCGTGTAGCCGACGACCTTGAGCGTCACGAGCCGCAGCGCCGCTTCGATGTCGTACTCGCGGACGGTGTTCGAGTCGCGCTCGATCGCCGCGAGCACGAGGTATTGCACGTTCTCGACGGCGGCAAGGCGGTCGGCGAGCGCGTGAGGCTCGGCGAGATCCAGGGCCACGCTCCGCGTCGAACCGCCGATCTCGGCGGCGCACCTCTCGGCAGCCGCGGCTTCGCGCCCGGTGATGACGACGTCTCGTGCCTCTCCGGCGTAGAACTGCGCGACTTCGCGGCCGAGCCCGCGCGTGCCGCCGACGACGACGACAGAGCCAGTGGCCATTCCGCGTCTCCTTTCGACTCCGACGGAGGGGCTCGCCCCGCGGGAGGCGGGGCGAGCCGTGAGGAGGAAGCGGTCTAGGCGGCCGCCACCGGTTCTGCAGCCCAGTTCGGCAGCAGCTCGCCGCTGGACAGGATGTGATTCCGCGACTCGTCGAGCTTCCGGAACACGTCAACGAGATCCACGTTCAGGAGCTCGCCGTTCCGCTTCACTGCGCGACCCGCGACGAAGACGGAATCCACGTTCGACGTGTCGGAGAAGACGACGATCGTCCCGATCGGATCGACCATCGGAGCGGTGTTGATGGCATTGACCTTCAGCAGGACGATGTCCGCCTGCTTGCCGGGCGTCAGCGAGCCGACCCTCTCCTCGAGCGCGCAGGCGCGCGCGCCGTCGATCGTCGCGAACTCGAGCACGTCCCTGTGCGTCAGCGTCGGCGCGAACGCCTCGTCCGGCGTGTCGGTGAACGCGCCGATCCGCTCCTGCACGAGCGCGGTGCGCATCTGCGTGAACATCTCGCCGGGCACGCTCGACACCACGTCGACGCTGAGCGAGACCGGGACGCCGCGTTGCAGGAGCTTGCCGGTCGGGGGCCGGCCGTGCCCCATCAGCATCTCGACGTACGGCGCGACGGAAGCCGTTCCGCCCGTTTCCTTGATCAGGTCGAGCTCCTCGTCGGTGGAGTCGGTGCAGTGGATGTACGTCGTGTCGTCGCCCATCAGGCCGAGGTCGTGCATGTTCTTGACGTGGTTGACGTGGATGCTCGTCAGCCGCATGCCGACGTGGACGCTGATGCGGATTCCGAGGTCGCGGGCGAGCTCCCAGTCGTGCTTCGCAACCTCGAAGTTCGAGTTGCCGGGGGCACGAGCCGCGAGTGCGAGCGTGATCAGCCCGTCATCCGAGGAGAAGTAGGTGTCGCGAATTCGGCGGATGTCCTCGGGGTGCTCGAGCTCGCTGAACGCCCACCACTCGCCGCCCGTCGGCACGCCGTGCGCGTAGATCGCGCGGATGCCGGCGTCCTTCAGCCCCTGGACCGCGGCATCGGAGTGATCGGGCGTGTTGTTGATGTGTGACCAGTCGAGGAGCGTGGTCACGCCGCCGTTCAGCGCCTCCAGCGCCCCTGCGTAGTTGCCGATGTGGACGTCCTCCGGCCGGTAGTGGCCGCCGACGCTCCCGAGCATCACTGCGAAGTAGTGGTCGAGCGTGCAACACGGGAGGACGCCACGAACCGGCGTCTGCCACGTGTGTCGGTGGGTGTCGACGAACCCCGGCATCACGATCATTCCGGTCGCGTCGACCTCTTCGGCTTCGGACGCCTCGAGACCGCGTCCGATCTCGGCGATCTTGCCGTCCTCCACGAGGACATCGCCGAACGGCAGGTCGCCGACATCGGGGTCCATCGAGACGACGAAGCCGTTGCGGATCAAAAGCCGCTGCGAGCTCATCCCTCTCTCCTTGGCTGGCCGGACACGAATAGGCGCGACGGCGCGTGAGCGCCTTCGCTGGCAGCAGACCCTGTCTCGCGCTGCCGCATGTACAGCGAGCATAAACGCCTCTGCCTCGAAGAGTCAACGCTCAAAGGCGTGGACACCAGGCATTTCGTCCAGCGTGGGTGGAAGGGCGTTCGGCCACAGTTGACACTTTCGGCCCGACGTGCACAGAATGGACGCCTGGTCGCGGCTAGCTCTTCACCGTGGCGCCGCCCCGGATTTGCGCCGGTCGTCGCGAGTGCCCTCGTCGCGGCGCGCTTCCTCCCGATCTGGCTGGCGACGGGGATTCTCGCGATCGTCGCCGCGATCATCGCGCCGGAAGCGCTGCAGAGCACGTCCTGGGCGTTCGTCCTCCCCTACATGACGATCCTCGCCGTCGCCGCGCTTGGCCAGATGCTCGTGATCATGCACGCCGGCATCGATCTCTCGACGCCGGCGGTGATGTTCTTCGGGGGAAACCTCATCGTCGGCGTCGGCAACGGCTCGAACAGCCGGCTTGCTGTCGCGATCCTGGCCTGCCTCGCCCTCGGGGCAGGCGTCGGCCTGGCCAACGGCATCCTCGTCGGCGTCCTGCGCCTGAACCCGCTCATCGTCACGCTGGCGGTGGGACAGATCGTGCTCGCGTGGGGGGTGAAGTACTCCCGCGGCGTCGTCGCAGGCGCAAACGTGCCGGATGGGCTCTCGTCGTGGGCGGCGGAGAAACCCCTTGGGATCAGCGCCGTCTTCTGGACGGGCGCGGCGATCGCAGTCGTGGTGGCGCTGGCTTTGCGCTACACCGCGGCCGGGCGTCGCTTCCAGGCCGTCGGCGCCAATCCACGAGCCGCGTGGATGGCAGGCGTGCACGTCCGAACGCACGTGGTGTTCGCGTACGTCGCCGCCGGCATGCTCTACGCCGTCGCGGCGGTTCTGCTCGCCGGTGTGCGCATCAGCATCGACCCAGGCTTCGGCGCTGAGTACCTGCTCGCGCCGATCGCGGCAGTCGTGATCGCCGGCGCATCGCTCGCCGGCGGGCTGGCAAGTGCGACATCGACCTGGGTCGCAGCGCTCGCGCTCACGCTCTTGACACAGATGCTGCGCATCCTCGGCCTGTCCACGGCGATGCAGTTCGTTGTCTTCGGCGCGGCCATCCTCGTCGGAATGCTCGTCTCGGGCGACCGTGTCGCCGCGCTCCTCGGTCGTGTCTTGCGTCCGACCGAGCCGCCGGCGAGGACGGCGCCCGCGTCAAACGGAATAGGGGCCAAGTGAGGAAAGGAGACACGATGCACGTACAGAGAGGGCGCGCATCGACGCGACTGCGGGCGGTGCCGCTACTCGCACTGCTCGCGGCGATGCTCGTGCTCGTCGCGACCGTCCAAGGGGCAAGCAGCGCCGGCGGCTTTGGCGAGGTGTACAAGGCGAAGACCTCGACGCTGAAGAAGACGCTCTTCAACGCCAAGCTGCTGCCGGCGAACAAGATGGCGCGCAATATCGCGCTCGCCGCCTACGGGCGCGCCGAGAAGAAGGTCAACCTAAACCTCGCCCTCAAGTGCTGGAAGAACAACGGCTGCAGTACCGGCACCGGAGGCAAGCTGAAGGTCGCGTACGTCGAGGGGTTCGGCGAGAACGTCTACCGCCAGATGTCGAAGATGGAGTTCATTCTCCAGGCGCTGACGTATCCGTCCGTCGGCAGGATCATCTACACCAGCGCCCACTCGAACCCGGCACAGGCTCTCACCGACTTCCGGGCCGCGATCTCGCAGAAGGTGAACTTGATCGTGACGTATCCGGACTTCGGCGACGCGATGCTGCCGGTGTTCCGGGAAGCGACCAGAGCAGGAATTCCGGTCGCGACGTATGCCTGGGGCTACGTGAGCAACCCCGGCAAGGACTACCTCACGGTTGTCGGCGAAGACACCTGCCGGCTCGGCAAGGCGTACGCGAAGGTCATGAACAAGTACGTCAAGTCGGGCAAGATCGCCTTCCTCGGCGGCTTTCCTGGCAACCCACTGTCGCTCGGCTGGCAGAAGTGCGAAAAGCCGGCGCTGAACAAGAACATCGACGTGGTCGCCACTGAGGCGACGAACTGGGATCCCTCGAAGGTGCAGGAAGTCGTAGCCGGCATCCTCGCGCGCTATCCCGACATCAAGGGGTGGAGCTACGAGTACGGCCTCGGGATGGCGCAGGGCGGCCTCGCCGCGTACCGGGCTGCGGGCAAGCCGTTCAACACGGTGCTGACCCTGCGGACGGACGACGTCGGCATGGGCTGCGCGTACGACAAGCTGAAGAACCCGAAGCTGCGTGTCTTCTACTACACGTCCGGCAACTCGCAGATTCGCGTGGCCTTCACTGCCGCGATGATGAAGTTGAAGGGCGCGAAGATCCCGCCGCAGATCGTGTTCCCGATCCAGCTGCAGGATCAGGCGAAGCGCGACCAGTGCGTCAAGGGCTACCCGCAGGAAGCGTCCGCGACGTCGCTGATCCCGCTGAGCCTGCTGCACAAGATGTACCCGTAGGAGGAATCTGAGCGATCAGAACGATGTCGATTCCCGGGCCCGCGAGCCCCGTGGTGCTGACCCTCGACGGCGTCTCGAAGGCGTTCGCAGCCGTGCAAGCGGTCCGCAACGTCACCTTCGACTGCCGTGCGGGCGAGGTACACGCGCTCGTCGGGGAGAACGGGTCCGGGAAATCGACACTGCTCGGGATCGCGAGCGGCTTCCTCTCACCGGACGAGGGCACAGTCGAGATCGGCGGACGGCGACGGCGGCGCGGCTCCCCGGCTGAGGCGCGTCGGTTCGGCCTCGGCATCGCGTACCAAACCTATTCGCACGTCCTCGACCTCTCGGTCGCCGAGAACCTCTATCTCACGGTGCCCAAGCACGTCCAGCCGCAGTTCGGCCGCAAGGCGGAATGGGCTGCGGCGAGACTCGAGGAGTTCAGGCTCGACGTGCCGGTGGATGCCGTCGTCCGTTCGCTATCGCTGGTCCAGCGGCAGCTGCTCGAGGTCGTAAAGGCACTGCTGGCGCGGCCCAAGGTGCTCCTGCTCGACGAGCCGACGACCGCGCTCGGACCGCAAGAGGTCGAGCAGCTGCACGAGCTCGTGCTCGAACGCAGCAGGGCCGGCGTCGGGATCGTGTACGTGAGCCACCGCCTGCCCGAGGTACTCGGCATCGCAGATCGCGTGACCGTTCTGCGCGACGGCGTCAGTCAAGGAACATTCGACGCGGCGGCGATGTCGGAGGAGTCGCTCGTCGCGCTCATGATCGGCCGGCCGCTGCAGCTCGCGTTTCCGGAGCGGGACGGAGCCACCCGCTCGACCGACGTCCTGCTGGCGATCTCGGGCCTGCGGGGCGATCGGTTCGGCCCGATCGACCTCGAGGTGAAGAAAGGCGAGATCCTCGGCATCGCCGGCGCGGAGGGAAACGGCCAGGTGCAGTTCCTCCGCGGGCTCGCGGGCGTCGAGCGCCCGACCGGAACGGCGTCCTGCGACGGCCACGAGCTCGACACGAAGTCGCCCCTGTCCGCTCTGCGCGCGGGAATCATCCTCCTGAGCGGCGACCGAGCCGGGGAGTCGCTGTTCCCGGTCTTGAGCGTCCGTGCCAACACGACAGTGCAGGTGCTGCGCCGGCTCGGGCGGTGGGGCTTCCTGCACCGGCGGCGCGAGCGCCGCACGGTCGACGAGCTCGTCCGCCGGCTAGGTATCCGGATGGCGTCCGTCGAGCAGCCCGTGCAGTCGCTGTCGGGCGGGAACCAGCAGAAGGTCTCGCTGACGCGGCCGTTCCTGCGGGGCGACGTCAAGGTGATCCTCGCCGAGGAGCCAACGCAGGGTGTCGACGTCGGCGCACGCTTCGACATCTACGAGGCTCTGCGCGCGAAGGCCGGCGAAGGCGTGGCGATCATCGTCAAGTCGAGCGACCCGCTCGAGCTCGCCGGTCTGTGCGACCGCGTGGTCGTGATGTCGCGCGGCAGGATCGTCGACGAGATTCACGGTGACGATCTCGGCGAGCGCCGCATCGTCGAGGCGATCGTCGGCAGCCGAGTGGTGCAGGAGGCGGCGGAGCCGCCCGGCCGCGCCAGCGGACCTGGGGAGGGGGCTCCGGGGGAACCGGCAGGTTCCCCCGGCCGAGGGCCGCAGTGACCAGCTTCCGGAGCTGGATGCCGCTGGCGTTGATGACGACGCTGATCGTCGGGCTCGGCGCCTACGCTGCCGTGCGCCAGGACGCCTTCCTCACGAGCTACAACCTCGGAAACCTGCTCCTGAGCACGATGCCGCTCGCGCTCGTCGCGATCGGCCAGACGAATGCACTGCTCGTCGGCGGCTTCGACGTCTCAGTTGCGGCGCTGATGACGATGTGCGTCGTCACGGCGTCGTTCACACTGCAACCGGACAAGTCCTGGCCCGTCCTGCTCGTCGGCGCGCTTGCGCTCATCGGTGTGGGCTTCGCGACCGGTGTCTTCAACGCGACGCTCATCCGCCTGCTCCGGCTGCCTTCGATTATCGCGACGCTCGGGACGCTCAGCATCCTCGAAGGCGCGTCGCTGCTCCTGCGCGACCACCCCGAAGGCTTCATCAACGCCGACGTGATCGAGGCGCTGAACTCGAGCGTCAGCTTCGTCCCCTATGCGTTCATCGGCGTCGTCGTCCTCGCCGTGGTCGCCGACCTCTGGCTGTACCGAACACGGACGGGTCTCGCCCTGCGCGCGGTCGGCCTCGACGACACGTCGTCACGACGGCTCGGCATGTCGACGGGCCGCATCGTGTTCCTCGCCTTCGTGCTCTGTTCCGTGATGGCGGCGGTCGCCGGCTTCTATTCCGCGGCCCAGGTGCAGATCGGCTCGCCGATCATCGGCAACTACGCGCTCGAGAGCATCGCCGCCGCCGTGCTCGGCGGTGCGAGCCTCGCGGGTGGAAAGGGGTCGTTCGTCGGCGCGCTGCTCGCCGCGCTGTTCCTGACGGAGATCAGCAACGTCCTGCCGCTGTTCCAGCAGCCGACGGAATACGCGCAGATGACGATCGGCGGGCTGATCCTGCTCGCACTCGTGCTGTACCAGGCGCCCGAGCTGGTCGCGCGCTTCCGATCCAACTGGGTCGGCGTCGGGCGCCTGCGAACACGCGCGCCGGCGGCCTGAGAGGAAGCTACTCGCCGCGCGGGTCGGCCTTGCGGCCGATGACCACCCAGATCGCGTGCACCGGCTCGTCACCGATCGTCCAGAGGCGGTGCGGCGAGGATGAGTCGAACGCAATCGAGCCGCCGGGACGCAGCTCGTACTCCTCGAACCCGACCCGCACGCCGAGCGTGCCGCTCGTGACGTAGCCGTACTCCTTTCCCCCGTGCGTCATCAGCGCGTCCTCCGGGCACGATTCGGCCCCGACCGGATAGGTGACGTAGAGGAACTCGACGTCGCGGTCGCTGTGCGGCGTCAGCCGCTCCCAGCGCACACCCGAGGCAAGGTTGATGACGCGCCGTGTCTCCGGCCGCTCGGCCAGGCCGTCGGCCCTGCCGAGCTGCGACACGGCGGTCGGTCGTGAGTCGCCGAAGACGTCGCTCATCGTCATCCCGAGCTCGGTGACGAGCGCATAGAGGGTGCTGACGGAGGGGTTGACACGGTCGAGCTCGATCTGCGAGACGAGGCTCGGCGAGACCCCGACGCGCCGCGCCAGCTCGCGCAGGCTGATGCCGCGCCGCTCGCGCTCGGCCCGCAGGCGGCTGCCCACCTTGGACGCGTCGACTGCGCGGTCGAGCGGCCCGGGCGATGCGGCCGGCTCGCTCATCGGAGGCGCCGCCGGATCTCCGTCGCGATCCGCTCCGGCCCCGGCAAGAACGCGTCCTCCAGCGGCGGGCTGTATGGGATCGGCGTGTTGGGAGTCGCGATGCGCCACGCGTCGTCAAGGTACCCGAGCGCCTGCTCGGTGACCGTGGCCAGCACCTCGCCTGCCCAGCCACCCGTGAGCGGCCCCTCCTCGACGACCACGACGCGGTTCGTCCTGCGGACCGACGTGAGGACGGTCTCGACGTCGAACGGCCGCAGGGTGCGCAGGTCGATCACCTCGACCGAGACGTGATCGCGCTCGAGCTCGTCCGCAGCCTCGAGACTGTCGTGGACGCTCTTCATCGCAGTGACGAGCGTGATGTCGTTGCCCTCGCGCACGACAGTCGCCTCGCCGAGCCGTGCCTCCGCGCCGTCGACCTCGCCCTCGAGCGTGTACAGGCGCTTGTGCTCGAAGAAGAGGACCGGGTTGTCGTCGCGGATCGCCGCCTTCAGCAACGCCTTCGCATCGGCCGGCGTCGACGGGCCGACGATCTTCAGGCCTGGGACGCCCATGAGCCACGACACGGGCATCTGCGAGTGAATTGCGCCGAAACGCCCGCCCGCTCCGACGACCGAGCGGAACACCAGCGGGACGCTCACCTGCTCCTGCGTCAGGAACCAGTATTTCGTCGACTGGTTGACAAGGCTGTCCATAGCGAGCGTCAGGAAGTCGCCGAACATGATCTCGACGACCGGCCGCAGCCCGTTGACCGCGGATCCGAACGCGGCGCCCGCAAGCGCCAGCTCCGAGATGGGCGTGTCGAAGACGCGCTCGGGCCCGTACTTGTCGTGGAGGCCCGTCGTGGTCGCGAACACTCCGCCCGCCACGGCGATGTCCTCGCCGAAGAGGATCACGCGCTCGTCCGCCGCGAGCGCTTCGTCGAGCGCGTCGCGGATCGCAGTGCGGAAGGCGATGCTCGCCATTACGACACGAGCGCCAGCGGCCGCTCGAGCAGCTCGCGGAGACGGGAGAGGAAGCGGGCGCCGTCGGCACCGTAGACGACACGGTGGTCACAGCTGAGCGTGACGCTCATCATGTTGCCGCGGACGCCGCCGACCGCCAGGATCGCAACCTGAGGAGGGTCGATGATCGCCGTGAACGACGTCACCCCGAACATGCCGCGGTTCGACACGGTAAACGTGCCGTCGTGGAGATCCTCCGGCTGCAGTGTCCGCCGCCGGGCGGCGTCGGCCAGTCGCCGCGTCTCGGCAGCGATCTCGATCAGCGTCCTGCGGTCGGCGTCGTGCACGACGGGCACGAGCAGTGCGTCGTCGGTTGCGACGGCGATGCCGACGTTGATGCGCGAGTAACACTCGATCTTCCCATCGGCGTACGACGCGTTGAAGCGCGGGAGCTCCTGCAGCGCGCGCGCTGCGGCCTTGACGATGAAGTCGTTGAGCGATGGGACGTCGGACGATTCCTCACGCGCGCCGCGGCGCAGCTCGATGATCAGCGACATGTCGACGTCGGCCGAGACCGTGAAGACGGGAATCGTCGTCGCAGACTCGACCATCCGCCGCGCGATCGTGGCCTGCGTCGTCGTCAGATCGAGGACGCGAACCTCACCCTTGCCCGAGACAGCCGGTCGTTCCCCCGTCTGAACCGCCGCGCGCTGGACGTCGTCGCGCGTGATGCGGCCCCCGGGGCCGGTGCCTGCGATGCCGTGCAGGGAGACCCCGAGCTCGACCGCGGTGCGCCTGGCGACCGGTGTTGCGTTTGGGCGCTTGCCGTCGGCCGGCGCCTCGGCTCTCGCGGGGGGAACCTCCCGGTTCCCCCACACCCCCTCCACCGGTCCGGTGCGCGGACGGGCCGCTTCGCGGCCGGGGTCAGACCCCGGCTTTTCGGTTGTTGGCGCTGCGCCAGCACCGTTTGCCAGCGTGGCGATCGGTTCCCCGATTCCGACGGTCGCGCCCTCCGGCGCGAGGATCGAGTCGAGCCTGCCGTCAGCTTCGGCCTCGTAGACGACGGTCGCTTTGTCCGTCTCGACCTCGATCAACGCTTCGCCCCGCGCAAAGGACTCGCCCGGTGACTTCAGCCAGCGCACGATCACGGCGTCGGCCATCGAGTCCGACAGCTTCGGCATCGTCAACTCGCGCGCCATCAGTCCTTGAACTCGCTGCTCGTGAGCGTGCTCGGAAACGGGGCCGCGAGCCCGCGCTCGCGCATCCGCTCCAGTTCCTCGTTGAGGTCGTGCTCGATCTCGTCGAGCCGGCTCGCGTCGACGCCTTCAGCCTCGAGCTGGGCGCGCAGGACAACGATCGGGTCGCGCGTCTTCCACTCGTCCAGCTCGCCCTCGGGCCGGTAGGCGCCGGGGTCGCTGCGCGAGTGCCCGACGAATCGGTACGTCAGCGCCTCGATGAAGGCGGGGCCGTTGCCGCAGCGCACGTGTTCGAGCGCACGAGCCGCCGCCTCGCGCACGGTCCACACCCTCATCCCGTCGATCGTCTCCGCCGGGACTTCCATCACCTCGGCGCGCGCGCGAATCGCTCCCGCCGTCACCGACTGGAACGGCGTGTACTCGCCGTAGCCGTTGTTTTCGCAGACGAGGACGAGCGGCAGCTTCAACACCTGGCAGAAGTTGAGACACTCGAAGAAGTAGCCCTGGTTCATGGCACCGTCGCCGAAGTACGCAACGGCGACGCCGCCCGTCGTCCGCTGCAAGGCCAGCGCTGCGCCCGTTGCGGCCGCGATGCTCCCGCCGACGATTCCGAACGAGCCGATCAGCCGGTCGCCGAGCGAGTTGACGTTCATCGAACCGGCGCGTCCGCCGTTGATCCCGGTCTCGCGTCCGAGCATCTCGTCGAGGAGCTTCTGCGGATCGACGCCGAGCGCCAGCGCGTGGCCGTGGCCCCGGTACGTCGCCGCAACGCGGTCGCGCTCCTCGAGCAAGCTGGCGACGCCCGTCGCGATCGCCTCCTGGCCGGAGTACAAGTGGGTCGTCCCGTAGACCTCGCCTTTCAGGAACAGCGACTGAACGAGATCCTCGAAGCCACGGATGAGGAGCATCTGCCGGAAGATCCGCGTGTACAGCTCGAGATCGTCGAGCATGCCCGTCGTCGGCTTGTCGCTGAGCTGCCTCACGCGACACCGACGCTCGTGTCGGACTGCAGACGTTCCGTCAGATACGCCCAATCCCGCTCGTGTCGGTACGAGTGCCTGGGCGGCGGGGCAGGCGCAGATGTCTCGAGCCAGCGCACGGTTCCGCCCCGCGTTTCGTAGAAGGCGTGCACGCATCCCGTCCCGGTCCAGAAGACGTCGCCCGGCCTGAGGGTGTAGCGATCGCCGTTCGCAACGACGTCGACCTCTCCGCCGAGCATGTAGTACGACTCCTCGAAGGGGTGGTCGTGCGGGTGCGCGAGGGCGCCTGGCTGGTAGTCGACCATGAACATGGTGTGCAGCTGCGCGTCGAGCCGCTGGTCGACGAGCATCTTTACGGCGATGCCGCTGTACGCGAGGACGGCCGTGGCCATGCTCGCCGACACGGTCGGAGCGCCAAAGACTTCACCGCGCTTCAGGCGGTCGAGATCCGTCTCGCCTTCGGTTAGGAGAAAGAGGTTGCGGTTGCGCGGGTCGCGGACGTCGAGCGGCTCGCCCGGAGCGTCCGGCGCCGGCCCGAGGAAGAACGTGTCGCTGGCGTCAGGACGCGGCCGCGGCGCCGCCATCTCGATCCACAGCGCACGGCCGTCGCCGCGAAACGCATGCGGGACTCCCACCGGCAGGGCGCCGCACGCGCCGGGCCTGAGCTTCACGCCGCGCCGGTCGAGGTAGAGCAGCGGCTCCCCCTCGAGGACGAAGAAGCTCGTCTCGTACGAGTGCACGTGCTCGTCTACGTGCCCCTCCACGAGCGAAACCAAGGTCAGCGCCATGTGGGTCGAGCCGAGCGCGCCGCCGACGAGGCGGCATGTCGTCAGGCCGCTCGACCGGCCCTGCAGAGCGTCGGCGAGCTCGATGTCCTCGCGCCGGACAAGACGGTAGCCGGGGCGCCCGTCGGCGAGGTCGCGGGTTCCCGAGTCGCTGCTCACCGCTGCACGGTCGCGGGCTCGACGACGGCGGAAGACGCCACCGCCGCGGCCAGATCCTGCGTGCCGTCGTGACGGCTGCCAGCGTCGTCGCGCACGAGATCGGCGCCCCTTACGTACATCCGGCCGGCGACGAGCAGCTCCTCGGCCGGGAAGCGGGTAATCACGTCGCAGCCGCTCGCCGTCACGACGACTTCCTCCTCGATCCGCGCGGCGGACCGCCCGTCGGTTGCGGCGCAATACGTCTCGAGCGCGAAGACCATCCCCTCTTCGAGCTCGACCGGATGCTCGAGCGAATGGACGCGCGAGATCATCGGCGGCTCGTACAGCCCGACACCGAGCCCGTGACCGAATTGGAGCCCGAAGCACGTTTCCTCGTCCGGGAAGCCGAGCTCCTCCGCGGTCGGCCAGACTTCGGCGATCTTGTCGGTCGTCATGCCGGGCCGCACGAGCTCGATCGCGGCGTCGAGCCACTCGCGGCACTGCTTGTAGGCGTCGAGCTGCGCGGAGTTGACTCCGCCGACGTTGAACGTGCGGTAGTAGCACGTTCGGTAGCCCATGAAGGACTGGATGATGTCGAAGAACGCCTGATCGCCCGGGCGCAGCAGCCGGTCGGAGAACACGTGCGGGTGCGGGTTGCAGCGGTCGCCCGAGACGGCGTTGATCGCCTCCACCTGCTCCGAGCCCAGCTCGAAGAGCAGCTGATGTGCGCGCCCGACGATCTCGTGCTCGTACACGCCCGGCCGTAACATCCGGTAGATCTCGTCGTAGACGGCGTCGACGAGGCCGGCGGACTGGTCGAGGAGCGCGATCTCCTCTGCCGTCTTGATCTTGCGCGCCTCGAGCAGCACGCGCGATCCGTCGGTGACGTGGACGCCGGCGCGCTGCAGCGCCTCGATCGTGACGAGGTCGGCCATGTCGACGCCGAGGGGCTCCTCCTGCCGGCCGGCCTCGCGCAGCTCGTGTGCGATGCGCTCGCCGAGCCGGTCCGGGACGCCGGTCTCGATAGGCATCGCACCGCGCATCGGCGCGACGCCGGCGCGGAAGTTCTCCGGCGGGAGCCACGGTGCGAACAGCTGGTGGTGGCGGGCGGCCGAGCCGAAGTCCCACAGGATCGGATCCGCGCCGCGGGCGAGCAGCGCGAAGCGCGCGTTCTTGTCACGCGCCCACTCGCCGATGTGCGTGCTCGTGACGTAGCGGATGTTGTTCGGGTCGAAGAGAAGCACCGCGCCGAGGTCGGAGGCGTCGAGCGCAGCCTTCGCGCGCTCGAGACGCTCCTGGCGCAGGCGCGGGAAGTCGATCCGCTGCTCCCAGTCGACCGCCCGCGTTGCGTCGGGCGAGCCGACGGATCTGTTTCGCGTGGTCATCGCACTACCTCCTGGTCGCGATAACGGGAAGCGCTCCGCAGGTGCAGGAAGAGCGCGATGAAGTCGTCGCCCGCGTACCCCGCTTCGATCGTCCCGCGCAGGAGCGTCTTCAGCTCCCGCGCGATCGGAAGGTCGACACCATTCTCGTCCGCCGCGTCGAGCACGAGGTCGATGTCTTTCTCCATCAGCGCAGTCGTGAACGTCGCGGAATAGTCGTCGCGCAGTAGCGGCTCCGTCTTGTACTTCACGAAGGGCGCACCGGCCGCAGAAGAGCCCATCACCTCCAACATGGCTGCCCGTGGCACGCCCGCCGCCTCCCCGAGCACGAGCGCCTCGGACATCAGCTCTGCCAACCCAGCGATCATCAAGTTGATCGCGAGCTTGACGATTCGCGCTTCTTCGCCCTCGCCGACATGGTGAATCGTCGGGCCGATCGCCCGAATGACCGGCTCGACGCGCCCGAGCGTTTCGCGCGGCCCTGAGACAATGAAGCTGAGGTTCCCTGAGCGCACAACGGTCGGATTGCCGCTCACGGGGGCGCGCAGGTACTCGACCGACGCGGCGTCGGCGAGCGCGGCGACCCGTCCGGACGCGGCCGGGGAGACCGTGCTCATGTCGACGAGGACGCTTCCCGGCCGGGCGGTGCCGAGCACCTCCCCGGCCACCGCCTCGAGCGCCTCGTCGTTGGCGAGCGACGCCAGGACGACGTCCACCCGGCCGGCCAGCTCGGCTGCGCTTGGCGCGACCTCTGCGCCGGCGCCCGCGAGGGGCTCGGCCTTCTCGGGCGTCCGGTTGTAGACGACGAGCGGGAAACCGGCGGCGAGGAGGCGCTCCGCGAAAGCCGTGCCCATGTTGCCGAGGCCGACGAGTCCCACGGCGAGGCGCGGCTCGTGAGAGGAGCTCACTGTCCAGTATGAATAAACGAAGGGCCGCTTCCGGTCAAGCGTTCTCGGCTGGTTGTACAGCGTAAGACGACACCGGCTAGGTCCCCCAGTCCTCCGGCGGCGGCATCCGCGCGCCAAGCTCGAGGTTCCAGTACTCACGTAGCGCCCGGCACAGGCCGCCCTCGTCGAAGTCGAGGATCAGGGCGCCCGGCAGCGTCACCGGCGTGCCATCGCTGTCCATCTGGGTCCACCATTCGACGATGGCGCGGCCCTCGACCTCCAGGGTCCGGCCGACGGCCACCTCGACATTGGCTTGCCTCGCCGTCACGTCGCGCCAGTACTTGCGGATGCCGTCGCGGCCTCGGCACGGCTCTTTGAAGGGATCCGACCTGTACGTCGCGTCCTCGGTGAACAGTTCGGCGACGGCCTCGTCGTCGGCTTCCTCCCACGCGCGCGCATACCGCTCAGCCCACTCGTCGACTGTCACCGCTCCTCCCTCGCTCAGTGCGTGCGTCTTCAGGCTACGTCCTCGATACGAACGGCTGGGGTCTGTCCCCGCAGGGGGCAGAACCCCGAAGTTGGACACCCGTCGTTGATTATACCGCGGCGACCCGGGCGATAGCCATAGCCGCGAGCCCGTCGAGCGCTGCCTCC
>JBKPGW010000239.1:0-26941 GCA_046729555.1 Actinomycetota bacterium | reverse complement strand
AGCCGATGCCGCCGAACATCTTCTGCTCGGTGTAGCCGTCCTCGGAGGCGATCAGCTCGCGGATCCGGTTGGCGAGATCCTCGTCGTAAGCCATCGTGACAATCATGGCGCATGGGGCCCTTGACGCCGATAATCGGGCTTCGCCTGCCTGCTCGCCCTCGCCGCCGGGCTTCGGCATAACGCCGAGATCGGTCAACCTGGCCTGTGTTTCAGCGCCTACGGCCACAAATTCGGAATCAACCATCTAGGACGTTTCCCGCCCGCAGCGCTACCTAACGTCGAGTGACCGCCGCCGCGACGCGTGCGAACACGGCTCGCCTCCTCATCGCTTGCACCGAAGCCACGCGTGCGTTAGGGAATGGGGGCGTCGTGGTGCGCGCGGGCGAACCTTCTTTCCTCGTCGGTCAGGTCCGAGTCGCGGACGGGCGTGACGAGGCTCCAGTGCTTTCCGACCGGGCAGTACTGCAGTCTGGCGATGCCGAGGTCGAGGGCTTTGATCTTCACGCCGGGAATCCAGATCGTGGTGTAGAGGTGGCCGCGGCGGCAGCGCACGATGGTGTTGCCGCCGAGCGAGTAGCCGCGACGCCGGGCGAGGAGCGTTCCGGCGATCAGTGCGGCGATCAGGAGCAGCGGGGCGGCGCGGACGAGGTCGGGCGTCATCGGGCGATCACCTCTAGCTGGACTAACGTTCTCATAAATGTGAAAGTTAGCAAATTTGCGACCAAGACTAAGCTCTGAATCGTGGCCAGCGCTGACCTGCTACTGCACCCGATCCGGATGCGGATCGTGCACGCGTTCCTCGGCGACCGCGCGCTGACGACGAGCCAGCTTCGGAGCGAGCTGCCGGATGTGCCGGCGGGCAGCCTCTATCGCCACGTAGCGAAGCTCGTCGATGGGGGTGTCCTCAACGTCGTCGCCGAGCGCCGCGTGCGCGGCGCGGTCGAACGTACTTACGTGTTGCGGACGTCCGCTGCCCGCCTCAGCTTGGACGAGGTCGCCGAGATGACGGATGAGGAGCTTCGGCAGACCTTTCTCGCGTTCGTCGCCGGGTTGATCGGCGATTTCGAGCGTTACCTCGCACGAGGCGACGTCGACCCGGTGCGCGACGGGGCCGACTTCCGTGTCGCGGGGATGTGGCTCGACGACGCCGAGTTCATGGAGCTGCTGCGGGAGCTGACGCGCGTCCTCCAGCCGCGCGTGGCCCACCCGCCGAAGCCGGGCCGCAAGCGACGAATCCTGACGACGGTCCTGCTCCCAGGGCTCGACACCGAAGCCTCGTAGCCGGGCGTGCGCCCAGATGTGGTGACTGCCTCGAGCGTGACGACGAACTTCCGTCCGTACATCGTTTGGATGGAGGCACACCGGGCGTGATCGGCGGCGGGACTCAGCGCCAGGACGTCCTTCACGTCGAGCAGTCGCGACCTCTTCGAACGTGTATGGCAAGACGGCGGCACGATCGTCGCCGTCAAGCCGCGAGAACCATTTCTTCGCTACCTCACCAACGAGTTTGCGAAAGCGCCGGGCGAAGAAACGGGCTGTCGAAAGCGGGAGCGACGGGGTTCGACCCGCGATAGACACCGCATCGAAATCAGGGGTGAGGCCATTGCGCTTGTGGAACTCACCACAATGCGTCACGCGCTCGGTGAGAGCCTTCGCGCGCCTCCGCTCACCTCGTCTGCCCGAGGCGCTGTAAGGGCTCCCTTACAAGCGGGTACGCTAACCGCATGGCGGTGAGCGTCGACCCGAGGCCGTCCGCGCGGGAGCGCGCGTTCTGCGCGGACGTCTCGAATGAGAGCTCCGAGTCGCTGGCCGCAACCGCGAGCCGCATCGATCACTGGATCCTGGTCGAGTACCGCGGCCGCTGGGATCGCGACGTGCTCGGCGGCAGCCTGCTCTCGGCGGAGCTCAAGGCGCACCTGCGACGCCAGCTGGCGGAGCTCGGGCATGGGCGCCTCCTCTTCGTCAAGAAGCCTGAGCGGCGCTCGTCCGGACCCCGGCAGCTCTACTTCGGCTCGTCGCGGCCGGGCGAGGAGCGGTTCTTCGCGCTCGAGTTCGACCGCCACGACGACCTCATCCGGTTCGACTTCGCCGGCGCACTCGCCGGCGAAGATACGCCCGGAGTGCCGGTCGACCATCCCCTGCTCGTCGTTTGTACGCACGGAAAGCGTGACCGCTGCTGTGCGAAACACGGGCGCCCGCTCTACGACGCGCTCAGGCGCGGCACCGAGGGCGACTGGGTCTGGCAGTCCACCCACGTGGGCGGCGACCGCTTCGCCGGTAACGTCGTCGTTCTGCCGGAGGGCCTCTACTACGGGCGGGTCTCACCCGACGAGACTGCGGCGCTCCTGGACGAGCACTCACGCGGGAGGCTCCTCCTCGAGCGCTACCGAGGCCGCTCCGCGTTCTCATTCCCCGTTCAGGCCGCCGAGCACGCGCTGCGTGTCGAAGAGGGCCTGGTTGGGATCGCCGATCTCGTCTACGCGGGCGGCGAGCGCGTCGGCGACGCCGTGTGGCGGATTCGCTTCCGGGACCCGGACCGCGTCGTGCGCGAGCTCGACGTGGTCGAAGAGCTCGCCGACGAGCCGGTGTACCTGACCTGCGGCGCCGCGATCCCCCAGCGGGCCCGCCGCTTTACGGCGACGGCTCGCCGCGTCCTGGATCCGTAAGGCGGAGGAAGCCCTCGCGGACGAGACGCCGGACGAGGACGAGCCGCCCCTCCCCGTCCAGGTCGCCGGGAAGGTCGGACGGCGTAAACGGCTCCTCGGTTTCCGCGCAGAACTCCACGTCCATCTGAGCGGTCGCGGGGAAGCGGACCTCCTTGCCCTCGAAGACGAGGGCGACGCCTCCGTCCCACGCGGCGAGGCCGGCGATCACCGTCGGGCGGCGCTCGACGGATGTCTCCAGGCCGAGTCGTGCTAGCGCACGAACTTGCGAGAGCTGGTCTTCCAGGACGGGCGCCCGGGAGCTGACGAAACGGCGGTTCATACGCGTGCTCACCTCGTCCGGGTCGAGCCGTTCGCGGAGGCGCTCGAGGAGCGCCTCGCCGCCGATCCCGTCGGTCGGAACGGCTCGGCGGAACTCGAGCTCCTCGGCACAGTCCGCTACCGCCTCCTTGAACGCATCCGTCCACGTGTAGGTCTTGATCCCGACGGTGAGATGAAGGGAGTCCGATTCGGAAGTCGCCGCCTCGTGCGGCCAGCCGCGCGGGAGGTAAAGCGTGTCCCCGGCCGCGAGGGTCAGGTCCTTGCTCGGCGCCCCCGGCTCGCCGAGCTCCTTCGACCAGCGTTGGTTCTCGAGCGGTAGTTCGAGCAGCGGCTCGTAGAGGAGCCAGCGCTTCTCGCCCGCAATCTGCAGGACGAACACGTCGTGGGTGTCGTGGTGCACGGCGAAGCCCTGCGAGCCACTCGGCGTGTAGTAGGCGTTCGTCTGCACGGGATGACCCAGCGCCCGCTCGAGGTGGCGGCAGAACACGGCAAGCGGGCGCCAGTTCAGGTGCAGCGCCTGCAGCACGATCGTGGCGCCGGCCTCCCATTCGGCTGCGATGCGCTCGACGTCGGCCGAGCCGGTGATCGGCGGACGCCACGGCACGTCCCGCGTGTAGGAGCCGACGTCGATCTGCGCGCCTTCCCGCACGAGCCGGAAAGCGGGGTAGCGGAGACCGCCGGAGCCGATCAGCCGGTCGACGTCAGCCTCTGAGAGGAGGTCGTCGAAGCGGCCGGGCTCGCCGCGCGCGACGACGAGCGGCCGCCGTTCCCAGTGCCGAGCGAAGAACTCCTCCGCCGCAACGGGCTCGAGGCAACGCTCGAGCGTCGCGACGGCGCTACGAGGGATCGGTTGTGTCGGTGTCGACGTCGGTCGTGTCGGTGTCGACGTCGGTCGTGTCGGTGTCGACGTCGGTCGTGTCGGTGTCGTCTGCGTCCTGATCGTCCTGGTCCGAGTCCGCCTGTTCGCGGGTCCGGCCGCCGGTCGTCACAAAGGTCTGGATCTCGTCGTCGCGGAGCGTGGTCATCTTCTCGTCTCCTTCTTCCCGGCTTGTCGGGGAAAGCTACAGCGTCCGGGTGTATACCCGGAGGTCGGCGTTGCGAACGCGGCGGTTCGGACCTCTGGAGGCCGCGGTTTCGCGGCTCGGGCGTGGGTGGGATCAGGCCGTGCGCGAGCTGCGACGGGCGAGCTGAAGCGGCTAATGCTGGGCCATGCGTTCAGGTTCGTCGGCAGCGTCGTCTTTCTTGTCGGGCAGAGGAGGTCCGCTCGCACCGGACGGTTGAGAAGATGGGCGCCGTGCGCTGCGGCTCTTGGTGCGATAGCAGCGGGCGGGAGCGCCTTCTGTACCGGATCGACGCTCGCGACCGGCGGGAAGCGGGACCGGAGCGACGGGACTCGAACCCGCGGTTTACCCCATCCAAGTCAGAAGGAAGACCTGGACGGCAGTGACGAACCTCAACCCCCGCCGCTGAGTCCTGTCGGGCAGCGGATGGGCTAGACGGAAGATCTGTCGCGGCGCATGATCACGGCGTTGCATCGGGAGCTTCCGACCGGCACTGTCACTTTTCTCTTCACGGACGTCGAGGGGTCGACGAAGCTCTTGCACGAGCTGGGAGCGGAAACATACGCGGAGGCGCTTGCCGCACACCGTCAGGTCATCCGTGAGGCGTGTGCCCGTCACGGTGGGGCGGAGGTCGACACCCACGGCGACGCGTTCTTCGTCGCGTTTGCGACAGCGCCGGCCGCCCTCGCCGCCGCGGCCGAACTGACCGAGGCACTGGTGCCTGGGCCGGTCCGCGTGCGCGTGGGTCTGCACACAGGGATGCCTCTCCTCTCCGACGGGGGTTACGTGGGCGTCGACGTCCATCGTGCTGCCCGTATCGCAGCATCCGGCCACGGAGGACAGGTGTTGGTGTCCCAGGAGACGGCAGCACTCGTCGAGGGTGGCCTTCGCGACCTCGGTGAGCACCGGTTCAAGGACCTCCTGGCCGCCGAACGCGTCTACCAACTCGGGAGCCGCGACTTCCCGCCGCTTCAGTCGCTCAAAAGGACGAACCTCCCCGTCGCGGCTTGGCCGCTGCTCGGCCGCGAGCGTGAGTTGGCGGAGATCCACGGTCTTGTTACCGGCGGAGTCAGACTCATGACCCTCACCGGGCCCGGCGGGTCGGGGAAGACACGGCTCGCGCTGCAGGCCGCGTCGGAGCTCTCGGAAGAGTTCCGTGACGGGACGTTCTTCGTCGCGCTTGCCCCCTTGCGCGAGACCCAGGCAGTGCGGTCCACCGTCGCTGAATCGGTCGGGCTACGACCCGACGACGACGTCGCCGGATGGCTAGCCTCGAGGCGCGTGCTGCTCGTGCTCGACAACCTCGAGCATTTGCAGGGGGTCGCCAGCGTCGTCTCCGAGCTGGCCGTGGGAGAGGTCGTCGTCCTCGCAACCTCGCGCGCACCGCTGCATCTGAGCTTCGAGTGCGAGGTGCCCGTCGAGCCTCTGCCGGACGAGGCTGCGGCGGAGCTCTTCGTCAGCCGCGCGGCAGCCGGTGGGCGTCACATTGCGCTCGACGACGCAGTCACGGCGGTTTGTCGACGCTTGGACAATCTCCCGCTCGCAATCGAGTTGGCGGCGGCGCGGGTGAAGCTTCTCTCTCCCGTTGCGCTGCTGCAGCGTCTCGATGAGGCGCTGCCGCTGCTTGCGAGTGGCGCGGTCGATCTGCCGGAGCGGCAACGGACACTGCGCGCGACGATCGAATGGAGTCACGAGCTCCTCGACTCCGACGCGCAGGCCGCCTTACGCCGCCTCTCGGTCTTCCGCGGTTCGTTCGAGCTCGACGCCGCCGAGGCAATCACGGGAGCGGACCTCGACCAGCTCGCCGCGCTCCTCGATCACAGTCTGCTCAAGGCGCTCGGCGACGAGCGCTTCTTCCTGCTCGAGACGTTGCGGGAGTACGCCCGCGAGCGGCTCGACAGGATCGATGAGACCGCCGAGTACGCACTCCGCCACGCACGCTGGTACCTCGATCGGCTGCAGGCGAACTATTCGGACCGGCTCGGATCACTGAGATCGGAGATCCTCGCCTGGTACGAGGCGGAGCAGGACAACCTCCGAGCGATGCTCGATCGCCTGAGCGACGCCGCCCCGACCGAGGCCGCCCACGCCGCATACCTTCTGCATCACTTCTGGATGGCGCAGGGTGCGTTCGCGGAGGAGCACGAGCGGCTCCGAGGGCTGCTCGCGCGCGACGGCCTTCCCCATCAGGCGCGAGCGGCGCTGCTCGTCCGCTTCTCGGACGTCGAGATGCACTTGGGACAAGTGGAAACGGCAGCGGCGACCGCTCGCGAAGCTCAGACCCTCGCCGAGACGGGTACGGAGCCTCATTGGTTGGCTGTCGTCGAACTCGCCTTTCACGCCCTGCATCGTGGTGATACAGACGAGGCGGTTCGGCTCGGACGAACAGCGCTCGAGGAGGCCGAGGGGCTCGACGACGCGTCGCGGATCTGGGCGATTGGCCACCTCGCCACCATCCTCATGAGCGTCAACCGGACCGAGGAGGCGCGATCGGTCTGCGAGCGATTCATTCACGAGGCTCGGCGGAGCGGGCTTGCGAGCTGGGAGACCATCGGCCTCGCCGACCTCGGTTGGCTCGACCTGCTCGAGCACGATTACGAGTCCGCCCGTGCCGCTTATGGGACAGCGCTGACGCAGCTTCGCAGCCGCGGAGACAAGTACTACGAGCCAGAGACGCTTCAGGGGCTTGGATTCGCGTCACTCGGCTTGGGTCAGCGTTCCGAAGCCCGCGCCGCCTTTGCCGAGATGCTCGAGCTGGCAATCGCCGCGACACGGACGCACTCGGCCTACGTCGCCGGAGCCCTATCGGGCATTGCCCTCGCGGCCGGCGATGCCGCCGCCAACCGCGCTGCCCGGCTCTGCGGGGCCGTCGCCAAGCTCTCGAGCGACGCCAACGTCGTGATGAATGCGTACCTCCGAGGCGGCGAGCTCGAACGTCACTTCGAACGCCGGCTCGTGGCGCTGCTCGGAGAGGAAGCGTGGGAGCAGGAGAAGACAGCCGGGTCGACGATGACACTCGAGCAGGCGATCACGCTTGCGCAGTCTCTTGCCGGTGAGTCGGCGCGAGCATTCGTCGCGAGCTCCTGATGACCGACGCGGGGTAAAGCACGGGAGCGACGGGCCCCGAACCCGAGACCTCCGGCGTAACAGTGTGTCGAAACAGTTGCGTCCGGCTTCGTCTAGCTGCGTGTATCTCGTGACGATGCCGGTTTGAGCGGTTCGACGAGATCTCGCACTGACCACTTTTCGCCTGGTTTCAGCCGCTCGTTTCCACGCCGTTTCCAGGGGTGACCGCCGAAACCGCGCGCGGAGGTCCCCTTAGCCCGGTATCGACCTTCGGCTCGGTGTCGCCTCTGGGCGTTGAGCTCGCCGTCTCGTATCGGGCGATCAGCACGCCGGCCGTTGCGATCGTGCTCTCGATGAGGCGGAGGGTCGCTGGTGGGCTGCCGTCGCTGAACAGCCGTCGGCCGGTGCCGAGGACGAGTGGGTGGATGAACAGCAGGTACTCATCAATCAAGTCCTGACGCATGAGTGTTTGGATGAGCTCGCCGCTTCCCATCACGGTCAGATCTCCGCTCAGCTCGCGCTTGAGCTCGGTGATGGCGTCGGCTACATCGCCGTGGAGGAGCGTCGAGTTGGGCCAGGGGAGCGGCTCCCGGAGCGTCCGAGATGCGACGTACTTGGGCGCGTTGTTGAGCCCTTCTTTGAACGGGCTGTCCTGGATGTTCCAGTAGCCGAGCATGTCTTCGTAGCTGCGGCGGCCCAGCAGCAGCTGCAGCCCGCCGCCTTCCTCAACGCGCGCATACGTCGCTGCCACAAGCTGGTCGTCCGCGTTCGCGCTCGCCCAGCCGCCGTGCGTAAAGCCTCTCGTGTTGTCGTCCTCGGGGCGTCCGGGCGACTGCATCACGCCATCCAGCGTCACGTGATTGATGACGACAACCTTGCTCATCGGTCGGACTCCCAGTCCAATGAGAGCGGCGCTGAGAGCGACGATCCAGGAGAGCGCGATGCCGAATCGGCGGACAGCGTCAGAGCAATTTCGCTCGTCTTTCATCCTCGGGGCTTGGTTGACGCATCCGATGGATCGAAGGTTCGCGGGGCTTGGACGCTTTGATGGGTTTTACCTCTCGGCGCCGAAGTACCGCAGCGTGAGCGGCCGGTCGTCCTTTCCGACTCGAACGGTTACGACGGGATAGTTGCCGCCGCGGGTGACGTTCAACGTTGGCCTGGCTTCCGACCCAGACAGGCTTCCAGGCGAGCCTCCTCGGGGCAGTTGCGATTCACCTCCGTCACGGCGGGAGGGGGATCGTTCTCCGCTGAGACAGGAGCGGGAGCGACGGGACTCGAACCCATGCTTTACCCCGGCAGCGATACCTCTGCGGCGGAGCGGCCGCCCGCGGCAGCCGCCCCGCCTGCGCCCGCCGCGTTAGCTGCCCACGCTGCGATCGCCCGGAGCAGCAGCAGCATCACGAGTACTCGTCGTGGCGACGTAGCCACATCTGGGCGTCGCCCTCGTCGCGGCCTTTAGGCGTCCGGTCGAGGACCGCGTAGTAGCCCATCAAGAACTCCGTGCCGCGGGCGTAGCTGGAGTAGCAGTGGTAGACGTTGTCGCCGTCACGCGCGAAGGTGCTGACGCCGTGGCCCTGCGTGAAATAGCCGGCGACGTCTGTGCCGGTCGCGGCAGCGTTCTGCGTGACGACGGGCGGCAGGCCCTCGCGGACGCCCGCGTCGCTCAGCCGCGGAAACGCTGTGACCTCGTTGGCCTCGAGGAGCGGCACGACCTCGTGCGCAGCCTCGTCGGAAACGGAGACACCGAAGTCCAAGTTGAAGTCGCTCTCGTAGCTGGACGCCCAATTGAAGCTCCAGCCCATCCGCCGGCGGTACTCGAGCAGCTTCTCGAGCGGGGCGCGTGAGATGCAGATCATCGTGACGTCGCGGGCGGCGAGGTGCGGGAGCAGGCCGTTGAAGCTGTCTGCCGTCGACGAGCACGTCACGCAGCCTGCCGTGTAGTTCGGCCCGAACATGAAGTGGTAGACGATGAGCTGCGAGCGGCCGTCGAACAGGTCCGCCAGCGTCCGGGTGCCGTCGGCGGTCTCGAACCGGAACTCCTTCTCCAGCGGCACCCACGGGAGCTCGCGGCGCTGCCGAGCGAGCTCGTCGCCGAGCCGCGTGTGCTCCTTCTCGCGAACAAGTAGCGCTTCGCGCGCGGCGAGCCATTCGTCGCGCGTTCCGATCTTGTGATTCGTCATGTGCTTGTCTCCTTTGCTTTCAAAGGCCGGCGGCGACGGCGATTCCCAGCGCCAGGATCGCTAGTGCAACCGGCATGTCGATGGTGGGGTGGTCAGGCAGGAGCTTCTGAGTCAGAACGAGGACGGCGATCAACGACATCCAGGTGAGGCTCATGACGCCGAGCGCCACCAGCATGACCATCAGGCCGATGCTCGAGCCGACGCAGTAGACGCCGAACTCGAATCCCGACCGGATACTTTCGCGGCAGCGCCGGCGGCAATCGCGCTTGAGCGGTGTGAGCTCGTAGAGACCTGCCGCGATCGTCAGCGCACCGGCCACAAGTGAGCCGTGCGGACGGTACAACGCGTAGACCGCGAAGCCGATGAGCGTCCAGACGGCCAGACGGCCAGATACGAGCCGACGAAGACTGGCATGGCCTGCACACACGAGCCTGCCTGAACGCTGACGGGCCCGCACAGGGCAGCACCATCGCCGCCATCATCGGCATCCAGTAGCCGACGAAGGACGCGAACGATCCGAGCTCCGTTGCGACGCCCATGTCCATCCCTTTCATCTGGCGGAGCGTCACGATCCAGGCTGCTGCGGCGAGGACGAGCGTCGTGAGCCCGGCTCCGGTGGCGGCTTTCGTCATTTCTGTTGAGACACCGGCGCCGTCCGAAACGGACCGGTCGATTCGGATCGGCGGAAGATGGTGCCGTGACAAGTGAGGTGAGCGAAGACGCGCTCCGCCGAGCCCGCGCAGGCGACGAGAACGCCTTCCGCGAGCTGGTCGAGTCCCACCGCGCGGAACTGCAGCTCCACTGCTACCGGATGCTCGGCTCGCTCCAGGATGCCGAGGACGCCGTGCAGGACACGCTGCTCGCAGCGTGGCGGGGACTGCCGAGGTTCGAGGAACGCGCCTCGCTGCGCGCATGGCTGTACCGGATCGCGACGAATCGCTGTCTAAACGTGCTTCGCGATCGCGGCCGACGTCCACAGGAGGTGCCTGCGATGACCGAACCGCCCGAGCCCACGCGCAACGTCGAGTCGATCTGGCTCGAGCCGTATCCCGATGTCCTGCTCGAGGGGCTTGCAGAAACGGCTCCCGGTCCAGAGGCACGGTACGAGACCCGTGAGGCGGTGGGGCTCGCATTCGTGGCCGCTCTCCAGCACCTGCCGCCGCGCCAGCGGGCCGCACTCGTGCTCCGCGACGTGCTCGGGTTTCGCACGGCCGAGGTGTCGGAGATGCTCGACGCGAGCGATGCGTCGGTCAAAGCGGCGCTGCAACGGGCACGCGCGACGCTCGACCAGCGCATGCCCGCCCCCGGCCGAGAGCAGGCTCCGCTGCCTCGTTCCGCGCCCGAGCGCGAGCTCGTCGGGCGATTCGCCGCCGCCGTCGAGCGCGGCGACATCGAAGCCGCGCTCTCGCTGCTGATGGACGACGCCCGGCTCACGATGCCGCCCCAACCGCTCGAGTACCAAGGCCGCGAAGCGATTTCGGCCTTCCTCTATCACCGCGCAGAGCTCCGCGGCACGCCGCTTCGGGTCGTGCCCACGCGCGCCAACACTCAGCCCGCGTTCGGCTGCTACCTCCCCGACGCGCACGCGCCGATCGCACGTCCTTACGGCCTGATCGTGCTGACGCTCGAAGGGGCTGCGATCGTGGCGATCACGTGGTTCGCCGATACGGCCGTGTTTCGGCACTTTGGGCTACCGCGAACGCTTCCGACCTCGTAGCGGTTGTTCCTAGAACCCGACGGTTTTTCGCCTAGCTTCACCCGGTCGTCCATCGCACGCGAGATCGAGCAGCCGGTGCGCGCTCGCCGCGTCCGCGTGAGTCAGTCGTCTTCATCGGGTGGCTTGTCGTGCTCCGGGCGGGCTGTGTGGGGTAGGTCGGTCGTGATCTCGGGCAGGCGAGACTCGGCCAGCAGGCCGCGCTTCAGCGCAAATCCCACGAGTTGCGCACGCGTCGAGAGAGCGAGCTTGCGTTGCAGGTTCGCGCGGTGCGACTCCACGGTCCGAACCGAGAGGTGCAGGTGCTGCGCGATCTCGGAGTTCGTGTGGCCGAGGATCAGCAGGCCGAACACTTGCTTCTCGCGTCGCGAGAGCGGCTCGAGGTCATCGGCCACGCTCGCAAGTCTCGAATGTCGCCTCCCCTGTCGCATCGGGCGGCCCCGCATCGGCCCTCCGTAGTAGCTACGGAATTTCTGCGTGCCGCCTCAGATGCACGCCTATTATCGCCGCCGATCTAGCTGTTTGGAGACGGAGGAAGCTGGATGGAGCAGGGCGGACGGCGTGCGTTCCTGATCTCGACGGGCTGGATTCAGGCCGTTGTTCTCGTCGTGCTGTGCGGGTTCTTCGTCCTCGGCCTGCTCGCCTACCGGACGTATATGGCTCACCCGCCGGTGCCGGCACGCGTCCTCGACCAGAACGGCGGCGTGCTCTTCACCGGTAGCGACATCAGCGCCGGACAGCGGGTCTTCCTCCACAACGGCTTGATGGAGTACGGCTCCGCCTTTGGCCACGGGGCGTATCTCGGCCCGGATTACACGGCCGACTACCTGCGGCGCTCCTCGAACCTCGTCCGAGACGCATACGGCGGTCCCACTTCGGACGCGGCGGCGCGGAAGACGATCGAGGACATGCGCACCAACCGCTACGACGCGAAGAGCCGGATGCTGACTTTCAGCGCCGCTGAGGCGGCGGCGTTTCGCAAGCTCGTGCCCTATTACAGCCGGTTCTTCTCCGACCCGAGGAGCGAGCACGGTCTGCGGCCGGACGCGATCACCGACCGGACGCAGTTGCGTCAGCTGACGGCGTTCTTCGCCTGGACTGCGTGGGCGGCGGCGGCAAAGCGGCCGGGCCACAGCTACTCGTACACGAACAACTGGCCCTCCGAGCCGCGGGTGGACAACAAGCCGACCGCGAACGTCATCGTCTGGTCGGTGCTCTCCCTGATCGCGCTCCTGGGCGGGATCGGGGTGTTATTCGCGGCGTTCGGGCGCTGGGGCCGTAGCCTCGGCTGGCACGGGCGCGAGCAGGCGACGCTCTCCTTCCGTTCGCCCGGGGACGTCGCGTTGACGCCGGCGCAGCGGGCGACGGCCTGGTTTTTCTTCGTGATGGCGGCGCTGTTCCTGGTGCAGACGCTGGTCGGTGCGGCCTCGCAGCACTACCGCGCCGAGATCAGCGACTTCTTCGGCTTTAACCTCGCGCGTGTCTTCCCTTACAACCTGATGCGCACCTGGCACGTGCAGCTGGCGATCTTCTGGGTCGCGACCTCGTTCGTCGCCGCCGGCATCTTCCTCGCGCCGATGATCGCAAGGCGCGAACCGAAGCATCAAGGCAAACTCGCGTTCGGCCTGCTCGGCGCGCTCGCCGTCGTCGTCTTCGGGACGCTGATCGGCTCCTACCTGGCACTGCACGGGGTGCTCCAGAACGTCGCCTCGAACTGGTTCGGGCTGCAGGGCTTCGAGTACCTCGACCTCGCCCGCCTCTGGCAGATCCTGCTCACGGTCGGGCTGATCGGCTGGGTGTTCATGCTCTGGCGGGTGCTACGGCGGCGGCTCGCGCGCGAGCACCCGGGCAACATGCCCTGGCTCTTCTTCCTCGCCGCCTGCGCGATCCCGGCGTTCTATGCGGTCGGGCTGATCGCGCGCACCGGCGACAACTTCACGACCACCGAGTTCTGGCGCTTCTGGGTCGTCCACCTCTGGGTCGAGGACTTCCTCGAGCTCTTCACGACGGTGATGGTCGCGTACATGTTCGTCCTGCTCGGCGTCGTGCGCGAGCGGATCGCCCTGACCGTCGTCTTCCTCGACATCGTCCTCTACTCGGTCGGCGGCGTGATCGGGACGATGCACCACCTCTACTTCTCCGGAGAGCCGGCCGAGCACATGGCGCTTGGCGCGTTCTTCTCCGCCGCCGAGGTGATCCCGCTCACCTTCCTGACCGTCGAGGCGTGGTCGTTCCTGCAGCTCGGCGCCGCGCAGGAATCGCGGTCGCAGACGCCGTTCCCGCACCGCTGGGCGGTGATGTTCCTCGTCGCCGTCGGCTTCTGGAACTTCCTCGGCGCCGGCATCTTCGGCTTCCTGATCAACCTGCCGATCGTCTCCTACTACGAGATCGGCACCGCCCTGACCGCCAACCATGGGCACGCAGCGATGATGGGCGTGTACGGGATGCTCGCGCTCGGGCTGGCGATGTTCTGCCTGCGCTACCTGATCCCGGCCGACAAGTGGCCGGAGCGGTGGGCGCGGGTCTCCTTTTGGGCTACCAACCTCGGCCTGGCCTGGATGTGCTTCGCGACGCTGCTCCCGCTCGGGATCCTCCAGCTCTATCAGTCGGTGAACAAGGGCTACTTCGAGGCGCGCGAGCTGAAGTTCCTGACCAACCACACGAACGCGCTGATCGAGTGGCTGCGCTTCCCTGGCGACGTCGTTTTCATCGCCGGCGGCGCGCTTCCGACGCTTTACATCGCCTACCTCGGCATTCGCCACACGGTCAAGCAGGTGACGCTCGAGCAGCCCGAGGACATCCTCTTCACCGACGTCTACCAGCCCGAGGGCATCAGCGCCGCCGGCGACGAGGAAGCGGCCGCCGCGAGGCTCGCATGAGCGCCGAGGTCCTGCTCGCCGCCGGCTACGCGGGGCTTCTCGCCTTCGGCGCCCTCGCGCTCGAGTGGCTGTCCGCGTACACCCACCGGCGCGCGCTGCGCTACCGCACCGCCGGCTTCACCTACGACGCCGACCACGACCACTGGCAATGTCCGGAAGGAGAGCATCTCTGGCCGCACGAGTTCGACCGCGAGCTGCGGCTCATCCGCTACCGGGCGAAAGCGCACGTCTGCAACAGCTGCCCGAGCAAGCCGCGCTGCACCGACTCCGACCGAGGCCGCGAGATCGTGCGGCCACTCGATCCTTGGCCACACTCGGAGGCCGGGCGCTTCCACCGCGTGATCGCGCTGCTCATGGTCGGCCTCAGCGCCACCATCCTCCTCATCGAACTCGTCCGGTACCACGCCCCACCCGAAACGCTTCTGCTCCTGGGGCTGCTTACGCTGATCGCGCTCGCGGCGCGCTGGCTCTTCCGTGACCTCCGTATGCACCCGGCGAACTTTCCCGCCCCGACCGCATCATCGGGTCTGCGACTAAGGGTCGGTCGGTCCTCTCGAGGCCGAACGGGAGCGGGCTGATGCACACGTGAACGCTCATCCGCTTTTTCATCATCGTCGCGATCGTCTTCTTCGTCGGCGCGCAACCGCTGTGCGCCGCGGCGATGGGATCGGTGCAACGGACGCCTGCGGGAAACCCGCAGCAGGATCGGCGTCCTCCCCGATGAGTCTCTCGAGTTGGGCGACGAAGCTGCCGGCAACGTCGAGCACGGAGCGCCAGTAGGAAGATGTTCCACCAAGAGGCGAGACGCGAAAGCAAACCGTCACTCGGTGGAGCAGACGAAAGCGCCACCGGCTCGACGTTCGTGCGGACCACTCACCCTCGCCGAGCTGCGAGCTTGGGTGGGCGCTGGGGCGGTGGTGAGCGCCGGTTCCGCTTGCTGGGCGTGCTTCTTGCGGCCGTCGTTGTGATTTCGGCCGGGTGCGGGACAAAGGTGGTCACGAAGACCGTCACCGTTTCTGCTACCACGGCGACCGGCGGCAAGCCGGTCAGTCCGCAGGTCGCGGCCGGCGCGCACGATTTCGTCCAGTTCGCGTGTGCGCAGTGCCACGGCGAGAGGGGACGCGGCGGCGTTTCCCCGGACGTACCCGCGCTCAGCATCGTCGCGCGCCAGTTGACCCCGGCCGAGCTGCGCTCGATCATCAACCACGGTCTCGGCGAGTCGAAGAATCCAACCAAGCCCTACATGCCGGTCTGGGGCGAGGTGATCTCGAGGCGGCAGGTGTCCGATCTAATCGCCTACCTGCGCGCCGGATTGCCGGCGGTGGCGACGGCGGAGCCGGTGCCGATCCCGCAGGGCCAGGGGCTGGCGGTCGAAGGGGCGGCACTGTATGTCCGCTACGGCTGTATCAACTGCCACGGCCCGAACGGGCTCGGGGGCGTGCCGAATCCGCAGTCGCCGGACAAGTCGATCCCGCCGCTCTCCGGAGTCGACTTCCGGAAGGAGTTCAACACCGACCCGAAAATCATCGCCGTGATCCGCTCCGGGAGCGTGATCGGCCGGGCGCCGATCGTGAGCGTGCCGCACTGGGGTGGAATCCTCCCCAATGACCAGTTGAAGGCGCTCGTGGCCTACCTGAAGACACTCAAGTAGCCGGCGGAGCGACGGATGGGTTCAGTGGCCCAAAGCGGAAGCGCGACGACGCGGGTTCTGATCGCGGGCGGCGGCGTCGCCGCGCTCGAGGCCGCCCTGGCGCTGCGGTCGCTGGCAGGCGATCGCGTCAGCGTCGAGCTGCTCGCGCCCGAACCACAGTTCTGGTATCGACCGCTCGCAGTCGCCGAGCCGTTCGGGCTCGGTGAGGTGAAGCAGTTCGACCTGGCGGAGTTAGCAGCGGCCGCGGGTGCGGCGTACTCACCGGGCGCGCTCACTGGTGTTGACGCCGGGAGCCGGCAAGCCCACACCTCCCTCGGTAGCTCGCTTCCGTACGACGCGCTGCTCGTCGCCTGCGGGGCCGTCCCGACCGCGGCCGTCCCCGGCGCGTTGACCTTCCGTGGCCCGGCCGACACCGAGCGGATGCAGCACTTGCTCGAGGAGCTTGCGGCCGGGCAGGTGGGACGGGTCGCCTTTGTCGTCCCGTGGGGAGCGGTGTGGTCGCTGCCGATCTACGAGCTGGCTCTGATGACCTCGGCCTACCTCGCTGGACGCGACGTCGACCACGTCGAGCTCGTGCTTGTGACGCCGGAGGATGAGCCTTTGCAGCTCTTCGGCCGCGCCGGCACCGAAGCGGTGCGCGAGCTGCTGAACGAGGGTGGGATCGCTATCCATACCGGTGCCTGCGCGGTCGAGCTGATCGACTGTGAGTTGCGTCTCGTGCCCGAGGGACGCCTCGCTGCCGAGCGGGCTGTTGCGCTGCCGCGCCTGCGCGGCGCCCGGATCGACGGGCTGCCGCAGACGGTCGACGGCTTCGTTCCCGTCGACGCGCACGGCCAGGTGCACGGTCTCGCCGACATCTACGCCGCCGGCGACATCACCAGCTTCCCGGTCAAGCAGGGAGGCATCGCGACGCAGCAGGCAGACGCGGCCGCCGAGACGATCGCCGCCACTGCCGGCGCCGATCTGGCACCGCAGCCGTTTCGGCCGGTGCTACGCGGGCTGCTCCTGACCGGCCGACAGCCGCGCTATCTCCGGCACGAGGTGACCGGCGGCGTGGGTGATGCCTCTGCAGCTAGTCCCGAGCCTCTTTGGTGGCCGCCGGCGAAGATCGTCGGGCGCTACCTCGCTCCCTTCCTCGGCGCACTTGCAGGAGTCGAGAGTCCGCCGGAGGCGCCCACCGCCCCCGGCGCCGTCCCGGTCGAGGTCGAACTCGAGCGTGAGCGCCTCGGCGAGTTGATCACGCCCCGCCCCGAGTCTGGACGCGGCGGCGGGGTCGACGCGGAGGCGACGGTCGCCGACGCCATGTCGGCAGAGCCACTACTCGTGGCTCCAGAGGACACGCTCGGGGAGGTGAGCGAGAAGATGCGCGAACGCGACCTCGGCTCAGCGCTCGTCTGTGACTATGGGCGTCTGATCGGCATTCTCACCTCGCGCGATTTGCTGCGCGCCTTCGCCGCTCGCGTCCACCCAAGCGAAGGACGCGTCCGCGAATGGATGACGGCCGAGCCGGTCGCCGTCTCGACAGGCGCCCCCATCGACACCGCGGTCGACCTGATGACCGAATACGGGTTCCACCACCTTCCGGTTGTCGAAGACGAAAGGCCGGTGGGAATGCTCGGCCTGCGGCAAGCTGCACGACGGCAACGAGGCCGAACCGGAATCGGCCTCGGCTTCTGATAGCGGAGCACCCCCGTACGCCCGCAGCGGCATCGGTTCGGCCGAAAGCTTCATCGATCGCATGACGGAACGAGCTGACGTTCTCTAGTCGGCCGAGTCCAGCCGAAGTGTTCCTGAGCCAGCCGCGGGCGGCCGGCGAGCACGCTCCGCCACCACGGCCGCCTTCAGCACTTGCGGGCTGCGCGACAATGCGAGCCACCTCGGCCGCACTCCGCTTGATTGGTACCACGACGGCAACGCGGGCGTGAGCTGCACGCTCTGCTCGAAGCCGGGCCCGCAGCTCCGTCAGCTCGCCAACGAGGCCGTGCAACCGCTCGCCGGTCGCTCGTGGCTGAGCGATGCCAGAACGGAGGACAACGCGGCGCATCCCGAGCGTGGGTTGACTCCGCGGCTGGGCGCGATCGTGAACTACGAGCCCGAGCTCGTTCTCTCCGTGAGCCAGCCGTTCGACGATTCCATCCAGGCGATCGACCTCGGCGTCGGTGGTCCGCCCGGCAACGAGGTCTTCGCGTCGGCACAGTCGTCGCCGTCCGTCGAGTGCGAGCGCGTGGGGAGTCCCTCGGCTACGCGCGACTGAACGGCATCGCGACGTCGCCCGACCAGTCGAAGATTTGGGTCACGTGACGTCGGGAAGCTGCCCGGGTCGAGCGACCGTGAGGGCGGCGTCCTCGAGCTACCAGCGTTCTAGCGCGAGGGCGGAGCGCGTAGCTCACACCGGTCGGTGAATGCTGTCAACCCACAGACAAGGAGCCGCGTTGAGCAAATTTGCCCCCATCATCGGTTTCCTCGGCCTCGTTGTCGACCTCTCCTTCCACTGGACTGCAACCGCCGATCCGTGGAACGTCCCGGCGGTCATGACGACGCTTCTCGTCGATACCGATCTGGCCCAGGACGCTTGGTGGCTGACGCTCCTCGGTGTGAGCGCGCATCTGATGGTCCTCGTCGCTTTCCTCTACCTGCTCGTCGGCTCCGCGTTGGGCCGGCGCGGCGAGAGGACGGCGCCGGCGCCTGAGCAGCACCCGGGCGCCGACTTCACCGTCGCGATCAGGACCGTGCGAATCGGCCGCGGACGGCTCGCCCGTGCGGACGCGCTGGAGGAAGCTCAATGAGCGTGTTCACCCACTACGAAACGACCACCGGTCGGGATCTCCCCGGCCGCGAAGGAGCGATCAAAATAGCCGGACATCTGGCGTCCCTACCAAGAGGAGGAGTGATGACCGTCTTGAGAGGAGAGCCGAGGACTCACGGCGCGGCGGAATCACGAACGGGAGGAACGAAGGACACGACATGGCTCCTCCCTCTGATCGCGCTTACGCTCGCGCTAACGGTCGGTCTCGGCAGCGCACGGGGAGCCACAGAACCCCTCGTAGATCACTACTCATTCAACGTCACGAGGCCGGCGCCGGTGCTCGCTGCGATCTGCGGCGTTTCGGTGACACGCAACGACGTTCGCACGTACACCGTGTTCACCTACTCAGACGGCAGCATGCTCGTCGTCCTCAACGGCGCCAACTACACGGTCTTCGCGGGGCCGGGCGGGACCGTCACGGTTCAGTTTGCGGGTTCGATCAAGCTCACGCCGAACGGCGACGGGACGTACTTAATCGAGGATCAGGGAAACACGGGCCTCAACACGTCCGATGGGGAGGGCCCGATTGCCGGATCCGCGGGACGCACGGTCTTGCTCGGCAGGTTCAACCCCGCGACGCTCGGGATCACGACGATTGAGTTGATCTCGCGGACCGGCATCCTGCCGGAGACGCAGCTCGCAGCGATGTGCCCGACACTTCGGGGTGATTGACCGACGACGGGCCGCTCGATCGATCGAGATCTCTCACGGCCGACCCACGCCGAGCACCAGGCGTCCAGTAGGGCGCGACAGCAGGAACGAGGGGCGGTGCGATCGCCGCCTCTCCTTGTGCCAGCTGATTGCCAGTGATGAACGCGAAGAGCGGGTCGCGGCGTAGGCCCCTTCCCAGAGGGTGGACGCTAGTCGAGGCCCGGTGACCGGAATGTCGGCGCTGTACTCCTCCTTGTCGGCGTGCTGTTCAGCGAGCAGCACCCGCCCGCGGACGAGCGAGGATGCGATCAGCTGTGCCCTTGAGATTTGCTCGAGTTCGGTGTCGAAGAAGCTGCGTGCAAGCACTCGCACGGCGTCGATCGCTCGAAGCCGTGATCGCTCGACAACATCAGCGGATGGCACGACGCCTGCGTGTTGGACGCTGTTTCGAAACTCGCGGAGCCTCGCTGCCTTTTGGAGTTCGATGAGGCTGGCGTTCGCGTCCTTGGTCCGCTCGCGCCATGCGGCAAGAACATTGTCGAGAACTTCAGGGAGGCTTGGATCTCGCGCGGGTCCCCGTCGCTGGTTGGGTCGCAAAAGGTAGCCCGTGCCCGGATGAGTTCCGGATGGGTTCTCGACGACGGTTGCCTTAGCGGCAGTCTCGACCGCGAGGTCGGACACGATCACTGCCGTCACAGCGCCTGCCGCACTCCCGTCGACGAAGCTCTCCGCACGCTCAAGCAGGCCGCGCGCTACGAGAAAGCCACGGATCGAGCGGTCATCGCTCATACCACTGTGAGGCTACTCTCGGAGGCTGTTCCCGCCGGATTGGGACCGCCTGATGTTCTCGGGCTCCGATGCGACCTCCGGCTAGAGCCTCGACTTGACCGCGAGTGGTATTAGCCCGTCAGGCTGCTTCCTCTTCAGTGTCATCGCCGCGGATGACCCCATAGATCTCGGGAGCCCAATACGCCTTGCCCCACTTTCTCTCAGGGTCGAACTCGCGAAGGATGTTCAGCTCACAGAGGGCCCTGATCGACGAGCGCGCGGTTGGCGCACTAACGCCTAGAGCGTCTTGCACGCTCCGCGCCGTGACGTAAGGGGAGACAAAGAGGTGGTCGACGAGCGCGAACGCGCTCCCGGTGGAGCGGACTTCGTGGAGTTGTATGCGATAGACCCCGTTGAGGTGTTGGAGTCGATCGGCAAGCCGGATGGCGGAGTCGGCCTGCACGCGGACGCCTTCCAAGACGTACTGGAGCCATGAATCCCAGTCGCCGTGGGTGCTCACTCTCATCATGCTGTCGTAGTACTCGTCTCGTGTTCGCTCGAAGTACGCGGATAGGTAGAGCAACGGTTGCGGGAGCAGCTCTCGCTCGTTGAGAAAGAGCCCCATGAGTAGGCGCCCGACGCGTCCGTTCCCGTCGCCAAAGGGGTGGATCGCTTCGAACTGGTAGTGGATCACGGCCATCTGCACGAGCGGACGGAGCGCGGTGCGGTCGTTCATGAAATGGTCGAGATCGTTCAAGCACTCCTTCATCTCAAGCGGAGGTGGAGGCACGTACGTTGCGTTGGCCTCTCGCGAGCCGCCGATGAAATTCTGGTAAGTGCGAAACTCGCCGGGTCGCTTCTGCGCGCCGCGAACCCCGGTCATCAGCCGCTCATGTAGCTCGCGGATCAGGCGCAGACTCAGCGGGAGCGACGACAGGCGGCCGAGACCGTATCGATACGCCCCAAGGTAGTTAAGGACCTCCTGAACGTCGTGCGGAAGGTCGAGGGTGAGATGAGCCTCGGACGCATAGACATCCGAGAGGGTCGTCTGAGTCCCTTCGATGCGTGAACTGAGCACCGCTTCGCGGCGCAGGTATGGCGCGATCAGCAGTTCCGGATTTGGAAGACGCCTCGCGATCCCCTCGAGCACGCCGAGCCGATTCGACGCTTCGTCGAGTAGGCCGACGACCTCCTGGGAGAGTGAGAGCTCGCGCGGGGCCGGCTTCGGGACGAAGGCTGAATTGCCCTCGATCGTCTCGGTGACTCGGCCCCAGCTCCGCTTTGTAAACAGTCTTGCATTCATCCAGTGTTTGAAAGATATCAGGAATTTCTTTCAAAGCCCCGGAGGCTCCGTAAACGCCCTTTCAATCCCCAGGGACCATCCCGGCTTGCTGACCTCCGGCAGGTAACGCCGACGCTGGCGGACTGATCGCGCTTCCCGAGCGAGGTTGCCGCGCAGGCCGCTGCGCGCAAGCGAGTTGATCCGCGGCGACCGGTCGTCATCCGGCGTCCATAGACTCGCTCTGACATGAAGAACCCGCCTGGGCGGATGCCTGTCGCGACGGTGTCGAGCAAACCAGGATCGGCCTTCGGCCACTCGAACGCGGCGGGGCAGTGCGTGCAGCTCGTGCGCACGACGACCGCATCGAACACCCTGCGCTCGGCCTCCTGCTCTTCACGAGTCATCCGCGAGGGTGGGCTCACGCGTCTCCATTCGCCACTGGCGGCGGTCCGCTTGCAGAACCGCTTGGAGAGTGCCAGCACCGTTGGCCAACGGGCAAACAGAAAGGCGCCGTTTCCAGCGCCTTCAAGAGCGAGAGCGACGGGACTCGAACCCGCGACCTCCGGCGTGACAGGCCGGTCTTGTTCTTCCGGGCTGAGCCGGGATAGGCGGGGATTCCCCGCAGGAGCAGGGTCTTGCGACCGTTGCGTTGCGGGGATTGCCGGGCGCCGGCGGGAGCTTCCGGCGGCCTCCCGCGGGATATGCGCGGGATGCGACGTTGTCCCAAATGAAAACCAACGGAGCTGTTCCCGGTACGCGGCGTTCGAGGCAAAGCGAGGATGACAGCCGGAAGCATCAGTCGACCCAAAGGCTCCATACGTACAGCGAATGAGCCCGCACCTTGAGTCGCCCGCGGCGAGACGGGCGTCGCCTCCGCTGCAGCTCTTGCGTTCCGAAATGGCTAACGCACCCTCGCTTTGGAACTCCTGGCGGGGCGGAGTATCCTCGGCTTGAGGTTCCTTTCATCCGCGCCCGCTGGTGCGCGACCTTTATCGGCGGTCGCGCCTGGGAGGTCCCGTCTGCAGGCGACGGCGTCGAGCGGGAGGAGGAGGATGCGAGATGGCGACCGCCGAGCCTTCTCGGGCTATCGGCGCTCGTTCGCGCGGCGTTTGGAGGCCGCTTAGCTCGCGCGCTGCGTTGTGGGCACCGAGGCCGGCCGTCTTGGCCGCGCTTGCCTGTGCAGGTGTGGCGGTGGCGGGGGCGACACTCGTGCTTGCGCTGGCGAACGGCGAGGTCGACCACGTCGGGGTCCGTGTCTTCCTCAACGATTGGCTCACGCTCAACTTCATCGGCGCGGGTCTGATCGCCTGGTGGCGGCGACCGGACAGCCGCTTCGGGGTGCTGATGGTTGCCGCCGGCTTCGTCAACTTCCTTGGGACGCTGGATTGGTCGACGGCTGATGTGCTGTACACGGTCGGGGTCGCGCTGGATCTGCTGCCGCCGTTGCTGTTCCTGCACGTGTTCCTCGCCTATCCGAGTGGCCGTCTTGTCGGGCGACCCGAACGCGCGATCGTTGTGGCGGCGTACGGAACTGGGCTCGGCTTGGGTTTGGCGCGGATGGTGCTGGGCGGGGCCGGGCCCCGGAACCTGATCGAGGTCGTGAGCGAGCCGCGTGCGGTCGATGTGCTGCGGGACGTCGAGCTCATCGGGGTCAGCGTGTTTTGCCTGGCCGGGATCGGTGTTCTCGCTGCGAGGCGGTGGGGTTCGGGCCGCGCGCCGCGCCGCCCACTCGGGCCGCTTGTCGATTCGTTCGCTGTTGGGCTGGCGATGATCGCCGCGCTCTTTTTGTCCATCGTCTTCGTCGGATTCCCCGACGACGTAGCGGCGGTTGAGACCCTGCGCCGGGCGACCTTCTTCGTGGTCGGGCTCGCCCCGATCGCCTTTCTGATCGGGCTGCTGCGCTCGCGCCTCGCGGTCGGGCCGGCGATCGTTTCACTCGGGGCTGCGGCCGCTCGCGGCGACGTTGTTGCTGCGCTGCGGACGGCGCTGCGGGATCCGTCGCTCCAGGTCGCCTACTGGGTCGCGGAGTACGACACGTACGCGGACCTCGACGGTCGAGCGATCGAGCTGCCGATGTCTGCGGGTCGGGCGACGACGTTGATCGACCGCGACGACGGTGCTCATGTGGCGGCACTCGTCCACGATGTCTCGCTACGCGAGGAGCCGGAGCTGCTTGAGGCCGTGACCGCGGCGGCCGCGTTCGCGCTCGAGAACGAACGTCTGCACGCCGAGCTGCGCGCGCGCCTGGAGGAGCTAAAAGGCTCGCGCGCGCGGATCATCGAGGCTACGCAAACGGAGCGGCAGCGGCTGGAGCGCGACCTCCACGACGGCGCCCAGCAGCGACTGGTCGCCCTCTCCCTGGAGCTCGGGCTGCTGGAGGAGCGCTTCGCGGGCGACCCGGATGCGACGGCCGCCTTGGAGCAGACGAGACGCGAGGTGACCGGGTCGCTGCGCGAGCTGCGCGAGCTCGCGCAGGGGATCCATCCCGCGGTCGTGACCGGTCACGGACTCGCGGTCGCGTTGAAGACGCTCGCGGCGCGCGCGCAGGTGCCGGTGCGGCTAACGGTTGAGCTGGACGGGCGCCTGCCGGAGCGACAGGAGGTCGCCGCCTATTACGTCGTCTCCGAGAGCCTCACCAACGTCGCCAAGTACGCCTGCGCCACCTCGGCGGCCGTCGAGGTCCGGCGTGCAGATGGGCGACTCCTCGTCGAGGTCGTCGACGACGGCGTCGGCGGGGCCGACACGCGCGGCGGTTCGGGTCTGCGCGGCCTGGCCGATCGCGTCGAGGCGCTGGGGGGCCGGCTGCGCGTCTGGAGCCCGGCCGGCGGCGGCACTCGTGTTCAGGCGGAGATCCCGTGCGCGTAGTCGTCGCCGAAGACGGGATCCTCCTGCGCGAGGGCCTGACGCGCCTGCTCGGTGAGGCCGGCTTTGAGGTGGTCGGCCAGTGCACGACCGCCGACGAGCTCCTGCTCAAGGTGCGAAGCTACTCGCCGGACGTCGCGATCGTCGACATCCGGCTGCCGCCCAGTCACAAGGATGAGGGGTTCCGCGCGGCGCAGGAGATCCGCTCGCGCTATCCGTCGGTCGGCGTGCTCGTCCTCTCCCAGTACCTCGAGCTCGGGCTGGCCGAGGAGCTCCTGGCCAACTCCGCTGAGGGGCTCGGCTACCTGCTCAAGGACCGGGTCAGCAACGTGAAGGAGTTCGCGGCCGCGGTCCGCCGGGTCGGCGAAGGCGGCTCGGCGCTCGACCCGACGATCGTGTCTCAGCTGCTCGGCCGCCGCCGCGGCGACGACCCGCTCGCGCATCTCAGTCCCCGCGAGCGCGAAGTGCTCGAGCTGATGGCCGAAGGGCGCTCCAACCAGGGGATCGCCGAGCGGCTCGTAATCACGGAGCGCGCGGTGCAGAAGCACGCGACGAACATCTTCCGCAAGCTTGGGCTCGCAGAGAGTTCCGACGATCACCGTCGCGTACTCGCGGTTCTCACCTTCCTCAACGCCTAGCGCCGACCTGCGCGGTACCAACCCGCACCAACAAGGTGCGCTTTACGTACCTCGAGACGCCAGCAGGCTCCATTGGCGTTCGCCTGGCCCGGCGTCATCGTCGTGACATCAGAGGAACCCGCGAGGAGGACGAGCCAGTCGTGACCGAATCAGCCGCATCGCGTTCGTGGACGCCGGAGCGCCACTTCACCCGCCTCGCGGCGGTCGCGCGGCGCAAGAACACGCTGTTCCTGCTGGCAACCGGCGCCGTGGCCGTCCACCTGCTCGATGACTCCTTCCTGCAGCCGGAGCCGGGAACGGCGGCCGGCGACCACCTCGTCAGCGGCCTCGTGCCGCTGGGCGTGCTCGTCTTCCTTGCTGCTGCCTATCCGCGAGTCCGGGCGGGCGTGCAGGCGACGGTCGCGCTCGCGCTCGGCCTACTTGGGCTCGTCGCCGGTGCGGTCGAGGGCGGCTACCACACCCTCACGGCCGATCTGTCAGGCGACGACTACACAGGGCTACTGGCTTTGCCTGCTGGGCTCGTGCTCGTTGCGCTGGGAGCCGCCGAGCTGTGGCAGAAGAGGCGACTGGACGAGAGCTGGCGCCGGCGCTATCTGCGCCGATCGCTCGTCGGCGTCGCGACCGCGGTCGTCGGCTTCGAAATCGCGTTCCCGATCTTGTTCGCATACGGGTACACGCACTTTGGCCGCGCCTTCGTGCCCCACGCTCATCTGGGCGTGAGCTACGAAAACGTGAGCTTCAGGACGAGCGACGGACTGAAACTCGCCGGCTGGTACGTGCCCTCCAAGAACAGAGCCGCCGTGATCATGCTTTCTGCCGGCGGACGAAACGGGCCGCAAGCGCACGCCCGCATGCTGGCTCGGCACGGCTACGGCGTCCTGATCTTCGACCCGCGCGGCACCGGTGAAAGCGAAGGCGACCCCTACCGGTGGGGCGGCGAACGGGACGTGAAGGCCGCGCTCGCATACCTGCAGCGCCGACCCGACGTCGACCCGAAGCGGATCGGCGGCCTCGGGTTGTCACTCGGCGGCGAACTGATGCTGCAAACCGCCGGGGAGACCAAGGCGCTCAGGGCTGTGGTCTCCGAAGGGGCAGGCATTCGCTCGATCCGCGAGCAGATGGAGAAGCGGGGCGCCCTCAAGTGGCTCTCGGCGCCGTTCTGGGCAACGCAGACGGCGGCGATCACTGTCTTCTCAAACCACGCGCCGCCGCCCAATCTCAAGGACCTCGTCGCCCGGATCTCGCCACGGCCGCTCTTCCTCATTTACTCCGGCCGCCCCGTCGGCGGTGAGGAGCTCAACACCACCTTCTATGCGGCGGCGGGTGAGCCAAAAACGCTCTGGAAGATCGGCGACGCCAGTCACACGGGCGGGCTCGACGCCCACCCAGAGCAGTACGAGCGCCGCGTCCTCGCTTTCTTCGACCACGCACTCCTCGAACCCAACTGATCCAGCGAAAGGAGCCAAGACAGTGGAGACGATTGTCATGCAGAAAGAGGGACAGGACGGCGCACCGCCGGCCGCGGCGGTCGTGACCGCGGCCGGCGTGACGCGTCGCTACGGCGAGGGCGACACGTGTGTGAAGGCGCTGCGGGGCATCTCGCTCGAGATCGCGCGCGGCCAGCTGACTGCGGTGATGGGCCCGTCCGGCTCGGGCAAGTCGACCTTGATGCACATCCTCGCTGGTCTCGACAAGCCGACCGAGGGCGAAGTGACGATCGCTGGCACCGAGATTACGAAGCTGAACGATTCGGAGCTGACGAGGCTGCGGCGCGAGCACATCGGCTTCGTCTTCCAGTTCTTCAACCTGCTGCCGATGCTGACGGCGAGGGAGAACATCGTGCTGCCGCTCAACCTGGCCAACGCCAAGTCCAAGAACGGCTGGGTCGAGGAGCTGAGCGCCAAGGTCGGGCTGACGGAGCGGCTCTCGCACCGGCCGGCCGAGCTCTCGGGCGGCCAGCAGCAGCGCGTCGCAATCGCCCGAGCACTCGTCTCGCGGCCGACAGTCATGTTCGCGGACGAGCCGACCGGAAACCTCGACTCGACCACCTCCAGCGAGATCCTCGAGCTCCTGCGCGAGTCGGTCTCCAACTACCACCAGACGACGGTGATGGTGACGCACGACGCGCACGCGGCGGCGATCGCCGACCGCATCCTCTTCCTCGCCGACGGACTGATCGTCAAGGACATCGGCCCCTCGTCGGCGCGTGAGGTGATCGTGGCGATGGAGGAGGTGAGCGCGCGATGATCCGTGTAGCCCTGAAGGGACTGCTCGGCCGCAAGCTTCGTGCCACGCTGACGGCGTTCGCGATCGTCCTCGGCGTCGCGATGATCAGCGGCAGCTTCGTGCTCACCGACACGCTCGGTAAGACCTTCGATGGCATCTACAGCGAGTCC
>JBKPGW010000238.1:0-16886 GCA_046729555.1 Actinomycetota bacterium | reverse complement strand
CACGAGCAAGCAACCGCCCAGCACGCCGATGGGCTTTCCGACCACGTAGCCGATCAGGATCCCGAGCGTGACGGGGGAGGTGTACGCGCGGCCGAGAAAGCCGCCGTCGATCGCGATGCCGGCGTTCGCGAGCGCGAACAGTGGGACGATCACGTAGCTCGTCCAGGGATGGAACATCTGCTGCAGCCGCTCGTTGGGCGACGTGGCGGCGCGCAGCTCGAGCCCGGCGACGCGCGCCAGCTCCGCGGTCGGTTGCTCGCGAAACTCACGGAACCGCTCGGTGGCGCGTTCGAGGCTGGACCGCGGGGCTGAAAAGGCATAGGTGACGAGACCCATCGCGAGGCCGATCACGACAGGCTCGACGCCCGACTTGAGGAGAGCGACCCAAGCGGCCGTGCCGAGCAGGGCGCAGACCACGCCGGCTCGGCTGCCGAAGTGACGCGCGACGAGAAGGGCTGCGAAGAAACCCACCGCGACGAGCAGCGAAACGACGCGCAGGCTCTCGGTATAGACGGTTGCAATGACGATGACCGCGACGACGTCGTCGACGACGGCGACGGTCAGCATGAAGGCGCGCAGGCGATCCGGAAGGCGCGGCCCGACGAGAGCGAGCAGACCGAGCGCAAACGCGGTGTCGGTCGACATCGCGCTTCCCCATCCTCCGGCGGAGCCCCGACCGGCGTTGAAGGCGAGATAGATCCCGACCGCCGCGACCATTCCGCCGATCCCGGCCATGAGCGGCAAAGCAAAACGACGCCGCTCCCGCAGCTCCCCCAGGTCGAACTCCCGCCGCGCCTCGAGGCCGACGACGAAGAAGAAGAGCGTCATCAGGCCGCTGTTCACCCAATGGCGCAGATCCAACGTGACGCCCGCGTCACTGACGCGGATCGAGAGGATCGTCGTCCACAGGCGGTTGTACGACGACGTATCGATGTTCGCCCACGCGAGCGCGGCGATGGTGGCCGCCAGCAGGACCGCGGCGCCGCCGGTCTCCGTCCGCAGGAACTCGCGCAGCGGCGTCTGGGCGGCCCGCGCCCACGCCGTTCGTCCCGAGAAGCCGGAAGCCCGCGCGATCAACGTCAGCGCAAGGTATCGCCGCCTATGGTTTCCAGCGCAATGGCTACCTCGTTCTCACGAACGATCGTGATCGTCGAAGGGACGAGCGACCGCCGCGCGCTCGAAGCGCTGGCGGCACGGCACGGCCGGAATCTCGACGCCGAACGCGTCTCCATCGAGGTCATCGGAGGAGCCCAGCAGATCGGCAGCTTCCTGCGCCGATTCGGCTCCCAGAACCCCGGAGTGCGACTGGCGGGGCTGTGCGACGTCGGAGAGGAGCGCCACTTCCGGCGGGCGCTCGAGCACGCCGGCTTCGGCTTGAACCTCACTCGCGCCGATCTGGAAGCGCTCGGCTTCTTTGTCTGCGACGCGGACCTCGAGGACGAGCTGATTCGTGCGCTCGGTGTGACCGCTGTCGAACAGGTCATTGCTGGGCAGGGTGAGCTCCGAGCGTTCCGCACGCTCCAGAAGCAAGCTCCATGGCAAGGACGGCCCCGTGACGAGCAGCTGCGGCGGTTCATGGGCAGCGGTGGAAGGCGGAAGATCCGATATGCGGATCTGCTGGTGCAGGCGCTCGATCTCACGCGCGTCCCCCGGCCGCTCGAGCGGCTACTCGCTTACGTCTGAGCGCCACCAACTACACCTCGCAGCGAATCAGTCGACGGAACGAAGTAGTAGGCGCCGGTGAGCGGCCGCGTGTAGCGCGTGAGCGCGTCGCGGGCGCCGCTAGCCAGGCCGGCCATGCTCTCCAACATGGTCGCGAGTGGTCGCTGCGTCGAGCTGAAGCCGACGAACATCGTGCCGTGATCGGTAACCGTGCCGTAGGGCATGTTGCGGCGGAAGATGTCGCCGAACCGCTCCTGGTCGGTGCTTGTGACGTGGGAGTCCGGCGGTTTGTCCTCGAGCTCGAGGCTGTCGAGCTTCGTCCGCCCGATCACCCGCTCTTGGGCGTCCACGGGCAGCGCCTCCCAGGCGGCCGCGTCATGCGCCCACTTCTGCAGCAAGAGGATCGTCCCTCCCGCTCCGCGCTCGCCGTCCGGGATCAGGACCAGCTCGGGTGCGTCGACGAGGGTTGGGTTCTCGGTCCCGTCGATGAACCCGGTCAGGTCGCGATCGTGGCGGTACGGCCAGCTCGAGGTCTCCTCCGCCACCGCGCCGAGGAGTGCCAGCTCGGCGATTGCGTTACGCGCCACCTCGAAGATCACGTCGTAGGCGCTGCCGGAGAGCCAGAGCACCGCATCGTGCTGCGTCGCCGGCATCGTGAAGCCGTCGGTGCCCACGAGCTCGTCGTTGAAGCCCGTGACCTCGGCGGGGGCGTCGGCGGACGCGACCTCACTCCAGAGCTCGGGCCTGAACCCGGCGACGAGGTTGACGCCTCCCATCGTCGTCCGCGGCTCGCGCAGGGACGCGATCGCCGCGACCAGCTCCCGCCTTCGGTGCCCTGCCAGGACGTCGAACTCGAGGTAGGCGTGCGAGGCCGTGCCCAACGCGAAGATTCCGCCCTGCGGAGTGCTCACGGCGCAATCCTGCCGCACGCGAGGGAACATCCAGAGCCCTGTCGGCGTTTACGAGGGGGACGCCGCCCAGCGGCGTCGTTACCTAAGGAGGAACCCTTTGACGCAGCATCCGAACATGCATCTCGTCGAGGTGCGCTGCTCTTCTTGCGGCGCCACCTTCGACATCCGCTCGACCGCCGAAGCGATCTCGGTCGACGTCTGCTCGAACTGCCATCCGGCCTACACAGGGCGGGAGCGCGCAGTCGCGAGCGGCGGACGGGTCGAGCGCTTCAACAGGCGGCGCGCACTCGCGCTAACGTGACCTGATGGATCCCAACCGCGCCCGCGAGCTCCTGGCGGCGGAACGCCGGCGGATCGAGCAGGCTCTGGCCCGGGTCGGGCACGCGGACACGGGCGAGCCGGCCGACGAGCTCGATCCCGGCAACCAGGCTTCCGACCTCTACCAGGACGAGCTCGACGAGGGTCGCGCGGACGACCTACGGGAAGAGCTTGCCGCTGTCGAGCGCGCCGAGGCGCGCCTCACCGAAGGAACGTACGGACTTTCGATCGAGAGCGGCGAGCCGATCCCGGACGAGCGCCTCGAGGCGCTGCCTACGGCCGAGCGAACCGCTGCCGAAGAGTCCGGGCGAAAGCTGCGCTTTCGCCCCGGGTGAGGGGAACGGCGCCTCGCGCTAAACGCGCGCGGGCTCGGCCCGCGCGCTCCAGGACGGTCGGCGGACGTCCCCAACCGTGCGGCGCGGCGATGCTCCGCGTCGCCGCCTCGCATCAGTACGCCTGCGCGTAGTGCGGCTGCGCCCGCACTACGCTCCGGCCTTTAGGTTGCTGGCAGGTCGGACGTCGCCATGTCCTATGCCTGGCACGTTCCTCTGCCTGGCCGCGGGAGGCGCCTACCCCCGGTCGTCGATTCTTGAACGTGCCGCGGCCGAGTAGGACTCCGCCGCGGGAGTCGCTTCCCGCTCCACCCCGGCCGCGGCGTAGACGTCGTCCTCGTCGAGGGTCTCGTGCTCGAGCAGGGCGTTGGCGAGCGAGTCGAGCTTGTCGCGGTTCTCCTGCAGCAGGACGAGCACCTGCTGATGGGCTTCCTCGACGACCCGCCGCACCTCGTCGTCGACGAGCTTCTGCGTCTCTGGAGAAACCTCGGCGACGCCGGGCAGGAACGGGCCCACCCCGTCGCGCGGGATCACCGCGACCGGGCCGATCGCCGAGCTCATCCCCCAGCGGCCGACCATCTGCCGGGCGATCTCGGTCAGCTGCTGGATGTCCGACTCGGCGCCTGTGCTCGTCTCGCCGTAGACGACCTCCTCCGCGGCGCGGCCGCCCAGCGCGACCTTGATCCTGGCTTCCACCTCCGGCTTGCGGTAGTTGAAGCGGTCGCTCTCGGGCGCCGCGAAGGTCACGCCGAGCGCCAGACCGCGCGGGATGATCGAGACCTTGCGCACCGGATCGGCGCCCTCGGTGAGCATCCCGACGATCGCGTGGCCACCTTCGTGGTAGGCCGTCCGGCGACGGTCCTCCGCCGTCATCATCACCTGCCGCTCGGCGCCGAGCACGATCCGCTCCAGGGCATCGGTGAAGTCGGCTTCGGCGACGGCGTCGTGGCTCCGTCGCGCCGCCAGCAGCGCCGCCTCGTTGACGAGATTGGCGAGATCCGCGCCGACCATCCCCGGCGTGGTCGCGGCGATGCGCCCGAGGTCGACGTCGGGACCGAGCGGCACGCCGCGCGTGTGCACCTTCAGGATCGCCTCGCGGCCCGCGCGATCCGGCGGCTGCACGGCGACCCGCCGGTCGAACCGGCCCGGCCGTAGCAGTGCCTGGTCGAGCACGTCCGGACGGTTGGTCGCGCCGATCACGATCACACTCGTGGACGAGTCGAACCCGTCCATCTCCGTCAGGATCTGGTTGAGCGTCTGCTCGCGTTCGTCGTTGCCGCCGCTGAAGCCCGCGACGCCCGACGTGCGCGAGCGGCCGATCGCGTCGAGCTCGTCGATGAACACGATCGAAGGTGCGGCCTCCTTCGCCTCCTTGAACAGATCGCGCACGCGCGAGGCGCCGACGCCGACGATGGCCTCGACGAACTCCGACGCGGCCAACGAGAAGAACGGAACGTTCGCCTCCCCTGCAACCGCGCGCGCGAGGAGCGTCTTACCCGTGCCGGGCGGACCGGACAGCAACACGCCGTGCGGGATCCGCCCACCCAGCTTGCGGTACTTGTCCGGGTGGCGGAGAAAGTCGACGACCTCCGTCAGCTCCGCCTCCGCCTCTTCGATGCCGGCGACGTCGGCGAACGTGACGGGGTCCCCCCCGGGCTGATAGCGGCGAGCGCGAGAGCGGCCGAACGTCCCCAGCAGGTTTTGCGCGCTGCCGGCGCGCCGTATCAGCCAGAAGAGCAGGAAGACGAACAGGATCGTCGGGCCGAACCCGAGCAGCAGGCTCTGCCACCACGGCCCGCCGGTGTCGAGCGGCTGCGCGTTGACGACCACGCCCTTCTCCTCGAGCAGCTTCGACAGCGCGTCGTTGTTGGCGAACGCGGGGATCTCCGTCCGGAAGCGCGTCGTCGGCTTCGACTTCCCGTACCGCTCCTTCTGCGTGAACGTGCCCTGGATCGCCGTCCCCTTCGATGTGATCTCCTTGACGTGGCCGGCGCGCACCTGGTCGAGAAAGAAGGGGCTGTACGGAACGCGAACGCGTGACTCCGGCTGCGTCGCGCGCGAGCCGAGGTAGAAGTTGACGCCGAGCAGGACGAGCGCGAAGACGATCCACCAGCGCCCCAGGCTCGGCCGCCGCGGGCCCTTCGGCGTCGATCCGCGCGGAGCCGGCGGCGCGTTCGCGTCCTTGCGCTGGTCAGCGCGCGTTTCGGCCACGTTCCAAGCCTACCGCCGGGCCTTCGGGCTCAACAGGGCACGCAGATCGTCGATTGTGTCCGCCTCTTCCGGGTTCTTGTCGGGCCGGTAGCGCTTCACGCGGGCGAAGCGGAGGGCGACGCCGCCCGCGTAACGCGTCGACACCTGCACTCCGTCCAGCGCGATCTCGACGACCAGCTCCGGCCTGACCATGACGGCGATCCCGCGCCGCTCAACCTCGCGTTCGAGCAGTTCTTTCGTCTGCCAGCGCAACAGCTCGTCGGTGAGGCCCTTGAAGCACTTGCCCACCATCACCAACGTGCCCGTTGCCGGATCGCGCGCACCGAGGTGAAGGTTGGAGAGCCAGCCCTGGCGCCGTCCGTGGCCCCACTCCGCCCCGAGCACGACGAGGTCGTACGTCCGCACCGGCTTGACCTTGAGCCAAGCCTTCCCGCGGCGGCCGGCGGCGTAGAGCGACGCCGCATCCTTGACGACGACGCCCTCGTGCCCTGCGGCCAGCGCTTCGTCGAGAATCCGTTGCGCCTCCTCCGGGTCGGAGGTGAGGGAGCCGGGAATCTTCAGCTCCGGTGCGAGCGCCTCGAGCCGCGCTGTGCGCTCGGCGAGCGGCGTGTCGAGCAGGTCAGCGCCGTCGACGTGCAGCACGTCGAAGAGGAAGGTGGCGATCCCCTCCGGTCGCGCTTCGCTGTCGATGCGCGCGACAGTGTCCTGAAACGGCGCCGGACCGTCATCGCTCATCCATAGCGCCTCACCGTCGAGCACGGCCTGTTGCACGGGCAGCCGCTGCACGGCCTCGACGATGCCCGGCAACGCGTGCGTGATGTCGTTGAGGTTGCGCGTGTAGATGCGAACGTCGCCGCCGCGGCGATGGATCTGAATCCGGATCCCGTCGAGCTTCCACTCGACCGAGGCCAGCTCGAAGCTCGCAACGGCGTCGGCGACGCTCTCGGCCGTCGAGGCGAGCATCGGCAACACCGGCTGGAAGAGCTCGAAGCCGACGCCGCGTAGTCCTTCCGCTCCCGAGGTCAGGGCGAGCTCGGCCGTGCGAGGCAGATCGCCGGAGAGCATCAGCGCCCGCCGTGCCAGGTCGGCCGGCACGCCCGCGGCCTTCGCGACCGCGTCGATCATCAACCCGGCGAGTGCGCCCTGCCTCAGCTCGCCCGTCAAGAGCCGCCGGACGAAGTCGGCCTCCTCCTCTGTCGCGCGGCCGAGCAACTCGCCCAGGAGCTGCCGGCGCCTCATTGCCGAGCCGGGTCCGGTCGTGGTCTGGATCTCGGCAATGGTTGCGTCGAGATCCCTGACCGTGAGCGAAGGATCGGGCGCGGCCGGCTGTTCGGTCCCGTAGACCATCGAATAGCCGATCCCGACGCGGCCCTGACGCGGGACACCGCTCAGAAAGCCGGTCGCGATCGCGACCTCCGACGGCTCGAGCGCGCGGAGGAGGTCGGCGAGGATCGCCACCTTCTGCGAGCGAGAGCTCGTCTCGGCGACACCCTGCGAGGCGGCGGCGACGTCCGCGAGCAGGGTCATCAGTCCGGGAGGAGCGGAATCGACAGGCCGGTCTCGCGGCCGAGCAGGACGCCACGCGTGATCGAGCCGAGCCCGAAGCGGTTGCGGATCGCGTCGATCGCAAGATCGAGCTCGAGGCCTGCGCGACGGTCGAACGGCAGCACGAGCTGGGCCGGACAGTCGTTCTCGAGGTTCGCGACGGACACGCCGACGAGCGTAAGCCCTCGACGCTGGATCGTCGGCGTTGCGGTCGCGAGCAGCGCACGGGCCGTGTCGGCGATCGTCTGCGTCTCAGCAGTTGCGTCGCTCAACGTGTACGAACGCGTCGCGCGCGAGAAGTCGTCGAAGCGGAGCCGGAGCGTGACCGTGCGGCCGATCCGCCGGGCTGCGCGCATCCTGCGTGTGACCCGGTCGACGAGGCCGAGCAGGACGGCGTCTACCTCCTCGGTCGACCGGCGCCTGCCGCCGAGCGCGCACTGCGAGCCAATCGAGCCGCGCCGACGGCCCGGCTGCACGCGCCGGCGGTCGCGGTTGTGCGCGAGCGCATGGAGTTGCCGGCCCGCTGCCCGTCCGAGGATCGACACCAGCACGCTCTCCGACACGTTGGCCACCTGGCCGACCGTCGTGATGCCGAGCTGGTGGAGCTTGTCGGCCGTGACGACTCCGACACCCCAGAGTCGTTCGACGGGCAGCGCATGCAGAAACGTGAGCTCGCGTTCCGGCGGCACGACGAGCAGTCCGTCGGGCTTCGCGACGCCGCTCGCGACCTTCGCCAGGAACTTCGTTCGCGCGACGCCGACGGTGACCGGCAGGCCCACCCGCTCGCGGACGGCGCGCCGCACCCTGACTGCGATCTCCGCCGGGCTGCCGGCAAGCCGCCGCATCCCGCGCACATCGAGGAAGGCCTCGTCGATCGAGAGCCCTTCGACGACCGGGCACATGTCGTCGAAGACGCGGTACATCGCCTTGCTCGCCTCCGAGTACGCCGACATCCGCGGCTCGACCACGACGGCTCGCGGGCAGAGTCGCCGTGCCTGAGCCCCGCCCATCGCGGTGCGAACGCCGTAGGCCTTGGCTTCGTAGCTCGCGGCGAGGACGACGCCGGCGCCGACGATCACGGGCCGGCCGCGCAGGCGAGGGTCATCCCGCTGCTCGACCGACGCGTAGAACGAGTCGGCGTCGGCATGCAGGATCGTCGCCTCCATCTGCGAACGTATGTTCGCAGATGGAAAGGCTGGGTCTGGCCCCGAGGGGTCAGACCCCCTGCAGTTCGGTTTGTTCACGGATGCATGCGGAGGCGGTCGACCACTCTGTCGACCGTCTTCCGGTCCGCCCGGATGGCGATCCCGACCAGATCGAGTTCCTCGGCGCTCACGGCAGCCACCGCTGCCCGGTTCGCCTCGTCGTGCCCGGTCGCAAAGAGCTCGCTGGTGTAGACGGCCGGGGTGACACCGCGGCTCATCGCCCTCTCATAGGCCCGCCGCAACCCAGCTGCGTCGGCCTCGTACACGAGGACCGGCTGGACGAACATCGGCAGATACTCGTTCCCGGACGCATCGCGGTACGGGTCACCGACGACGCCGGGCACGGTTCCGGCGATCCCGCTGACGAGGAATGCCGTCACGTTCGTCTTCTGCCACACGGCCAAGTCGTCCCGCAGGACGACGGCGATCTTCGTGTCGAACTGCAACGAAAGCGCTACTGCTCGTACCCCTCCACGACGTCGGGATCCCGGACGCGTGCGGCGTTCGGGTCGCGACCCGCCTCGCGGAGGGCACGGCGCTGGCGCAGGAGATCCCAGGCCTGGTCGAGCCCGACCTGGATCGACTCGAGCCGCCGATGCTCGCTGTCGCTCAACCCGCCTTGAGCGCCGCGCTCGTACAGCTCGTGCTCCTCGGCGACGAGCTGCTCGATGCGCTCGTGAATCTCGTTGTCGGCCATCAGTCGGTAGTGAAGCCGATCCGGCGGTGGGTGCCGTCGCAGAACGGCTTGTTCTCCGACCCGCCGCAGCGGCGCGACGGGCCCCGCTCCAGCTCCGGCGCGCGCGTCAGTCGGACCCCTGCGTGGTGCGAACGACGAGATCCCCGTACTCCGGGTGCCGGCGGATGTACGCGCGGACGAACGGGCAGATCGGCACGACATGCTGGCCGCGTGCGCGGATGTCGTCCAGCGCCCCGGCAACGAGCCTGGCTCCGAGACCCCGGCCCTCGAGCGACGGCGACACTTCGGTGTGGACGAGCGCCACGGCGCCGGTCGAGCGGCGGTACAGGATCTCGCCGGCGACCTCGCCGTCCACGAGCAGCTCGTAGCGCAGCTCACCCGGGTTGTCCTGGACGACGATCTCCGTGCTGCGGGTGCTCATCGCCATCGACCTTAGCGCGGCGCCCACCTCCTACAGAGGCGGGGCAGGAAATCGGGCGAGGCGGCGTTCTCACAGAGAGACGCGGCGCCGCGTTTCACCCAGATGGCCACGCTCGAGGCGACAGCTCCCCTGCCCGGCGAGCGCGAGCGGATGCTCGCCCTCGGCGCGGCGCTCGTGACCGTCTCGCTCTGGGCGTCGGCGTTCGTGGGGATCCGCTCGGCCTCGCGGCAGTTCTCCCCGGAGGCGCTTGCGCTCGGAAGGCTGGCGATCGCGAGCGTCGCGCTCGGGGCGCTCGTACTGGTACGCCGCGAGCCGTTGCCGTCGCGCCGGGATCTGCCGGCCATCGCGTTCACTGGGATCTTCTGGTTCGGCCTCTACAACATCGCGCTCAACGAGGCGGAGCGGCGCGTGGACGCCGGCACGGCGGCCATGCTCGTCAACGTCGGCCCGATCCTGATCGCGCTCCTTGCAGGCGTGGTCCTGCGCGAGGGCTTCCCGCGATACCTGCTCGCCGGCTGCGCCGTCGCGTTCGCGGGCACCGTCGTGATCGGCAGCGCGACTTCGGGGCACGGCTTCACCCCGAGCTGGGGAGCGCTGCTCTGTGTCGCCGCCGCGCTGTTCTACGCCGGCGGAGTCGTCGCCCAGAAGCCTCTGCTCTCACGCGTGTCGGCGCTGCAGGTGACGTGGCTCGCGTGCACGTTCGGCGCGCTCGTCTGCCTGCCGTTCGCCGGGACGCTTGTCCATCAGCTGCCGCACACGCACGCGACTGCGATCGGCTGGATGGTCTACCTCGCGATCGTGCCGATGGCCATCGGCTTCCTCACGTGGGGCTACGCACTGGCGCGCACGACGGCGGGGCGGATGGGCTCGACCACGTATCTGGTCTCGCCGCTCGCGATCCTGCTGGGCTGGCTCCTGCTCGGCGAGACGCCGCCCGGACTCGCCGTTGCCGGCGGGACGCTCTGCCTGGCCGGAGTCTTCATCGCCCGGCGATGAGAGAGTCTCGCCGTGGCGACGATGGCGGACCTGGAGGAGCTGGCGCTGGCGATGCCGGAGGTGACGAAGGAGGTCTCCGAGGACGGCCGGCCCGCGTACTTCGTGCACGGCAAGCTCTTTTGCTTCCACCGCGGACAGCGGAAGGACGCGGTCGATCCCGAGACGCAGGAACGCCTGAACGACGTCTTGATGTTCCGCGTCGCAGACGTCGGGGTGAAAGAGCTTCTGCTCGCGGACGAGCGCGGCGTCTTCTTCACGACCCCGCACTTCGACGGCTATCCCGCGGTGCTGATGCGCATCCCGGATCTCGCCCGCATCGACCGCGACGAGCTGTACGACCTCGTCGCGGAGGCATGGCTCACGCGAGCACAAAAGCGAATCGCCAGAGCCTGGCTCGAGGAGAACGAGCTAGGCGAGTGACCACTCGCGCAGCCGCTCGCCGAGCGACTGGACGGTGGCACGCAGCTCGCCCGGCCGCCGGACGTGGAACGGACAACCGAGACCGGCCAGCCAGGACGCCGTCCAGTCGAGCGAGCTCACGCGCATCCGCAGCGCCGTCATGCCGTCCTCGTCGGCGAGCTCCGCAAGCGTTCCGGAGATGCGTCGCTTCGCCTGCTCGAGCGGCAGCTCCAGCAGCACCTCCACCTCCCACGGCCACGGCACCTGCGCGAGCGAGCGGCTGACGTGCTCGAGCGGGTCGAAGGCATCAGGCGCGTCACGGGCGGACTTGTCGGCGAGCGCAGCGCGGCCGATGCGGTCGACGCGGAACGTCCGGAGAGCGTCGCGGCCGTGATCGTGTGCCGCGAGATACCAGCGCCCCTCGTGCACGACGAGGCCGTACGGGCTCAGCTCGCGCTCGCTCTCTTCCCCCGCAAACGTCCGGTAGGAAATGCTCACGCGCCGGCGGCGGCGAATCGCCTCTGCCAGCAGCAGCGCCGTCTCGCCCGCCGGCGGCTCGCCGGTGACGGCCGGAGCCGTGAACGCGAGCGCCGACTCGAGCGCCTCGATGCGCCGGCGCAATGCATCGGGCAGCACGCGGTGGATCTTCACGAGCGCGCCCGTCGTCCCGTCGGCCTCGCCGAGCCCGAGGCGACTCGCGGCAGTGAGCCCGACCACGACCGCGGCAGCCTCGTCCTCGCTCAACATCAACGGCGGCAGGCGATAGCCGGGCCGAAGCCGATAGCCGCCGCCGACACCGCGCTCGCCTTCGACCGGGATGCCCAGCCGGAGCAGCGTCGCGACGTCACGGCGGATCGTGCGGCGGTCGACAGCGAGCCGGTCCGCGAGCTCGCGTCCCGTGACGAGCGGCTGCGCCTGCAACAGCTCCAGCAGCTGGAGCAGACGCGACGTCGGGGAAGGCATGCTCCCAGTGAAGCATGAATAGCGGGCCGAATCCGCCCTATTTATCGGCTAGCGTCGAACCCGTGCTGAGCGTCCCGCGCGGTGCAGCCCTCTACATCGGTGCGCTCGTCGGCCCGGGCCTGCTGCTGGTGCCGGCGCTCGCGGCGGACGCCGCCGGGCCGGCGTCGATCGTCGCGTGGGCATCGCTGTTGGTGCTCTCCGCTCCGCTCGCGGTGACGTTCGCCGCGCTCGGCATCCGCCACCCCGTCGCGGGCGGCGTCTCGACCTACGTGCGGGAGGCGTTCGGCGACACGGCCGCGGCCGTCACCGGCGCCTGGTTCATGACGGCGGTCGTCTTCGGCGGGCCGGCCGTCGCATTGATCGGCGGCTACTACGTCGCCGACCTGACAGGCTCGGGCACCGGCGTCGCCGTTGCGGTCGCCCTCGCGATGTACGCCGTGGTCTTGACGGCAAACGCAGCGGGCCTGCGACTGTCGTCCGGCTTCCAGCTCGTACTCTCGGCGGTCCTCGTAGGCGTCGTCGCCGTCGCAGTGGGCGTCGCGTTGCCGACACATGCCACACACAACTGGACGCCGTTCGCGCCGCACGGCTGGTGGGAGGTCGGGACTGCCGCAAACATCCTGATCTGGCTCTTCATCGGCTGGGAGGCGATGGCGCAGCTGGCCGGCGAGTTCCGCGACCCGGCGCGCGACCTGCCGCGCGCGATGGCGTTCGCGTTCGCTGTCATCACGGCGCTGTACACGGGTCTCGCCGTCGCGACGATCGTCACCACCGCAAGCGGCTCGCGCGTGCCCCTCGCCGACCTGATCGCAGTCGGGTTCGGTCGCGCGGGACGGGACGCGACGGCGGTGCTGGCGGTCGCGCTGACGATGGGAACGATGAACGTCTACATGGGCGCGGCGGCCAAGCTTGCCGCCTCCCTTGCCACGGAGCGAGCGTTGCCAGTCTGGTTCGCCGGTGACGCCCACCGGAGCATCCCGCGCCGGCCGCTGCTCGCGCTCGGCGCCACCGCCGTCGTGCTGCTCGCCGCGCTCGCTGCGGGAATCAGCAGCACGAGCGCCCTGATCCGCGCGACGTCCGCCTGCTTCATCCTCGTCTACGTGTTCGCGCTCGCGGGCGCGGTGCGAATGCTCCCCGGACGACTGCGCGCCGCCGCACTGGTCGCACTCGCACTCGTGTGCGTCGTCGCGGTCTTCTCGTCGGAGTTCCTGGTCGTGCCGGCAGTCGCCGCGCTTCTGGCCGTCAGCCTGCGGCGTTCAGTACAACCACGCGACGCGCGCGGTAGCGGTGTCGATGCGCGCAACCCGGCCGGCGAGGCGTGCAACCAGGAGCTGGCCGTCGAGGGCGACTGAGATCCGGTCGGTGACGTCATGCGCGGGAATCGATCACGACGCGAGCCGCTCGGCCAAGCGATCGAAGAACACGCCCCAGCCTTGCTTCGTCGCCTCGTAGACCTCCGGCGGCAGCTGACCGCGCTGCTCGAAGTGCATCTCGGTGCGACCGTCCTCGAGCTCCGTCAGCTGGACGCTGACGACCTCGTACCGGTCCCCTCCCGTGCGATCGGAGATCGTGAAGACGAGCCGTTGCGGCTCGTCCACCTCGAGGTATTCGCCGTGCCAGTGAATCTCGCGGCGCCCCGGCTCCGCGAACATCGTCAACCGCCACGCACCACCGCTGCGCACGTCCATCACCACCGTGTCTAGTGGCACGTCGCCGTACGGCCCGCCGAACCAGTCGCTGAAGCTCGCCGGCTCCGTCCACTCTGCCCAGACCCGCGCGCGCGGAGCGTCGAAGATGCGCGTGATCGTGATCCCGTACTCGGTCAATCTTTCAGCCTACGTTCGAGCCGGTCGAATCGTCCCGTCCAGAAGCGCCGGTACGACGCGAGCCAGGCGGCCGCTTCGGCGAGCGGCTCGCCCCGCAGCTTGGAGGGCCGCAGCTGGGCCTCGCGACCGCGCTCGATCAGGCCGGCGTGCTCGAGCACGCGGAGATGCTTCGAGACCGCCTGCACCGTGATCGGGAACGGCCCGGCCAGCTCGTTGACCGTCGCCTCCCCCTCGGCGAGCCGCGCCAGGATTGCGCGCCGCGTCGGATCGGCCAGAGCTGCGAAGGTGGTGCTCAGCGTGTCCTCGGCCACTTCCTCACCTTCTCGGTTGAACAACCCCTCGGTTGAATATAGTAACCCGCTCCCCGGACGAAGGAGGACGCATGGGCAGGATCGTCGTAACGGAGTTCGTCTCGCTCGACGGCGTCATGGAGGCGCCGGGCGGGGGCGAGAACTACAAGCACGCAGGCTGGACGTTCGAGATCAACCGTGGTGACGAGGGCGACAAGTTCAAGCTCGAGGAGCTTCGCGAGGCCGAGGCGCAGCTGCTCGGTCGCGTGACCTACGAGGGCTTTGCCGCCGCGTGGCCGACGTTCACCGACGAGGTCGGCTTCGCGGACAAGATGAACAGCATGCCGAAGTACGTCGTCTCCTCCACGCTGAAGACGGCGGACTGGAACAACTCGACCATCCTCAGCGGCAACGTGGTCGAGGAGGTCAGGAAGCTGAAGGACGAGGTCGACGGCGTCATCCTCGTCGCCGGCAGTGCGCTGCTCGTGCAGGCGCTGATCGAAAACGATCTCGTCGACGAGGTGCGGCTGATGGTCTTCCCGGTCGTGCTCGGCAGCGGGAAGCGCCTTTTCGGCGAGACGGCCGACAAGAAGTCGTTCCGGCTGACCGACTCGAAGTTCGTCGGCGACGGCGTCGCGATCCTGACCTACCAGCCTGCGGCCTGATGGATCCGAGCGAGCTCCGCGCGTCGCTGGCCGGCACGGTCATCGGGCCGGACGACCCTGAGTACGAGTCTGCGCGCCGAGGCTTCAATGCGCTGATCGACCGCCGCCCCGCTGTGATCGCACGCTGTGCGGGCGCCGGGGACATCGCCGCGGCGTTCGACTTCGCCCACACGCACGGCCTGGACGTCGCCGTCCGCGGCGGCGGGCACAACCCGGCCGGACACTGTGTCGTCGAGGGCGGACTGGTGATCGACCTGACGCAGATGCGCAGGGTCGACGTAGACGGCGGTGCGCGAACCGCGCGCTCGGAGGGCGGCGCGACGTGGCTCGACTTCGACACGGCGACGCAGATGGCGGGCCTCGTCACACCGGGCGGAGTCGTCGGTTCCACCGGCGTCGCGGGGTTGACGTTCGGCGGCGGGATCGGGCATCTCACGGCTCAGTACGGCCTGACCTGCGACGCCCTTGTCGCCGCCGAGCTCGTCACGCCGGACGGCACGACGGTGCGCGCGGGCGAGGACGGCGACCCGGAGCTGCTCTGGGGCCTCCGCGGCGGCGGCGGCAACTTCGGCGTCGCAACGTGGTTGCAGTTCCGGCTCTACGAGCTCGACCGTGTCGTCGGAGGCACGCTGTGCTACAGCGGCGACGGCGTGCGCGACGCCCTGCGCGGGTTGCGCGACCTGGCAGCCGGCGCATCACCGGACCTCAGCTGCCAGGCGACCCTCGGTGTCGACGCGGATCTCACGCCGTTCCTCGAAATCACTCCGTGCTACACGGGCGCGAACGGCAATCCGGACGAGTTGCACACGCTGCGCGCCCTGCCAGGCCTCGTTGCCGACAGTGTTCAGGCCCAGACGTTCATCGACCAGCAGAACATCTTCGACTCCGCCTACGGCGAGAACCGCCACTACTGGAAAGGTCACTTCGTGCGCGAGCTCCCGGAGGAGCTGATCGACGAGCTGGTCGCGCGGGTCGCCTCGCTCGGCCGGCCGCCCGGCGGCATCCTCATCGAATCCCTTCACGGCGCCCCGAAGGAGGTCGACGCAGACAGCGCCGCCCTCGGGTTCCGGAACGCCGCGTTCAACGTCAGCGTGATGGCCACCTGGCAGGACCCCACACGTGACGGGGAGGAAATCCGGTGGGCGCGCGAGACGGCGGCCGCGCTCGAGCCGTGGTCGTTCAGCGGCGGCGGGTACATCAACTACATGCAGGAGGACGAGCCGCTCGAGCGGCGGCGCGCCATCTTCGGCGCAGAGGCGTTCGACCGGCTGCAGGCGCTGAAGACACGCTTCGACCCGGAGAACGTGCTCCGGCGCAACCAGAACGTGCCGCCGGGCTGACGATGAGTTTGCGCAGGTCGCGCCGTCTGAACTAGCAAGACCGAATCAGAAAGGATGGCGCGGCGATGAGCAAGGTTTTCTGCGATCTCTCAATGTCGCTCGACGGTTACGTGGCGGGCCCGAACCAGACGCTCGAGGAACCGCTCGGCCGTGGTGGCGAGCTCTTGCACGAGTGGGCGTTTCGCTTGAAGAGCTTTCGCGAGGCGCACGGAATGTTCGGCGGGGAGACCGGCCCGGATGACGACGTCGCGCAGGAATGGATCCAGGGGAGCGGCGCCGTCGTGATGGGCAGGCGGATGTTCAGCGGCGGCGCAGGCCCGTGGGACAGCGATCCCAACGCGGACGGCTGGTGGGGAGACGACCCGCCGTTTCACGCCCCGGTCTTCATCCTGACCCATCATCCGCGCGAAACCGTCGTCAAGGAGGGCGGGACTTCGTACACCTTCGTGACCGATGGGATCGAGGCCGCACTCGAGCAGGCGCGCGCTGCGGCCGGCGAAAAGGACATCCAGCTCGGCGGCGGCGGCAGCGTCGTCCAGCAGTTCCTCCGTGCGGGATTGCTCGACGAGCTGAACGTCCATCTCGTACCGGTGCTGCTCGGTGACGGCGGCGTGCGGCTGCTCGACGGTCTCGGCCCAACCGAGCTCGAGTTGACGCGCGTGATCGAGTCGCCCTACGTCACGCACCTTCGGTACGTGCCGAAGCGCTAGGAGGCTCAGCTGCGGTAGCTCGAGCCGCGCCTGCGTGCACGGCGCGCGGGCGCCGGTACCTCCACGAGCGAGACGTCGACCGCGACGCCCTCCCCCTCGCGCTCGGCGTGGGTGAAGGTCACGGGCAGGCCGGCGCAGCGCCCGACAGGCGCGGTCCCGTCAACGAAGCTGTCGCGGTCGACGGCCAAGCGGTCACCGTCGTCGCTGAGGAGAAAGCCAGCTCCCCTCTCCTCGTGAAACCAGAGCATGGTGCCGTTCAAGGCAGCCCAACCTCCTCTCGTCGCCGAATCGGGTCGCGGGGGGGGGCCGAGGCGCGCCCCGCCGCCCCCGCGCCAAGACGCATAGGGGGGGGCGGCGGGGCCCGAGGCGAAGACCCCAACGCCCAGGTTGACAAC
>JBKPGW010000237.1:0-2114 GCA_046729555.1 Actinomycetota bacterium | reverse complement strand
GTACTACGACCCAACGGCGCAGAACCTCCTGGTGCCCGCAGTCCTCGCGGGTGCTTTGCTCTTCACGCTGCCGGCGGTCCTCGCCTTCCTGGCCTTGCAGCGGAAGCTCGCGCGCGGCATCGTGACCACCGGGTTGAAGGGGTAGGAGTGCCGGGCATCGAGCTACAGACAGTTGTCAAGACGTTCCCGAACGGCGTACGCGCCGTCGACGGCGTCGACCTGAAGATCGAGGACGGCGAGTTCATGGTGCTCGTCGGCCCATCTGGCTGCGGGAAGACGACGCTCCTACGCTGCATCGCAGGGCTCGAGGAAGTCACTGACGGGGACATCCTTATCGGCGACCGCGACGTGACAGACGTCAATCCGAAGGATCGCGACATCGCGATGGTCTTCCAGAATTACGCCCTCTACCCGCACATGACAGTCCGCAAGAACCTCGCCTACGGCCTGAAGGTGCGGCGGACGCCGCGCCGGGAGATCGCCGCGCGCATCGCCGAGACCGCGCGCCTGCTCGGGCTCGAGGAGCTGATGGACCGCCGCCCGCTCGCGCTCTCCGGTGGACAGCGGCAGCGCGTCGCCATGGGTCGCGCGATCGCGCGCCGTCCCGCCGTGTATCTGATGGACGAGCCGCTCTCGAACCTCGACGCGAAGCTCCGCGTGCGCGTCCGTGCCGACCTTGCGCGGCTGCACTCGCAGCTCGGCGTGACCACCGTCTACGTCACGCACGACCAAGTAGAGGCCATGACACTCGGACAGCGCGCCGCCGTCATGAACGAAGGCAAGATCCAACAGGTCGACACGCCGCAAGGGCTCTACTGGTCGCCGGTGAACCTGTTCGTCGCCGCGTTCATCGGCTCGCCGTCGATGAACCTCGTCGAGGCGCACATCGCCGACGGCTACCTTCGCTTCGCAGGGTTCTCGCTCCCGCTCGCCGAGCTCGGCGCCGACGGTGCGAAGCTTCCGCCTCGCCTTATCCTCGGCATCCGTCCGGAGCACTTCTCCGAGGTCGGGGATGGGCAATCGCCGGCCTGGTCGATCGAGGGGGAGGTGACCGTCGAGGAGAACCTCGGCGCGGAGGTGCTCGTCTTCTTCCCCGTCAACGCGGCTCCGGTCGAGACCGACGAGATCCTCAGCATCCGCGCGGGCGAGGAGGAAGAGGCGCTGCTCGCTCAGGAGGCTCGCGCACTCTTCACCGCCAGGCTCCCCTCGGGGACGCGTCAGCTGCTTGGGAAGAAGATCCGGCTCGCACTCGACCCGGAGCGCTGCCACTTCTTCGATCCGGTCACGCGCGAGTCGCTACTCGTGCGCACGGCGGCAGACGAGCCGATTCCCGCGCTCGCATAGGAGTCGTGCAGGCCGAGGACTGGGATTGGTCGCGAACGGTGGTCGACCACCTCGACCTCCACGCGAGTGACTTCTCGGAGAGCGTTCGGTTCTACGAAACAATCCTCGCCCCGCTTGATATCCCGAAGTTGTACGAGCACGACGACGCGGCCTGCTTTACGCACGTCAACGTCGTCGCGCAAACGCCTCCGACGAAGGAGCTGCATCTCTGCTTCTACGCGCGCTCGAGGGAGGAGGTCGATGCCTTCCACCGTGTCGGCGTGGAAGCGGGCTTTCGCTCGAACGGAGCACCGGGCTACCGCGACTACGCCCCGGGCTACTACGCCGCGTACCTTCTCGATCCCGACGGGAACAACGTCGAGGCGCTCTACCGCGACGTCGGCAATCCGGGCCACACCGGGTAGCGATGAGGCTGTCCGGTCGCAGGCCTTTGCTCGCCATCATCGCCTTGGTCGCATTGACCGTCGCATGCAGGGACGAGCAGCCGCGGGTCGAGGTCGAGACCGGTATGCCCGCACCTGCTCTCGCGGGCAGCGCAGTTCGCGGCGGCGAGGTGAGCCTCGGGCGCCTTAGGGGCCACATCGTCTTGGTGTCGTTCCTGAACTCCCGCGCGGAGGCAACGGCGGAAGGTGATCCCTCCCGCGCCCAGATCGTGTTCCTGCGCAGCATGCAAACGCAGCACGAGCGCTTTGGTCTGCGCGTCATCGTCGTCGACGCGGCCGAGCTCGCGGGTGCCGGCAGGCCGAGCCGCAACGACCTCGTGAATTACA
>JBKPGW010000236.1:0-19464 GCA_046729555.1 Actinomycetota bacterium | reverse complement strand
GCCTTAGCAAGGCATTCCAGCCTTGCTGCGGCCGAGTGCGGCCTCCGGCTTGGTGCTCGCGACCCACAGGCGCAGCAGCAGCACCGGCAGGCGCACTAGTCTCCCCAGGTGCCCAGCCTGGAGGGGAAGTCGGCCGTCGTCACCGGCGCGTCCAGCGGCATCGGCGCGGCGACGGCACGCACGCTGGCGGCCGAGGGCGCGCGCGTCGTCGGGGGCGCGCGGCGCGTGGACCGCATCGCGGCTCCCGTAACCGCGCTCGAACTCGACGTCACCGACCCGGAAAGCTGCGAGCGTTTCGTCACTGCCGCAGCGGAGGAGCTCAGCGGCATCGACATCCTCGTCAACGCCGCCGGCCTCGCTCTCGGCCGCGACCTCTTCGATGACAGCACCGAGGCGGACGAGCACCTCGTGCTCGAGACGAACGTCAACGGCCTGATCCGGATGACGCGCCTCTGCCTGCCGCACCTGCGCGACGACGGCTACATCGTCAACATCGGCTCGGTCGCCGGCCGGCAGGCGTACGAGAAGGGGTCGCTCTACGTCACGTCCAAGTTCGCGGTGCGCGGTTTCACCTATGCGCTCCGCGAGGATCTGCTCGGCCGCCCGATCCACATCTGCACGGTTGACCCGGGCCTCGTGCAGACGGACTTCTCGCTTGTCCGCTTCCGCGGCGATCAAGAGACTGCGCGAAAGGTCTACGAAGGCGTTGACGCGATGCAGCCACAAGACATCGCCGACTGCATCGTCTTCGTCATCACCCGTCCCTCGCACGTCAACATCGACGAGCTCGTCGTCAAGGCCCTGGCGCAATCATCCGGCGGGCGCATACTCCGAACCGAGAGCTGATGAATCAACAACTCAGGATTCTCGAGGGCGCGACCTTCTGCATCTGCGACGAGCTGGGGGATATCCACGGCAAGGTCGAGGGTCTCTTCGCAGAGGACACTCGCTTCCTCTCCGGGCTCCGGCTGACGATCAACGGGCAACGGCCGCTGCTGCTCTCCTCCGACAAGATCGAGTACTTCTCCGCGGCGTTCTTCATGCGCAATCCCCTCGGCGGTGAACTGGCGCCGGACGTCCTCTCGATCCGGCGCGAACGCTTCGTCGGCGACGGAATGCAGGACTCGTTCACCGTGCAGAACCAGAGCATGGAGCGCGTCGAGTTCGACCTCGAGCTCGACGTCGCCGCCGACTTCGCGGACATCTTCGCCGTCAAGGATTTCGACTTCGCTCTTGGTGACCCGATGCGCGCGAAGCCGCTGCCTGATCCGCGCCCGGTGGAGTACGACGCCGAGCGCAACCAGTTCCTGATCTCGGACGACGGCGAGCTGCCCTTGAAGACGCAAGTGATCTTCTCCGAGCGCGGCGAGGTGCACGGCTCGACCATGAGGTTCCAGCTCTCGCTCGAGCCACGCGAACGCTGGAGTGTGCACGTCGAGGTCTTCGCGCTCCCCGACGGCGAGCTCGTCGCGCCCCGGTTCGCCGAGCTCCGCTTTGGCGAGGAGGTCGGCCGCGTGCGCGACTCGCTCGCCGCGTGGCAGCTGCGCGTCCCGCAGCTCCGCGCGTCGTGGGACTCCCTGGCGCACGCCTTCGGCCAGTCGGTCTCCGATCTCGCCTCGCTCCGGATGCGCTCGGACAACGGGGGAATCGGAAAATTGCCCGGCGCCGGCGTCCCGTGGTTCATGACCGTCTTCGGACGCGACACGATCATCACTTGCCTACAGACGCTGCTCTTCGGGCCCGAGCTGGCGCGCACCGCGCTCGAGGTGCTCGCCGACCTGCAGGCGAAGGAGGACAGCGCGAGGCTCGACGCCGAGCCCGGCAAGATCGTGCACGAGGTGCGTCACGGCAAGGCCGCACGCACCTGGTTCGAGCGCTATTACGGCACCGTCGATGCCACGCCGCTCTACCTGATTCTCCTTTCGGAGGTCTGGCGGTGGACGGACGACGCCGCACTGGTGCGCGATCTCAAGCAGCCCGCGCTTGCCGCGCTCGAGTGGATCGAGAAGTATGGGGACCGCGACGGCGACGGCTTCGTCGAATACGAGCGGCGCACCGACTTCGGGCTCGAGAACCAGTCGTGGAAGGACTCCTGGGATTCGCAGCGCTTCCACGATGGGACGCTCGCACGCGCGCCCATTGCTCCGTGCGAGGTTCAGGGATACGTCTTCGACGCGAAGCACCGAACCGCGGAGCTCGCACGCGAGGTCTGGCGCGACCGCGAGCTGGCCGCGCGCCTCGACCGAGAGGCGGAGGAACTGCGGGCGCGCTTCGACGAGGCGTTCTGGGTCGAGGACCGCGGCGGCTTCTACGCGCTCGCGCTCGACGCGGACAAGCAGAAGGTCGATTCACTCTGCTCCAACATCGGCCACCTGCTCTGGAGCGGGATCGTCCCGCCGTACCGCGTCGATGCCATCGTCGACCAGTTGATGGGCGACGAGCTCTGGTCGGGCTGGGGTGTGCGCACGATGTCCACCGGCGACGCCGGCTACAACCCGCTCTCGTACCACAACGGCACGGTCTGGCCGCACGACAATTCCATCGTCGCCACCGGTCTGGCGCGCTACGCGCGCTGGCCGGAGGCGCAGCGCGTGATCCAGCGGATGCTCACCGCGGCGCAGCACTTCAACTATCAGCTGCCGGAGGTGTTCGCGGGCATGCGCCGGTCGGAAACGCCCTTCCCGATCGCCTACCCGACGGCCGCTCGGCCGCAGGCATGGGCGGCCGGCGCTCCCGTCCTGCTGCTGCAGTCGCTGCTCGGCCTGCAGCCCGACCGGCGACGGCATGCGCTCGAGACCGTCGCGCCAACCGAGTTGCCTTCTTGGGCGGGAACGATCAGGCTGTCCGGCATCCGCGCCTTCGGGACCCTGTGGGACGCGCGGCTCGAGGGCGGCACCGTGCGCGTCGACGCCGCATGACGGCTCGACCGGCCGAACCGTGAAGATCGCAATCCTCGCGCCGGCCTGGTTCGCGGTCCCGCCGACCGGCTACGGCGGGATCGAATGGATCGTCTCGCTCCTGGCGGACGGGCTCGTCGATGCCGGGCACGACGTGACGCTGTTCGCCTCCGGGGACTCGCGCACGAAGGCCGAGCTCGCGGCCGTCTTTCAAGAGGCGCCGAGCCGGCAGATCGGGCGCACGCTCTGGGAGCTCAAGCATGCGCTCTCGTGCTTCTCCCGGGCCGGCGACTTCGACGTGATCAACGACCACACCGGCATCCTCGGCGCAACGCTCGGCGCGACCACGACCACGCCGGTCGTCCACACCGTCCACGGTCCGCTCGACGGCGAGCCCGGCGAAATCTACGAGCTGATCGCGAACGTGGCGCCGCAGGTCGGTTTGATCTCGATCTCGATGAACCAGCGCAAACCGAAGTCGCACCTGAACTGGATCGCGAACTGCCACAACGCGCTCGACTTCTCGGTCTACCCGGTCAAGCCGCATCGCGGGGACTACCTGCTCTTCCTCGGACGCCTCAGCCCCGACAAGGGAGCGCACCGCGCGGTCGCCGTCGCGATGGAGACGGGTCTGCCGCTCAAGATCGCGGGCAAGCTGCAGGAGCCGAAGGAGCGCGAGTACTTCCACGAGCTCGTCGAACCGCACCTCGTCGACGGGATCGAGTACCTCGGCGAGGTCACGCACGGCGAGAAGGTCGAGCTGCTGCAGAACGCACGCGCGACGCTCTTCCCGATCGAGTGGGAGGAGCCGTTCGGCCTTGTCATGATCGAGTCGATGGCGTGCGGCACGCCCGTGATCGCGACCCGCTGGGGCGCTGTCCCCGAGGTGATCGAGGACGGCCGCAGCGGGATCATCGTCGACAGCTACACGGAGATGGCCGCGGCGCTCGAGCAGGCCGACGCGCTCGACCCGCTCGAGCTGCGTCACTACGTCGAGCAGGAATTCTCACCGCAGCGAATGGTGCGCGATTACGTCGCGGCTTACGAGGCCGCGATCGCGGCGGGCCGATAGTCGCGCACGCCGACGAGATCGAGCGCGCCGCGAACAGCAGGCTGAAGTTCGGGGCTAAACGGCTGCGCGGGCCAAGCCCGCGCAGCCTCTAAACGGCGCCGCCGAGTCGGCGCCTTAAGCACTCCGCTTTTCCCAGTAGCGCTTCAGCCCTGCATAGGACTGCCAGAAGGGCATCGCGCGCTCGTACGCGTCGAGGCCGTCGTCCACGTCCGCGCGAACAGACTCGCTGAACTCGGCTTCCGTTACCCCCGGCGCGGTGCGCGCCACCCAGTCCTCGAGGCGGCGGCGCAGCTCGCCGAGATGGCGCTCGACGTCCTCGGCCACGCCGAAGTGCACGAGCGCGAGCCGCGCGGGCGCACGACGCTCGATCTCGTCGAGCGTCCGCAACCACGTGTCGAGGTCGAAGTCGGGCGGCGGCGTCGGCGGCAGCACCGTCCGATGCGGCTGGATGCGCACGCCGGCGGCATCGCCCGCGTAAAGCGTTCCATCGGCGGCGAGGAAGCAGACATGGTGGCTCGCGTGGCCCGGGCTGGGGAAGCACTCGAGGCCGACGACGAGCGCACCGGCGACGTGGACGTTCTGCTCGGGGACCGGCGCGAGCTCGCCCCAGAGGTCGTCGAAAGTGTCCCCGTAGAGCCGGCGCGCGCTCGCCTCCAGGCGTTCCGGGTCGATCAGATGCGGCGCACCGATCTCCGACACGTGCACCTGCAGCCCCGGATGCTCGCGCACAAGCACGCCGGCGGCGCCGGCGTGGTCCAGGTGGATGTGCGAGAGCAGCAGGTGGCGCACGTCCTCGAGCTCGAGCCCACGTTCGCGCAGCCCTTCCTTCAACCGCTCGACACACGAGGACGGGCCGCAGTCGAAGAGCGCCGGTCCGTCGTCGGTCTCCACCACGTAGGAACCGATAACGCGAGGAGCGTCCTGGTGCCAGAGGTCGAGAGGATCCGGAGCCATCTGGCCCCGGATCCTCCCACGCGTCAGCGACGGCGGCGGAAGAGCGCCAGCGCCGCGGCGCCGAGCACGATGCCGGCACCCGCGCCGATGGCGATCTTCCTGCCCGGCGACATTGCGGCGCGGCCGCGCGTGGCGACGGCGGACTTCGGCAGCCCGGCCTTGATCAGCATCGCCTTGAGCCGCCCGGTGCCGCGATACCAACCGCCCACGGTCGACTGCGTGTCCCAGAACGTCTGGCCGGCACGCATGTGGCTCACGGGGCCGCCGGCGGCGTACGGATAGAGCTCCTGCTCGAGGGTCGACGTCGACGGCCCGGGAACGGTGTACGACACCAGGTAACGCGGGCCGAGCTGCGCCGGCTTGGCCGACAGCAACGGGCTCGGCGACTGGCCGAACACCTGCGCGAAGAAGCCCGCATCCTGGACGAGGACGCCGAGGTCGGTGGACACATTGCCTTCGCCGACTCCGGTGATCGTCAACGCCGAGCTGAGCCCCGGCCCGGTGATCTTCGCTTCCGATGGTCCCTTTGCTGCGGCGTTGCCGGGAGCGAGAAGCGCGAGCGCCGCAATGGGAATGACGATGAGTCTCTTCATGTCCGCTCTACACCGCCGTCGCGGCGGCGGTTCCGCTAGATGTGCGCGGCCGAGCGGACGAGCGCGGTCTCGAGGTCCGCGAGCAGATCCTCCGCGGACTCGAGCCCGACCGACAGGCGGATCAGGTTCCTCGGCGCGGCGAACGGCGCGTCGGCCGTGGAGGCGTGCGTCATGCGGGCCGGGTGCTCGATCAGGCTCTCGACGCCGCCGAGCGACTCCGCGAGCTTGAAGATCTTCGTGCGCGCAACAAGACCGACCGCTTCCTCCTCCGTCTCGACGAGGAAGGAGATCATGCCGCCGAAGTCGCGCATCTGCCGCGCCGCGATGTCGTGCCCGGGATGCGTGGGGAGCCCCGGGTAGAGCACCTGCCCGACGCGCGTCTGGCGAGAGAGCCAGAGCGCGATCACGTGCGCGTTCTCACAGTGCTGGCGCATCCGCACGGCGAGCGTCTTGATCCCGCGCAGGACGAGCCAGCAGTCGAACGGCCCGGGGACGGCCCCGAGTGACTTCTGCAGGAATTGCAGCCGCTCGGCGATCGTCGGATCGTTGGTTGCGGCGAAGCCGCCGACGACGTCGGAGTGGCCGCCGAGGTACTTCGTCGTCGAGTGCACGACGATGTCTGCGCCGAGCGCCAGTGGCTGTTGCAGGTACGGAGTGGCAAACGTGTTGTCGACGACGACCATCGCGCCGGCCGCGTGCGCGGCCTTGGCCGCGGCCCGGATGTCGATCACGTTCAGCAGCGGGTTCGTCGGCGTCTCGAGCCAGACGATCCGCGTGCGCTCGTCGAGATGCTCCGCGAGACCGTCGCCGAACTCGGACGCGGGCAGCCACGTGAACTCGTAGCCCTTGGGCTCGTAGACCTGCGAGAACATCCGGTAGACGCCGCCGTAGACGTCGTTGACCGCGACGACGCGGTCCCCCGGGGCTAGCAGATGCATGATCGAGGTCACGGCTCCGAGCCCGGAGGAGAAGGCGAGCCCGTGCTCCGCGCCTTCGAGCGAGGCGAGGCAGAGCTGCAGCGCGGTGCGCGTCGGGTTGGCGACGCGCGAGTAGTCGTACCCCTTGTGCTCCCCGACCGCGTCCTGCACGTACGTCGAGGTTTGATAGATCGGCACCGTCGCGGCGCCCGTGGCGGGATCCGGATCCTGGCCCTCGTGGATGGCGCGCGTCTCGAAGTCCACTACCGCTCGATGCTACCGGCGCCGACGAAGCGCGCCAGCTCACGCAGCGGCTTCTGGAGCGAGAGCGGCTTCACGCCCGGCTCCCAGTGCACCGAGCTCACGCGCAGGACGCGCGACTTGCGGTCGAAGACGGGTTCGATCCGACCGACGAGGCGGTCGCCGCGGAGGATCGGCAAGACGTAGTAGCCGTACTCCCGCTTCGCCTTGGGGACGTACATCTCCAGCCGGTAGCGAAAGCGGAAGAGCGCCTCGGCGCGGTCGCGGTCGTAGATCAGCCGGTCGAAGGGGGAGAGGAAGGTCGTACGCGCGGGGACCTTTCCGTCCTCAGCGTCGGGGTGCGCCTCCCAGCTGCCGTCCTTGGCGAGCCGGACGCCGAGCGCACGGAAGCGTTTCTCCGCCAGCAGACGCTCGGCCTCTTCGAGCGGGGGCGGGTCGACCTGCGGAAACCAGCGTTCCGCGAGATCCCAGAGGCGATGCCCGCCGCGCCTGCCGACGATCGCGACCTGGCCGCGGCTCTCGAGGAGCTCCAGCATGACCGCGACGTTGCGGCTCCCCCACCAGCCACCAGACTCCCAGGTGCGGCTGGAGGTGTCGACGAGCTCGCGCGACAGCAGCGGGCCCCGCCGCTCCAGCTCGCGGAGCACGTACTTCCGGAAGGCTGCGTTCTTCTGCAGGAACTCGTTGCCGCGGCGCTCCGATGCGTACTTGCCGCGCTTGCGGCGCATCCGTGCCACCACCAGCGGATAGTCCTCGATCGGGCGGATGAACGCGCCCCACTCGAACAGCTTGCGCTCCTCCCAGAGCAGGCGGTCGAGCTCCGCCGTGTCGTAGGGGCCGAGCCGGCTCCAGAGCACGAGCTGCTGCGGCGTGGCGATGCTCGCGATCGGATCGATCTGGAGGAACCCGAGCGTGCGCACCGTTTCGAGGACGTTCGTGGCGGTGCCGTCGAGCAGCTGGGCGCGCACCGCGATGCGGCGGGCCTGTGCAAGGCTGACCGTCGTGGACTTCACGCAGTTCACACTCTCTCAGCTGGCGCCGCCGCCGTTGCGCGTCCTCGAGGTCGGCTGTGGCTGGGAGGGAGGCGTTGCAGCGGACCTCGCCGCGGCCGGCTACGACGTCCTGGCGATCGACCCGGAGGCGCCGGAGGGCGAGCTCTACCGTCAGGTCGCGCTCGAGGAGCTCGACGATCCCGGCCCCTTCGACGCGGTTGTTGCCGGGCGCGTCCTGCATCACGTCCATCCGCTCGACTCCGCACTGGACAAGCTTGCCCGGCTCGCACCGCTGCTCCTGCTCGACGAGTTTGCCTGGAATCACATGGACGAGCCAACCGTGGACTGGTACGAGAGCCAACACCGGCTCCTCGCCGCAGCGGGCCGCGCTCCCGGGGGCCCGTCCGATCTGTCGGAGTGGCGCTGGAAGCATTCGGACCTCCATCCGTATGAGACGCTTCGGGCCGAGCTCGACGTGCGTTACGAGGAGCGTTACTTCGAGTGGCGGCCGTACTTCTACCGCTGGCTCGGCGGGCCGGCGAGCGAGGCACTGGAAGCCGGCCTGATCGAGGCCGGCGCGATCCGGCCGATCGGCTTCCGCTACGCGGGCGTGAGGAGGGAGACCGTCCGCTCCGCGGCCGCGGCGCGGTAGTCCGCGCCGAGCTTGTCCTCGAGCGTGCGCTCCAGCTCGCCGCCGGCGGCGAGCTCCTCGACGATGTCGGCGCCGCCGACCAGCTCGCCCTTCACGAACACCTGCGGGATCGTCGGCCATCCGGAGATGGCGGACAGCTCCTGCCGGATCGACGGGTCGGGAAGGATGTCGACCGCGGTCACCGGCGCGCCCGCCTGACGGAGCGCGCGCAGCGCGCGGTCGGAGTTGCCGCACATGACGAACTGCGGCGTGCCTTTCATGAAGAGTGCAACCGGCTCGGTGTCGATCACGTCCTGGATGCGCTGTCGCAGCTCGCTCATTCGCTTCCTTTCGTCTTGATCCGGAGTTCGTGGATGGTGCCGTCCCGCAGCGGCTGCGCCAGCGCTTCGTTCACGAGGCGGTGCTGCTCGAGCAGCGGGAGCTCGTTGAAGCGCGGGGTCGCAACCGTCACCTGGAAATGGTCGCCGCCGCCGGTGCGGTCCTCGACGCTCAGCTCGGTCGCGTCGGGAAACGCCTGCTGCAGCAAAGACTGAAGCGGCTTGGTCGCCATGCTCGCGATGGTAGCGGCGGGCTTGAGGGCTACCGGGAAAGTGCCGATCAGGGAGCATGCGCCGATATCGTCGCGACGCCGGCCTGTCGCTGCGCATCGCGCTCAGCCTCGTCGGCCTCTGTCTGCTCTACGTGCCGTTCGCGGTCTGGCTGCTCGGCTGGGTCTGGGTTGCCGGCGGCCTGCGCGCTGTCGCCGCATTCGCAGTGCTGCTTGCGCTGTTCGTGGTGATGCGACCGCTCTGGGCCGGCCGGGTCGGTCTTCTGTCGGCGGGCAGGGCGCCGCAGACCGGAGAGGCTGCGCAGGTGCAGGCGACGGTGGAGCGACTGTGCGGCCTGGCCGATCTCCCCGTTCCCCGCGTCGAGGTGATGGACGCGCAGGTTCCGAACGCCTTCACGGTCGGGCGCCTGGCGGGGCGGGGCACGATCGTGGTGACGACCGGCTTGCTCGCGCGGCTCGATGACGACGAGGTCGAAGCCGTGATCGCCCACGAGCTCGCCCACATCGCCAATCACGACGCCTTCGTGATGGTGATCGTGAGCTTCCCCGCGCGTGTGCTGCGCGCGATCGCGCTCGGTTTCACACGCCTGACACGCGGCAATCCGGTTGCGTGGATCGCCTTGCTGTACCTCGTGCCCTTCTTCGTCGGCGCCTGGTGCGCGGCCGCCCTCACGACGCTGCTGCTGATGACGTTCTCTCGCTATCGCGAGCTGGTCGCGGATCGCGGCGCCGCGCTGCTCACGGGCCGGCCCGAGACGCTGATGAGTGCGCTGCAGAAGCTCTCGGCGGGAGTGGCCGGCATTCCGGCGGACGATCTGCGCAGCGTCGCGGGTCTCAACCCGTTCTTCGTCGTTCCCGCGCATGCGGGCGACGGGCTCGGGCTCGATCCGTTCGTTCTCTTCCCGACCCACCCGACGCTTGCCCAGCGACTCGAGCATCTCTCGGCGCTCGCGCGCACACAGGGCAGCGCGATCCCGACAGACGCCGTCCCGGTCGCCGTCGCGGAGCCGGAGCGTCCTCCCAATCCGCGGGCGACGCTTGCGTTCTGCCTCGCGTTCGTGACATGGCCGCTCGGCTGGGCGGTGCCGCTGCTCGTCGACGACGAGTTCAGCGGCGTCGCTGCGTACGCTGAGCTGTTCGCAATGCTGACCGGGCTCGGCGCGTTCGTCTGTGCGTTGCAGGCGCTCGGTCGTGCACAGCGCGGCGCGGGCGGCGGCGGTCTGGCGGCGCTGAGTCTGTTCATTCTCGCCGCGCCGCTCGTTTTCACCTTCGTCGGCTTCGCGGTCGTCGCGACCGGCGTCTAGCCCGCGCCGCGCTGATGCGCGAGGTACTCGAGCAGGTCGGAGCGCGTCAGCACCCCGACGGGCTTTCCGTCGCTTGCGACGACAACGGCATTCGTTCGCCCGGTCAACGTCGCGAACACCTCGTCGAGCGTTTGCTCGGCGTCGACCGCTGCGAGGGGCGGCTGCATTGCCGCCGCGACGTCCTCATGAAGCGCGTCCGGGTTCTTGAAGACGCGGTCGAGCAGGTCGCGGTCCTGGAGTGAGCCGATCACGTCGGCGAGCGACGCGACCGTCCCGTCGCGCACGACCGGCAGCTGCGAGATCGAGTAGCGCTGCATCACGTCGATCGCCTCGCCGACCTTCTGGTGCGCAGCGATCGTGACGAGCGCCGGCACCTCCGTCTCCTCGAGCCGCTTCGAACGCAGCAGCTCCGAGACGGTCGGCGGCGGGATGTGTCGCTCGACGAAGCCGTGCTCCAGCATCCAGTTGTCGTCGTAGAACTTCGACATGTAGGAGCGGCCCGAGTCGGGGATCATCGAGAGGATCGTGGCCTCGGGCCCGAACCGCTTCGCAAGCTCGAGTGCAGCCCAGACGGTCGTCCCGCCGGAGCCGCCGACCAATAGGCCCTCATCGCGCGCGAGCCGGCGCGCGGTCAGAAACGAGTCGCGGTCGGAGACACGCACCCACTCGTCGACGACGTCAGGGTCCATGGTCTTCGGCCAGGTGTCCTTGCCGATCCCCTCGACGAGGTACGGGTGCACGTCACGGTCCTCCTTGGCCGTGTACACCGAGCCTTCGGGATCGGCGCCGACGATGAGAACGTCGGGCTTCCTCTCCTTGAAGTAGCGGCCGACGCCGGAGATCGTGCCGCCGGTTCCGACGGAGATGACGATCGCATCGAGCTCGCCGTCGGTCTGCTCCCAGATCTCAGGACCCGTCACGTGATAGTGCGCCTCGGGATTCGCCATGTTCGAGTACTGATCCGGCTTGAAACCGCCCGGGATCTCCTCCGCGAGCCGGTCGGAGACCGAGTAGTACGACTCGGGCGAGTCGGGCTCGACGGCGGTCGGGCAGATCACGACCTCGGCTCCGTACGCGCGCAGCATCGAGATCTTCTCCTGGCTCATCTTGTCGGGCATCACGAAGATGCAGCGGTAGCCCTTCCGGGCGGCGGCGATGGCGAGGCCGACGCCGGTGTTGCCGGAGGTCGGCTCGACGATCGTCCCGCCCGGCTTGAGCTTCCCTTCCCGCTCCGCCTTCTCGATCATCGCGAGGCCGATGCGGTCCTTCACGGAGCCGCCGGGGTTCAGGTATTCGAGCTTGGCCAGCAGCCGTGGCTCGACGCCGCGTCCGAGCGCGAGCAGCCGGACGATCGGCGTGTTGCCAACGAGCTCGAGGGCGGAGGGGTACTCACGAGCCATCGCCGGAAGCTTAATCCGGGGGCTGCGCCTGCCTGTGGCGCGTGAGCCGTCTACGCAGGAATAGTTTCGGAGAGCGACGAGAGGAGCGTCATGAAGATCGCAGTGGTGGGACGAGGGAACGTGGGCGGCGGCCTGGCGGACCGGTGGGAGGCCGCGGGGCACGAGGTGACCCGGATCGGGAAGGACGGCGGCGACGTTTCCGCGGCGGAGGCGGTCCTGCTCGCCGTCCCAGGCGGCGCCGTCGCCGAGGCGTTCGACTCGGTCGAGGGTTGGCAGGGCAAGACGGTCATCGACGCGACGAATCTCTTCGGCGTCGAACCGCCGAAGGGGTTCGCGTCGAACGCGGAGTTCGTCAAGTCGAAGACGAACGGGCCGACGGCGAAGTCCTTCAACATCAACTTCGCGCGGCTCTACGACCAGATAGGTCAGGCGAAGACGAGGCCGTCGAATATCTGGACGGGCGACGAAGAAGCGCGCGCGGTCGTCGAGCAGCTGAACCGTGATGCCGGCTACGAGCCCGTCTACGCAGGCGCGCTCGATAAAGCCGTCGTGCAGGAAAAGGGGATGCCGCTCTTCGGCGCGCTCTCCCAGGCGAACGGTCCGTTCTTCTACCGGATTGCCGGCCCGGACGAGTTCTAGGAGATGAGGGCGGCGGCGAGCGATGCAAGCGCCGTCGCGAGCGTTCCCAGTTGGAGCAGCATCAGCTGGAAGATGCGGTCGTCAAGTCTGCGCATGTCCGTCCGGCACTCCTGCCTCATGTCAGCGATTTCAGACCCCAGGTGCGTGAGGCTCTTTCGAAGCTCGACCTCTTCAGCACGCGGGTGCTCCACGCTGGAAGCGTAACGACGGTCGGCCGGGGCGGCTAGTGACGGAAGTGGCGGCGTCCCGTCAGAACCATCGTCGCGCCGGCCGAGCGCACGGCGTCGACGACGTCGGCGTCGCGTCGCGAACCGCCCGGCTGGATGATCGCGCTCACACCTGCGTCGAGCGCGGCCTGCGGTCCGTCCGGAAACGGGAAGAACGCGTCTGAGGCGAGCACCGCTCCCTGCACGTCGTGCCCGTGCTCACGCGCCTTCTCGAGTGCGAGGTTGACCGCGTCGACGCGGCTCGTCTGTCCGCCACCGATTCCGATCGTCGCGAGGTCCTTCGCGAGCACGATCGCATTCGAGCCGACGTGCTTGCAGACGCGCCAGGCAAAGATGAGGTCGCCCCAAGTCTCCTCGTCGGGCTGCCCACACGCGACCTCCATCCCTTCGCGGTCGTCGACGTCCCAGTCACGATCCTGGACGAGCAGCCCGCCGAGCACGCGCTTGAAGTCGCGCTCCCCGCGCGGAAAGCCGCGACGCTCGCGGTCGTGGAGGATCCTGATCGCTTCCTTGCGCCGCAGCGCCTCGAGCGCGGCGTCGTCGTATCCGGGCGCGAAGAGGACGTCGATGAACCGGTCCGCCAGCGCCTCGCCCAGGCCTGCCGAGACCGGCCGGTTGACCGCGCAGACCATCCCGAACGCGGAGACCGGGTCGGAGGCGAGCGCGCGCTCGTACGCCTCCTCGATCGTGCCCGCGACGGCGACGCCACAGGGGTTCGCGTGCTTGACGATCACGCACGCCGGGAGCGCGAACTCGCGCAGCATCAGACGCGCGGCTGAGAGGTCGAGCAGGTTGATCAGAGAGAGCTCCTTGCCGTGCAGCTGCTCCACACGCGAGAGCAGGTGCACGCGTGCGCCCTGCTCGGCGTAATACGCACCGCGCTGGTGCGGGTTCTCGCCGTAGCGCAAGTCCGTCACCTTGGTGAAGGCCGTCACCAGCGTCTCCGGAAAGGCCTCGACGTCGCCGAACCAGCGCGCAATCGCCGTTTCGTACGCCGCCGTCGTCGCGAACGCCTCGGCGGCGAGGCTTCGGCGCGTCACGAGCGACAGCTCACCCGCCTCGCGGAGCTCCTCGAGGACCGCCTCGTAGCGCGCGGGCCTGCACACCGGCGCGCAGTGCGCGAAGTTCTTGGCGGCGCCGCGCAGCATCGACGGGCCGCCGACGTCGATCATCTCGACCGCTTCTTCCTCTCGCACGCCGTAGCGCCCGGAGACCTCGCTGAAGGGATAGAGGTTCACGCAAACGAGATCGAACGGCTCGATCTCCTGTTCCGCCAGCGTCGCGACATCCTCGGCGTGGTCGCGCCGCGCGAGGATCGCTGCGTGAATGGCCGGATGCAACGTCTTCACGCGGCCGCCGAGCATCTCCACGACGCCGGTCAGCTCCTCGACGCGGTCCACGTCGAGCCCGACCTCGGTCTCGAGGTAGTCGGCGGTGCCGCCGCTGGCGACGAGCTGCCAGCCGAGCTCCGCGAGCCCGCGCGCGAACCCCTGCAGCCCTGCCTTGTCGTAAACGGAGATCAGTGCGCGCACAGCTCTCGCACCACCTCGGGCAGAAGTCTGTGCTCGACCGCGTGAATGCGGTCCACGAGTGTGTCGCGCGGCTCGACCTCGACCGGCTCCTGTCTGATGACAGCGCCGGTATCCAGCCCTTCGTCCACGTAGTGGACGGTCACGCCGGTCGTCTCGACACCGGCGGTCAACGCGTCGTCGATTGCCCGCGCTCCGGGAAACGCAGGGAGGAGCGAGGGATGGACGTTGACGATCCGCTCGGGAAAGCGCTCGAGGAAGACGGGTGTGAGCAGGTGCATGTATCCGGCCAGCACGACCAGGTCGACGCCTCTGAGCTGCAGCCAGTCGGCGAGCTCGCGGTCACGCGCCTGGCGATCGGCATACCGCTCGAGCTCGAACACGCGCGCCGGGATCCTTGCCGCCTCGGCGCGCTCCAATGCAGTCACGCCGGGGCGATTCGATGCGACCGCAGCGATCGGCAGCCCGGCGTCGATCAAGGCCTGCAGGTTCGTTCCCTCGCCGGAGACGAGGACGCCGATCACGCCAGCTCTCCGATCACGAGCGCTCCCGAGGGTGCCTCCGGCACCACCGCACAGAGACCGATGCCGACGTTGAAGACGCGCCGCAGCTCGTCCTCCGGCACACCGCGTTCCGCCAGCCAGGCGAACACGGCGGGGCGCTTCCAGCTGTCCCAGTCGACGCGAGCTTCGATCCCCTCCGGCAGGACACGCGACAGGTTGCCGAGGATTCCTCCGCCCGTGACGTGCGCGAGTGCCCGCACGTCCGCGTGCGCACGGAGCCCGCGCACCTCGTCCAGATAGAGGCGATGCGGCGTCAGCAAGAGTTCCGCGTCGAACTCGTCGTCGCCGACCAGCGTCCGCACGAGCGAGAAGCCGTTCGTGTGCAGGCCGCTGGACGGAAAGCCGATCACGACGTCGCCCGCCTCGCAGCGCGAGCCGTCGATCACACGGTCGCGCTCGACGATGCCGACGCACGTGCCTGCAAAATCGAGCTCCTCGGGCTGGTAGATGCCCGGGAGCTCGGCCGTCTCGCCGCCGACGAGAACGCAGCCGGCCTCGCGGCAGACCTCCGCCGCGCCTTCGACGAGCTCGGTGACCTGCTTCTCGTCGATGTGGCTCGCCGCGACGTAATCGAGGAAGAAGAGCGGGTCGGCGCCGCTGCAGAGGACGTCGTTGATGCAGTGGGCCGCGAGATCCATGCCGGTCCAGCGGAGGCGGCCGGCGCGCCGCGCGAGCATGAGCTTGGAGCCGACGCTGTCCATCGACGCGGCGAGCAGGCGCCGGTCGTCGAGGGGATAGAGGCCGGCGAATGCCCCGAATCCTTGCGCGCCCGTCGACTCGGCGGCGGCCCGCAGGCGCCCCACGATCGACCCGGCTGTCGCGAGCGAGACGCCGGCCTCTGCATACGTCTTCGCGCTCCCCCTCAAGAGAGCACGAGTCTAGAGCCCAGAGCGGACTAGCTCACGGCGACCGCCAGATCCGCTTGCCGCCCTTATCGACCGCGGCGAAGCCGGCGATCGGGCCCGTGGGGACATCGGTGGTTGCATAGACGTTCGCCACCACCGGCACGGTCAGGGCGACCTCGCCGTTCGGCCGGAAGAACTCGACCGCTGCCACGCCGTCGGCGGCGAATCCTTCGACACGGACGAGCGAGAACTCGCGCATGTCGTGGCGGGTTCCCTCGTAGACGGAGAAGTCGAGCACCGGATTGCCGGCCCTCGGGAAGCCTCCCCGTGGACAGATCACCGAACCCGGGCTTCCGAGCTCGTTCGCGGGCCCGACGCCGAAGCACGGATCACCGTTCGCCCGGTTGAGGCGGTAGAGAGCGCGACCCTGCCGGACGGCGAGCACGTTGCCGCTCGTGACCAGCGCCGAGTTCAAGCGCAGGCCGCGGATGGCGATGGCCGGCCGGCCACGGTTCGAAAGCGACGCGTTGCCGCGCGATGCGCCGCCCTGAGTAACGAGCACTCCCGCAGCGACGGCCGCGCCGACGAGAATGGCTCCAACTGTGAGCGTCAGCTTCCGGTTCATCCGATCGCCGCCGCATTCAGTTGCGATGCAGGTCCGCCGTACCACGTGACCTGGGCCCTGACTGCACCACTCATGTAGAGCTCGGACGGCCGGACATAGACCGTGTCCGCCTTCGAGGTGAAGCGCCCTCGAATGCGGTCGTGGTTCTCAAAGCCGTACAGGACCACTCCGGCCGTGTTGTAGTTCCAGTCGCACCCCGGATAGCACGTCTTGGCGATGCCGACGTTGAACCAGTACCCGTAGTAGCTGCACACCTCGCCGCTCGAGAACCAACAGCCGTTGTTGGTCGACGTCCACTGGCCGAGGTAGCCGTAGTTCGAGCAACTCGGCCAGCACCAACCCGCCGCAGCGGGAGCCGGCCGCGCGACCGCAACGACAAGCGCAGCACAGGCGGTCGCAAACAGAAACAGCACGATTCGTCTCATGACGACGAGGATGCAGGGGCGCGCACACGCCGTCAATTCGCAGTTTCGGACAGTGTCGCGCGTGGCTGCGGCTCAAACGAACAGCTCTGCGTGCAGCTGCGGGCGGCCTTGCGGTCCGCCCGGAACGAAGCGGACGATCGTCTCTCCGACGATCACCGTGTTCGCGGTGTAGGGCGTCCCGAGCAGCTCGCCGAGCGTCGCCGCCTTCAACTCGGGATCGTCCGCGCGCAGATGCAGCTCGGCGAGGTGCAGCTCCGACGAGCTGGCGAGCAGATCGTCGAGCCAGTCGCGCGGTGGATGGAGCTCGAGCCGGTAGCCGGCGTTCGTCGACACGAACGTGCGGCGCCCGCCGTGCTCCTGCACGCGTAGCTCGCGCACCTCGGCGCGCGCGAGGGTCGCGACGAAGTCTTCCTCGTCGAGCGCGAAGCCGAGATGGTCGACGCGCGGCAGCTCCCACTGCCCCGGTTGGACGACGACGTTCACCGCGCCGCGTTCGAGCTCCGACAGACGGAGCTTGAAGCCCATGCGGTCGAGGTCCTCCCAGCCGTAGCCGGCCTCGAAGGAGGTCGTCTCCTCTCCGATGCGGCCGTGACGTGCGACCAGGGTGAAGCCCAGCTTGCCGACGTAGCGCGCCTCGACCTCGCGCACCTTGCTCGTGACGAGGTGGTAATGAAAGAGGTGCACGCCGACATGATCGCGCACCTACCGCCCTATACGAGCTGGACGCTCGATCCGCTCCAGGTCATACCGACCCTGGTCGCGGCGGCGTTCTACACGCGTCGCGTTCTGACGTTGCGCGACCGCGGGACCCCCGTTCCGCGCTGGCGGGTCGTGCTCTTCGCGACCGGCATCGTCACGCTGCTGGTTGCGTTCGTCTCGCCGGTGCATCCGCTGGGCGAGCGGATGTTCTCCTTCCACATGCTGCAGCACGTGCTGCTCGGCGACCTCGCGCCGCTGGCGCTGCTCGCCGGCCTGACCGGACCGATCCTGCGGCCCGCCCTCGCCTGGCTGCACCGGCTGCGTGTTCTGGCGCACCCGCTCGTCGCGTTCCCGCTCTGGGCGATCAACCTCTACGCCTGGCACCTGCCGTACCTGTACGACGCGGCCGTCCGCCACGACTCCGTGCACGCGCTGGAGCACTTCTGCTTCTTCACCGGCGGGACGATCATGTGGCTGCCCGTGCTGGAGACCCTGCCGGCGCCGGAATGGTTCGGCACGGGTGCGAAGCTCGGCTACATCGCGGCGGTGCGCGTGGTCGAGACCGTGCTCGGCAACGTCTTCTTCTGGTCGGGCAGCGTCTTCTACACCGTCTACCAGCATCAGAACCGGCTCTGGGGGCTCTCGGCGCTCGAGGATCAGGGGATTGCGGGCGCCGTGATGATGATCGAGGGCTCGATCGTGACCCTGGTCGCGCTTGCGTGGCTGTTCCTGCGCATGGCGAGCGAGGGGGAGCTCAGGCAGCAGCTGATCGAGCGTGGGCTCGATCCCCGGACGGTCAAGCGCGCCGTGCGCTACGGCAGAGCAGAGGAACTGAGCCGCTCGCGCTGAAAGCCACTAGCGCCAACCGTGCGCTCCTCGGGCGTCCACCACGTCGATCTCGTCGTCTCCTCGATCGAGCGCAGCCTGCCCTTCTACTCGGAGTTGCTCGGCCCGCTCGGCTACCACAGCGTCGGCGAGGTGGTGGGCGAGCGCGGCGAGACGATCTGGTACCTCAGCGGCCCGGGGACGGCAGTCGGACTGCGCCAGGCACAGTCCGAGTCGGAACCGTACGACCGCTATCGCGTCGGCCTGCACCACCTCGCGTTCGAGGCGGACTCGCGGAGCGAGGTCGACGAACGCGCCGCGTGGTTACGCAGGCACGGCGTCGAGCTCGAAAGCGAGCCGCAGGAGTACACGTATCTTCCCGGGTATTACGCGGTCTTCTTTTACGATCCCGACCGTCTCAAGCTGGAGATCGTCTACGTGCCGGGCCTCACCGCGGCCTAGCGAAAGGAGAAGGATGTCCACCACACCTCCCGAGCAACCCCCGACGTCGACAGGGCCGAACCTCAACCTCAATCTCAATGCCCTGATGCCGACGCCGGGGAATGCCGAGCTGGTCGTCTACATCCTCGCCGCGATTCTGGTCGCGATCATCGCGCTCGCCGCCGACTCGGTCGACGCGCCGGGCTGGGTCGATTGGTTCAAGTGGGTCACCGCGGCGTATTTGCTCTCGCGCGGGATCGCGAAGGCGTCGCGCGTGCTGGAGCGCTAGACCGGTTCGAACTGCAGCTTTCGTGCCTCGCGCGGGACGGCCGTCGGGTAGTCCCGCGTGAGGCACGCGCGGCAGAACTGCGAGGCAGGCCGGCGCGTCGACGCCTGCAGACCCTCGAGCGACAGGTACGCCAGTGACGTCGCGCCGATGTGCTCGCGCACCTCGTCGACCGTCTTGCTTGCGGCGATCAACTCGTCCGGATCGGCGAAGTCGATGCCGTAGAAGCACTGCCCGATCACCGGCGGTGAAGAGACGCGCACGTGCACTTCGGTCGCGCCGGCGTCGAACAGCATCTGCACGATCTGCCGGGTCGTGTTGCCGCGCACGATCGAGTCGTCGACCGCGACCACGCGCTTGCCGGCCACCTCCGCGAGCGGATTGAACTTCAGCTTGATCCCCTGCTCGCGCAGTCCCTGGTCCGGCTGGATGAACGTGCGGCCGACATACCGGTTCTTGATCAGACCTTCGCTGAAGGGGATGTTCAGCGCGCGGGAGAAGCCGATCGCGGCCGGCGTGCCGGAGTCGGGGATGGGGAGGACGAGGTCGGCCTCGACGGGCGATTCCTCGGCGAGCCGCTCGCCCATCCGGACACGGGCCCCGTGCACCTCGACGCCCGAAAGCCGCGAGTCGGGGCGTGCGAGGTAGAAGAACTCGAAGATGCAGAGCGCGCCGCCGTTGTCCTCGGGCACGGCCTGGCGCGCGTCGACCCGTTCGTCGATCACCAGCAGCTCACCGGGCTTGACCTCACGTTCGACTTCTGCGCCGACG
>JBKPGW010000235.1:0-5390 GCA_046729555.1 Actinomycetota bacterium | reverse complement strand
CTTCCCCTCCAGGCTGGGCACCTGGGGAGACTAGTGCGCCTGCCGGTGGTGCTGCTGCGCCTGTGGGTCGCGAGCACCAAGCCGGAGGCCACACTCGGCCGCAGCAAGGCTGGAATGCCTTGCTAAGGCCGAGGGTGGACTCCGGCGCCGCGTGATCGCGGGCCACAGGCCAGCATGTACCGCCGGTAGGCGCACTAGCGGGGTTCGACCGGGCTACGGCGAGCGGTGGCGTCCCCGAGGGCAACGCGGGTCGTGGCCGGCTCGGCGTGCTCGACTTGAAGCGTCGTGTGGGTGACTCCGAAGCGGTCGGCGAGCGTGCGCGCGAGCCGCGCGCGTGCGGCGTGGCAGTCGGCGTCGGGCGAGACGAGCACGTGAGCGGACAGCGCCGGAAAGCCACTCGTGACTGTCCAGACGTGGAGGTCGTGGACCTCGACGACGTCCCGCTCGGCGACGAGCGCACGCCCGATTGCCTCGGGATCGGCGTCGCTGGGGGCGCGTTCGAGGAAGATCGCCGTCGATTCGCGCAGGAGCGCCGCGCTCGACCACAGCATCAGCGCCGCGACGAGGAGACTGGCGACGGGGTCGAGCCGGTTCCAGCCTGTCGCCAGGATCAGGCCGCCGGCGAGCGCGGCCGCACCGAAGGCGGCCACGTCCGTGAGGACGTGTAGAAACGCACCGCGCACGTTGAGGCTCTCCCTGCTCGCACGCGCGAGGACCAGGCTGGCGACGAGGCTGACGAGGGCGCCGCCGAGCGCAACCACGAGCACGAGGCCGCCGCGCACGTCGTGCGGGTCGATCAGCCGGTGCACGGCCGACCAGACGATCCAGATCGCGAGCAGCCCGAGCGTGATGCCGTTCGCCTGCGCGGCGAGGATCTCCAGGCGGGAGTAGCCGAACGTCCAACGCCCGGCCGCGGGCCGTGCGGCCATGGCCGAAGCGACCAAAGCGAATGCGAGCGCGGCCGCGTCGGTGAGCATGTGGCCGGCGTCCGCGAGCAACGCGAGCGAGTGCGCGATCATCCCGGCGACGATCTCGCTGGCCATCAAGGCGACGACGAGCGCGAGCGCGACGGTCAGCGCGCTACGGTCGGTGGCGAGGCGATGATCGTGGTCGTGGTCCACGCGAAGAGGCTAGCGTCTCGCCGGTGTCGTTCCACGACGACCTCGTCGCGCGACTTCAGTACTTCGAGGGCCATTCCGACACACTCGGGCTCTTTGCCGACGGTGAGTTTCTACGACGGGCGGCTGCCGCAGTCGCCGAGCCGTTCCGCGACGAAGAAGTACAGAAGGTCGCCGGGATCGAGGCGCGCGGGTTCGTACTTGCAGCGTGCGTGGCGCTCGAGCTCGGCGCCGGCTTCGTCGCGATCCGGAAGCCGGGCGCGATCCATCCGGGCCCGAAGGTCGAGCTGACGGCGCCGCCCGACTGGCGTGGGCTCGAGACGACGCTGCGCCTGCAACGCCATGTGATCACGCCGGGGGAGCGTGTCGTGATCGTCGACGACTGGGCCGAGACCGGGAGCAAGGCGCTGACCGCGCGACGGCTGCTCGAGCAGTGCGGAGGCGTGTACGCCGGGCTGTCGCTGCTCGTCGATCAGCTGCCGACCGAAGTGCGCAACGAGCTGGAGCCGGTCACGTCGGTTGCGCTCGCAGCTGAGCTGCCCGGCTAGTTCGGCCAGCCCGAGTCGAGCCGTTCGCGCAACTGCTCCACCGCCGTGGCCCAGAGGGCGAGGACGGTCTCGTCCGGAAGCTGATACGGCCCTCCGAACGAGCCGTCGCCGAGTGCCTCACGCCACGCCTGCGGCCGGCCGAGGCCGACCGGTCGCGTGATCGGCGGTTTTCGTTCCGCGGGCAGCTGGACGTCCGGAAGACGGGTCCACGGGAAGTTCTCCGACCAAGACGCATGGTCGTAGTCGGCGTCGATCTCGGCGGCGAGCTCGTCGGGCCGACCCTCCCAGACGTCGTGCCAGAGGACCGCTGCATCTTCGTGAGCGCGCTTCCACTCCGCCACCGCCACCGCCCCCGGCGGATTGCCACCGTGGCCGTTTGCGATCAGGAATCTGCGAAAGCCCTGGCCGTGGAGTGAGTCGAGGATCTCGCGGAGCACGGCGCCGTACGTCTCCAGTCGCAAGGTGGGACTGCCGGGGAAGGCCGCGAACCCCTGCGTCAACCCGTACGGGAGCACCGGCAGCACGGGGATGCCCAGCGGCTCGGCCGCTTCGACAGCCAACCGCTCGGCGATGATGTTGTCGGTCTCGAGCGACAGGTACGCGTGCTGCTCGGTCGAGCCGACCGGTAGCACGATGCGGTCGTCGCGGGAGAGGTACTCCTCGAGCTGCATCCAGTTGAGATCGCGGATCCGCACGCGCGCACTCTCGCACGCGGGCAACGCGACCCGAAGTTCTGGGGTCTGACCCCGGAAGGGGTCAGACCCCTGCCTTTCCGGGCCCTCCGGTTCGGCGCAAACATGGGATCGTTTCTCCAACGCGGCCAACGGTTGACGTCCGCGTGCAGTGAGGCAGGCCTACTTACGCGAAGACCGCGAGAGTAGGGCGCAGCTCGTCGAGTGACGCAAGCACGACGGCGGCGAGGCGGAGCGCGTCCACATCGGGCGGGAAGGCCGGGTTCGGGAGCGCGATGACAGTCATCCCGGCTGCCGCCGCAGCTCGCAGGCCGTTGCTCGAGTCTTCGACGGCGGCACACTCCATCGCCGGCGCGCCCAGCCGGCGGGCTGCCTCGAGATAGACGTCCGGCGCCGGCTTGCCCCGAGGAACTTCCTCGGACGACACGGTCGCGGCGAAATACCCGCCGAGCTCGGCGAGCTCGAGCACGACGTCGATGATCTTCCGGTTTGCCGACGAAGCCAGACCGAGCGGCCAATTCTCCGCCAGCCTCTTCACGGCTTCGCGCGCGCCCGGCAGCAGCGGCAGCTGCTCCCGGTAGAGCCGCTCGAGCCGCTCGACGACGGCAGCGGAGATTTCCTCCGGCTCGAGGTCGACGTGCAGCTCGTCGTGCATGTAGCGCGACCACTCGAGCGAGCTCATGCCCATCATCGCCGTTGTCGCGTCGTCGCGCCACGAGCCGCCGCGCTCGGCCACGAGCTGCCGGCGCGCGCTGTCCCAGAGCTGCTCGGAATCGACGAGCACGCCGTCGAGGTCGAAGACGACGGCCGCAACGCTCACGCGAACGCCGCGACGTCCTCGGACGGCCGGGCCGTCAGCTCGGCGTCCCGCGCGGCGAGTGTCGCGTAGCGGCGGCCGGCGCGCAGCAGGTCGTCGTGCCGTCCGGACTCGACGACGCGGCCCTGGTTTAGCACGATGATCTGATCGGCGTTGCGCACAGTCGAGAGGCGGTGGGCGATCGCGATCGTCGTTCGCCCCTCCGAGAGCCGGTCGAGCGCTTCCTGAACGAGGCGCTCGGTCTCGGTATCGAGCGAGCTCGTCGCCTCGTCGAGCACGAGGATCGGCGGGTTGCGCAGGATCGTGCGCGCGATGGCGATGCGCTGCTTCTCGCCGCCGGAGAAGCGATACCCGCGCTCGCCGACAACCGTGTCGTAGCCGTCGGGCAAGGCGGCGATGACGTGGTGGATGCGCGCCGCTTCCGCTGCGCGTTCGATCTCCTCGTCTGTCGCGTCCCGCTTGGCGAAGCGGAGGTTCTCGCGCACCGACGCATGGAAGAGGTACGTCTCCTGCGAGACCACGCCGACGAGGTCGGACAACGCGCGGAAGCTCAGGTCGCGCACGTCGACACCGTCGATCGTGACGCCGCCACGATCGACGTCGTAGAGCCGCGCTGTCAAATAACCGAGCGTCGTCTTGCCGGAGCCGGTCTCGCCGACCAGCGCCGTCGTCGAGCCCGCTTTGACGGTGAACGAGACGTCGCGCAGCGTCCAATCGTCGGCGTACCGGAACCAGACATGGTCGAAGACGACGTCGCCGGCACGCCCGGCGGCCAGTGCGTCGGGCTTCTCGTCGATGTCGACCGGCTGGTCGAGGTATTCGAAGATCCGGTCGAAGAGCGCGAGCGACGTCTGCACGTCGAGCCCGACGCCGAGGAGCGATCCCACAGGGAAGAAGAGGCGCGTCTGGAGCGTGGTGAAGGCCACGAGCACCGCCACGGAGATCGCCGTCGAGCCGTGCGCGAGCGCGAGGCCGCCAAACCAGTAGACGGCGGCGGGCATGATCGCAAAGCTCGTCTGGATCGACGCCATCACCCAGCGTCCCGCCATCCGCTGACGCACCTCGAGGTTCGCCAGACGGAGCGAGTCCGACTCGAAGCGGTCGGCCAGCTCGTCACCGCGGCCCATCGTCTTGCCGAGCAGGATCCCGGAGACCGACAGCGACTCCTGGACGAGGCTGGAGATGTCGGCGAGCGTCTCCTGCGTCGTCTTCGCAATCCGCCGGCGCTCGTTGCCGACGCGGCGCGTCAGCAGCACGAAGAACGGGATCAGCGCGAAGGCGAAGAGCGCCAGCATCCAGTTCAGGACGAGCATGCCGGCCATCGTCGCCACGACGGTCGTCACGTTCGAGGCAATCGACGTCGCGGTGTTCGTGACGACGTTCTGGACGCCGCCGATGTCGTTTGAAATGCGCGACTGCACCTCTCCGGTCCGCGTGCCGGTGAAGAACGCGAGCGACAGGCGCTGCAGATGGCGGAAGACCGCGGCGCGGAGATCGTGCATCACGCGCTGCCCGACCTGATTCGACAGGAGCGTCTGGATCACGCCGAGCGCGCCCGTGACGATCGCGATTGCGATCATCCCGCCGGCTGCGTACGAGAGCGCCGTGGTGTCGTTCCGCCCGATCGCTTCGAGCGCCCGCTTGAGCAGGAACGCCGGCACAACGCCGAGGCCGGCCGACAGGACGATCAGGAGGAGCACGACGCCGAGTCGCAGCTTGTACGGCGAGAACAGCGATGCGATACGACGCAGGTTCATCCGGCGTTCGGACACGACTACCGCCGGGTGCAGTGGACGAGCTCCCGCAGCAGCGGCTCGAACTGGCGTCCCCGCCTCGTGAGGCGGTACTCCACCGCGGGCGGACGCGTCTCCAGGACGCGCCGCTCGAGCACACCCGCTTCGACGAGCTCCGTCAAGCGCGCCGTCAGCGTGGCCGGCGGGACGCGTCCGAGCGCCTCGCGGAACTCGTTGAAGCGCTCGGCGCCCTCGATCGACGCGTAGAGGATCGAGAGCGTCCTGCGCCGCTCGAGGAGGTCCGCCGCCTTGCGGACCTCCTCGGGATCCGGTTCACGCCGCCTGCAGCGCATGGTCCTGTGCGGGCTCGAGCGCCAGCTCGAGCACCTCGTCGACGCCCAGCACCGGGTGGAACCTCATCGCCTCGCGCACGTCCGCCGGGACGTCCTCGAGGTCGGAGCGGTTTCGCTCCGGGATGATCA
>JBKPGW010000234.1:0-3600 GCA_046729555.1 Actinomycetota bacterium | reverse complement strand
GCTGCTGCCGCGGTTGCTGCAGCGCGGTGTCGCGGTGCTGGGGATCGCGGTCGCGACCGGCGTGATCGTCTGGAACTTCACGGGCGAGCTCTCGTTCGCGTCCGCGTCGAACCGAGCCTCCGACCGCTTCGTCGACAACATTCGCCGACCGTTCACGTGGGTTGACGACACGACCGGCGGCAAGCCGACTCTGTATCTCGGCCAGCAGATGACCGACCCGAACGGCGAGTGGCTGCTCGAGTTCTGGAACCCGCACTCGCTCATCGGCCGCGTCTGGAGCCTCGACGGAACCGCCCCCGGCCCGGGGCCGACGCTGACACCCGATCCGCGCCTACCCGACGGCGCGCTCTCGCACGACCCGCACTACCCGTACGTCGTCGAGGAGCGCGGCATGAACGTCGTCGGGACGATCGTCGCGACGCACGAGCACGTCGCGGGCGGCTCGCTCCAGCGCTGGCGACTGGTCAAGATCGAACCGCCGTTGCGCCTGCGCTCCTTCGTGACAGGCGTGTACGCGGATGGATGGGCCGGCTCCTCGAGCGCGTACACGCACTTCGGGAGCGGCGCCGCGGAGGGCCGGATGCGGGTGGTCGTTTCCCGGCGTGAATGGGGCGGGCCGGACCAGTTCGGCAACGTGACCGTGAGGCTCGGGCCGATTGTGATCGGCGACGACAACCAACCTCATGTCGGCGCGCCGGCCCTCGTCAGGCGGTTCAAGATCCACAGCAAGGGCGAAGTGAGGCTCGTGCTGCCCGTGCCGGGGCCGCGCTTCCGTGTCGAGGTGACGATCACGCCCACGTTCCGTCCGCGCGAGCTGTCGCCGCAGACCACCAGCGACAATCGCGATCTCGGCGCGAAGATCAGCTACGCGTTCGTGCCGCGAAAAGCGGCGCACAAGTAGCTGAAGCGGAAGGCGAGCAGCAGGCGTGCCACGGGCCCGCTCTGCTCGAGCGTGCGCAGTGCCGCGGCCGCGACGCCCGGCAGCGAGAACCGCTGGGGCGAGAAAAATGGCCGCAGCTCGAGTCTGTCGAAGCCGGCGGCCTCGAGCTCCGTGCGGACATCGTCGACGCGGTACTGCCGCGGGTTCAGGTCGAAGGCGAGCTTCCTCTCGGTGTAGCCGCCGACGCGGCGGAAGAAGGCGGCACGGTCGTGGGCGTAGTAGATCGCGCGGAAGCACGTCGTCGCGGTCACCGGCTGCGGCGGTTCGTAGTCGTTGAGGTCGCCGAGCACGACGTCGCGGCCGTGCCTGCGAGCCGCGCCCACCATCTCGGGGCTCGCATCGACGCCGAGGTAGCGCAGACCGGGGAGATGAGCCGCGAGGCCGCCGTCGCCGCAGGCGAGATCGAGCACGCTGTCTCCGGGCTCGAGCCTCGGGCCGAGGGAGATGACCAGCTCGGCGCGGTGCGCGAGATATGCGCGGGCGTCCGCGTACGCCTCTTCGGTCCAGCGCTCGGCTTGGGGTCCGTATTTCTCTGTAGTCACCGCAGAGCGAGCAGACGCTCCGGGTGCTTGCGCAGAAAGCGGAGCATCGCGCGCAGATGCCAGAGATTGCGCCGCGTGAAGAAGTGCTTGTCGATCACTGCCTGGTACTCGTGCCGCACCACGGCGCTCGGCACCCACCACCGTTCCCAGCCGGCCTTCATCGCGCGGTAGTTGAGGTCGATGTCCTCGACGTAGAGCTTGTAGCCGGCGTCCCAGCCGCCGATCTGCTCCAGCATCGTGCGGCGCATGAGCAGGAACGCGCCGAGCATCGTGTCGACCCGCAGCGGCTCGTCCGTCGGCGCGTCGAGCAGGTAGTGGCGGCGCTGCCAGCGCAACGGCGGGAACAGCGTGCGCAGCGGCGTGCGGCGAACGATCGAGCCGCCGATGGTCGGGAAGCTCCGGCGCGACGCCTGCAACGTGCCGTCAGGGTTGAGCATCTTCGGGCCCGCGATCCCGCAACGTGGGTGTGCGTCCGCGAAGCGGACGAGCTCCTCGATGCAGCCGTCGTCGGGGACGGCGTCGGGATTCGAGATCACGACGTACTCGCCGCTCGTCGCGGCGACCCCCTTGTTGACGTTCGCGGAGAAGCCGAGCGGCCGGTCGTTCTCGACCACACGCACGTCCGGCGGCAGCGACTCGGGGCGGCCGCCCGGCCCGTTGGCGACGACGACGAGCTCGTCGACCTGTGCCTGGAGGGCCGGCAGCGAATCGCGGAGCATCGCCGCCTCTCGCGGCCCGGTCGTGACGAAGATGCCTGAGACCTTCATGCCGCGAGCATTCTCCGATAGACGTCCGCGGTCAGGCGTGCGGTCTCGCGCCAGGAGAACGCCTTTGCGCGCTCGAGCCCCGCCGCGGAGAGCCGCTCGCGCTCGGCCAGCGCCTGCCGAACGCCCTCGGCGAGATCTTCGTTGAAGACGGCCGCGTCACCCGCGACCTCCTGCAGCGCGGGCTCGGGCGCCGCGACGACAGGCGTCCCGCACGCCATCGCCTCGACGACCGGCAAGCCGAAGCCTTCGTAGCGCGACGGGAAGAGGAGGCAGGCAGCCGACTGGTACAGGCGCACGAGCTCGTCCTTCGGCACGTAGCCGCGCACATCGGCGCCGCGGCGCGTGAGCTCGGCCGCGAGCTCCGCGTCTTTCGGCGGGCCGACGACGACGAGGTGACGGCCGACGGCGTTGGCAGCGTCGATCGCGGCGAGAGGCTGCTTGCGCGGCTCGATCGCGCTGACGAAAAGCAGGAAGGAGTCGTGCCGCCCTGCCGCGCGAAAGGCCGGATCCGGCGCGAGCGGCGTCACGGTGATCTTCTGCTCCGGCGTCTCGTAGATCTCCATCAGGTCGCGCTTCGTCCGTTCCGAGATGGCGAACACATGCCTTGCACGTCGCACGGAACGGCGAACGAAGATCTTGAACGTCAGGAGGTCCCAGAAGCCGAAGACGCTCGGGTCGCGCTCCCACGAGAGGTCCTGGACTGTCAGGACGGCGGGGACAGGGCAACGCAGCGGCAGCGAATGCACGAAGTGCGCGAGCGCCGGACGCAGCTGCTGCAGGAGGCGCGGCACGCCGACGGACATGCGCAGCTCCTGGGAGCGCGCACGAAGGATGATCGGCTCGATGCCGTCGGGCACGAGAGCGGCGTCCCGGGCGACGGCGGCAAGGCGCAGGTCCTGCGCGACCTCCGGCAGAGCGCGCAGCAGCTGTTCCACATATGTCTCGTCGCCGGTGCGCCGCCGGCCGAGCACGTCCGCGTCGACGAGCACGAGTGGCTTGCTCACGGCACGGCCTCGCCGTAGACGGCGACGGTGGCGTCCGCGACCGCGTCCCAACGAAAGTCGCGCGCCCGCTCGAGCCCTCGCGGGACGAGGCGGTCCCGCTCCGCGGCGGCGCGCTCGATTCCCGCAGCGAGCTCCGCCGGGTCGCTGGCATCGATGAGCACGGCCGCGCCGTCGGCCACCTCCTCCATCGCCGTCCCGCGTGTCGTGACCACCGGTGTGCCGCATGCCATCGCCTCGAGCACCGGGATCCCGAAGCCCTCGTACAGCGAGGGGTAGGCGAGACAGCGCGCTCCGCGGTAGAGCCGTGCGAGCTCGGCATCGCTGACCTCGCCGAGCCAGCGCACGCC
>JBKPGW010000233.1:0-3516 GCA_046729555.1 Actinomycetota bacterium | reverse complement strand
CCTCACCGACGACCCCGAGCTCCGGTTCACCCCGAACGGGGCGGCCGTTGCCAACTTCCGCCTGGCCGTGACCCCTCGCGTCCGTCAGGGCGACCAGTGGACCGACGGCGAGACGTCGTTCTTCCGCGTCAACTGCTGGCGGCAGCTGGCCGAGAACGGCACCGAGAGCCTGACCAAGGGCAGCCGCGCCATCGTGGTCGGCCGGGTCCGGGCCCGGTCCTGGGAGACCCCCGAGGGTGACAAGCGGTCGGTCGTCGAGGTCGAGGCCGACGAGATCGGCCCCAGCCTGAAATTCGCCACCGCCGAGCCACAGCAGACCCGCGAGCTGGCCAGTGCCACCTAGCTGATTTCGAGCGCGAGGGTTGGCGCCACTTGAGCGCGCGTTGTGGCCCCAGTTGGTGAGGTTGGGGGCCAGGCCTGTGCGTCTGGCCTGGCCCCACCTGGGGGTGTCAGCCGGCGGTCGTGGTCTGCTGGGCGCGGGTGTGGGCCAGGCGGTAGGAGTCGGTGCCGGTCTCGATGATGTTGCCGCCGAAGGTGAGCCGGTCCACGATCGCGCCGCAGAGCCTGGGGTCGGTGAAGGTCTTGGCCCAGCCGCCGAAGCTGTCGTTGGAGGCGATCGCGACGCTGGCCTTCTCCTCCCGTTCGGTGAGGACCTGGAACAGCAGCTCGGCGCCGCGGCGGTCCAGCTCCATGTAGCCCAGCTCGTCGATGCAGATCAGGTCGACGCGGCCGTAGCGGGCGATGGTCTTGGTGAGCTGGCGGTCGTCGGCGGCCTCGACCAGCTCGTTGACGAGCTTGGCGGCCAGCACGTAGCGGACCCGGTGCCCGGCCATGGCGGCCTCGGTGCCAAGCGCGATCAGCAGGTGGGACTTGCCGGTGCCCGAGTCGCCGATCAGGCACAGCGGCTGGCCCTTGCGGACCCATTCGCAGGAGGCCAGGGTGTGGATGGTGGCCGGGTCGATGGTGGGGTTGGCGTCGAAGTCGAAGTCGCGGAGGGTCTTTTGCCGGGGGAAGCCTGCGGCCTTGATCCGTCGGTCGGCGCGCCGGCGGGCGCGGTCGTCGCACTCGGCCATCAGCAGCTCGGCGAGGAACCCTCGGTAGGTCATCTGCTCGCGGACCGCGGCGGCGGCCAGCTCGGGGAACTGGCCGCGGATGGTCGGCAGCCGCAGCATTCGGCAGGCGGTGTCGATGGCGGCGTCGGCGGCCTGCTCGGTCAGGCCGCGGTGGCGCGGGACGGTCACGGTCACGGCATCTCTCCCTGGTGGTCGGGATGGTCGACGGGCCGTGGACGGTGCCGCAGCAGGGCGTCGTAGGCGGCCATCGAGGGCAGCGGGCGGGTGTCGGGTGGCAACGCGGCCAGGCGGCGCTGGGTCAGCGAGGCCACCGGCGAGGGCGGGGCGGGCCTCGACCCTGCGGCCACGCCGGTGGTGGTGGTGTCGGTGTCGGCCTGGGCGGCCTTGCGGGCCTCCAGCGCGACCGCGTCGGCGGTCAGCGCGCCGGCCCCCAGCGCGGTGGCGATCCCGGCGACCACGTGCTCGTGGGCCATGCGCCGGTGCAGCAGCAGCACCTCGACCAGCGCGCGGGTGCCGGCAGCATCGCCATGGGTCTTGCGGACCGCTTCCCACCAGGCGTCGTGGACTGGGGTGAACCTGCCCGCCGCGCGGGCCTGTTCCAGCGCGGTGGCCCCAGGCAGCGCGCCGGGCTTGCGCAGCAGCGCCTCCAGGTAGTGGTCGAGCTCCAAGCGCACCCCGCCCTTGGCGCTGAGCCGCTCGTGGCGGGCGACCTCGGCCCGGCCGTCGTAGACCACCAACTCGGAGGCGCCAAGCAGCACCCGGACCTGCCGGCCGATCAGCCGCACCGGCACCGAGTAGCGGACCGTGCGCACGGTGATCTGGGCGTAGCGGTCCACCCGTGGGGTCAACAGCCGACCGGTCGCAAACGGCTCGTCGGGCAGCGGGGCAAGCAGTGGCCGCTCGGCCGCGTAGTACTCACCGACCGTCCGCGGCCGCGTGCCGATCCGCCGGGCGTCGTCGGCGGCGTCCCACTGCTCGACCAGCTGGTTGAGCTCGGCCAGCGAGGCGACCTCGGGGACTGGGACCAGGTGGTTGCGGCGAAACCGGCCGACCTCGCCCTCCACCCCGCCCTTCTCGTGGGCGCCGTCCTTGCCGGGCTGGCAGTAGAAGACCTCGATCCCGTAGTGGGAGTGGAACGCGGTCCACCGGTCGGTCTCCACCCTGGCGCGGGTAAAGCCCAGCACCTGGGCCACCGCCGACTTCAGGTTGTCGTAGCGGATCTTGCCCGCCGGCACCCCACCAAGCACGTCGAAGGCGTGCGCGTGGCCCTCGAAGAACGCCTCCTGGCCCTCGGACGCAAAGATCCGGTGCACCGCCTTGCCCGAGTACGACAGCCGCAAGCAGAACAGGTAGCACTTGGTCGCCACCCCGCCCAGCAGGACCTGCACGTCCCCGAAGTCGACCTCGGCCTCCTGCCCTGGCCGGTGGCTTTGCGGCACGAACACCTGCGGTGGGCCCCTGCCCGCCTCGACCCAGATCTGCGGACGACGCCCGGCGGCGTACGCCCGCACCCTGGAGTAGGAGACGGCCTGCATGCCGTGCTCGGCCACCAGCCGGTCATAGATGCGCGTCGCGGTGTGCCGCTGCTTGCGCGGCGCGTCCAGGTCCGCCCGCAGCATCTGATCGATCAGCGGCTTGAACGGGCCAAGCCGCCACTGGCGGGGCGGCGAGGGCTGACGCGGCGTCGGCCACGCCGAGGACAACGCCTCCCGCACCAGGCGCCGGTGCACCCCGTACTTGCGCGCCAGCGCCCGAACCGACAAGCCCTCCGCTCGAGAATCCCGACGGATCGCGGCGAACAGCTCGACCTTGGACCTCGACGGCACTGGCGGCCCCCCACTGCTGGAAGGGCACCGATCCTCGCACCGCACCAGGACTGGTGGGGCCGGTACAACTGCACACCAATCCTCGTCACCGTGCGGTGGAGCCAACGCAAACGCTCAGGCGGGGCCAACTACCACGGATAGAGCCAAACCGGGCAGAAGCGGTGGCCACACAAGTGCACGTTGCTTGCTGGCCGCCCACAGGACACGGGCAATGACGGTGCACAACCGTCACCCGAGCGAAGCCTCAGGCAGCTGTCGGCGCCTACAGTCGGGGCGCTCGTCTCCCCAGTGCCAGTCCTCAGGTGAACCCCGGTCATCGGGTCGGTGATGGGCGACTGATGGGCGACTGATCGGAGGGCACCTTCGAGGCGGCGTGGCGGCGTCGAATAGCGTCGTACTCGAGCCAGGGTGCAAGGGTGGCGCGGTCGTGGTTGGAGGCGAAGACTTGGCGGTAGGCCCATTCGGCCTGCAGAATCGTGCGCACCATGGCCACCGAACCCGCGATCTCGGTCGCGCCCGCCAACGAGGCGACCTGGGAAGACCTGCAGACGGTCTTCGGCACGCGCGGCGCGGCGTCCACCTGCCGGTGCCAGCGGTACAAGCTGCGGCCGCGGGAG
>JBKPGW010000232.1:0-12429 GCA_046729555.1 Actinomycetota bacterium | reverse complement strand
GGCTGAGGTAGATCCTCGAAGACCTGCACTGCCCGTGTGAGTTGCCGCAACGCTTCCGCCGATTCGCCTGCAGCGGCTGCCACCAGCCCTTGCGCCCGCGCAAGCAGCGCGTCGAGCGTGGCGAAGCCGAGCTCCTCCTTCATCTGGCGCAGCCGTTCGAGCTGGAGCGACGCTTCAGGACGGTCGCCGAGTACCAGCAGCGATTCGATGTCGCCGGCGATGACCTCCGCGAGCATGTGCTCGGTGGGTTTTCCGACGGCGCGCGCCGCATCGATTGCCAGGGTGAACCATCGGTGCGCTTCTGCATCGGCACCCGTTTGCTGAGCCATCTGTCCCAGGAGCGAGTGACCGAGCGCGTGTGTGACCGGTCGGCGCGCGTCGTCGGGCGGGAGTGGCTCGGCCAGCGTTAAAGCCTGTTCCGTCCAGCGGCGCGCCGATTCCAAATCGCCGCGAGGAAGTGCCGCGCGTGCCTTCCAGAGCAGGCACTGTGGGATGAGCGCCTCACGGCCCGTCTGGATGACGAGGTCGTACGCTTCGTCCGCGTAGCGTTTGGCGGCATCGAGGTCGCCTGAGAGGCGCGCTTGCTCGCTCATGTCGAGCAGGGCATCGGCGAGCCTGGGGTCCCCCCGCTGCTGCATCGAAGCCGTGACGCGTGGTCCGTGCTCCGCGGCGGTCTTGTGATCGCCTCTGAGGAATGCGGCGTAGCAGTACAAGCTCGTCGGCCCGTCGTAACGAAGCTCGCCTGTCTCGTTCTCGAGCTCGAGCGCGCGCTGCCAGAACTCCTCGGGCGGAGGGTTGCCGTGGAGGGTCAGGTTCAATCCGTGCACACCGAGTGCACGCGCAACCAAGTCCGGGTTGGTCAGCCATTCGGCCAATGCGAGCGCGCGCTCAGATGTCTCCAAGCCCGCACCGGGAATGGCTGCAAGCTGGATTAGGATCATCGCCTGCAGCTCCGGCTCGTCGTTCTCGTCGAGCTGCTCGAGCGCGTGCTCGTAGCAGACCCTTGCCGCGTCCAAGCCTTCTGTTTCCGCTCGAACCTGACCGAGCTGGAACTCAACTTCCGCGCGCTCACGCCCAGCGCCGGCGAGCCCCAGTTGCTGCTCGATCAGTGCTTCCGCGTGCCTTGGATCACCTGCTGCGAACGAGTACCGCGCGCAATCGAGGCGCCGTTTGTGAAGTGCGTTGTGTCGATCGGCGGGCGTGAGCTCGACCGCGCGCCTGGCCAGGCGCGCGGCGGCGTCCGGTGCGCCGCGAGCTGAGACGCGTGCGGCCGCGGCCTCGACAAACGCCGCGATCGTGCCATCGGGACCATCGGCAGCCTCGGCGAGCTGGCGTGCGCGCTCCTCGGGCTCGGTGACCACATTCGCAAGCCGCCTGTGCATCGCCTTGCGGTCGTCCGCAGTCGTATCTTCGTATACGCTCGCGGCGAATAGCGGATGCGTGAAGCGGAGCGCGTCGCCCTCCCGCTGCAACACGCCGGCCGAGACCGCCTCCGCAATTGCGGCACCTCCGTCTGCGATCGCAGCCCGCACGGCCCCAGTCGTCGGTTGGGCAAGCGCCGCAGTCGCGAGCGTGGCCTCGCGCGCCCCCGGTGTCAGCCCGTCGAGCCGGTCGGCCACGACACCACGCAGATGTGTGGGTATCGGTAACCGCTCCCCGGGTGCGAGCTGCTTGCCCGACCGCAGCAGGCTGGCGGCGAGCTCGAGGGCATAGAAGGGATTTCCGCCTGATGCCTCCTCGATCTGCCTCAGCACCGGCCGCAGGAATCGCGCGCCGAGCCGCTCCCGTAGGAGCGTGTCCAGCTCGTCGAGCGTGAACGGCCCGATCAGCGCGCGCTCTCCCTCGGCGAAGCCGATCTGCGTGGCAGCGTCGACTCGAGCTGTTGCGAGGACGCGGGCCGGCGCCTCGCCCACGCGCCGCAACGCGAAATCGAGGGCCGCCCCCGACGGAGCGTCGAGCCATTGCGCGTCGTCCATGGCGACGAGCACCGGCTGCTCGTGGGAGAGGCGCCGGAGCAGCTCAGTCAGCGCGGCGGCAATGGCGCGCTGCTCCGGTGGATCGCCTTCGGCCTCGTCGAGGAGGAGCGCGATCCGCAGCGCGCGGCGTTGCGGCGCCGGCAGCCTGCCGATCTCGTCCCGGAGGTCGACGAGGAGGTCGCCGAGGCCCGCGAACGACAACTCTCGCTCGGCTGCCGCGGGACACGCCCGGAGGACGCGAAAACCGCGCTCGACCGCCTTCTCCAATCCGGCGGCCCAGAGTGTCGTCTTGCCGATTCCGGGATCCCCCTCCAGGAGCAGCTTGCTCGGCCTGCCCCCGTCGCGCTCGAGGAACGCGACTACGCGCTCGAGCTCTGCCTCACGCCCGACGAGCCCGTCCGACTGCGCCGTCACCACTTGTGGAAGATGACACAACCGTGCAAGGGCGCAAAGGGCGTGCGCTGCAGTTGCCCCTGCCGACGTAGCTCAGCTTGTCGAGCACTTCACTCGTTATGAAGGGGTCCCCGGTTCGAGTCCGGGCGTCAGCTTGATTCCGCGCGAGGGACTCGGATAGAGCTCTCTTGCGGCGTCATCTGGAGCCGGTATTGGGCCAGGCTTATGTGGGAACGCCATTCGATTTTTCGGCGTCGGCCGCCACGGGTCGGAGCGCTTCACGAGCTGGGCGCGGAGGTACGAGCCACGACGAGAGCCATCCGCGAAACCTGGGGATCAGAGCGAGTAAGCCGAGAGGGATGAGCGCGACCAAGAGCGTAGCCACGGAAACCAGGAACAGGATCGACCAGCTAATCGAAATTCGCCACAGCCACCGCCGTCCTTCCTGTCCCCACTTGATCATTAGGAACGTTCCCCCGAGCATCACGGCAGCGAAGAACACCCAGACGACGTAGAACGTGGTGGCGCTCGCATCCGCCGCTGCGAGCCCTACCGTGAAGACCAGGGCAATGAACCCCCAGATTACGAGGTTGAGCGCGACGGCACTGAGTAGGCCGAGGAGTTTCATCTCGTCGCAGTAAATCGCTCGACGGCTCGGTCGTCTACAACCTCGGCTCTTCCGATGCTCGTGATGAAAGGGGTCCCCGGTTCGAGTCCGGGCGTCGGCTCTGCGGCTTCGTCGCCGGCTCGCTACGCGTTGGCCAGCGTGCGTGAGCGTGCGTGCTGCACCCGCTCCAGCCACGGTCGCGCGCGCAGTCGCGTGAAGATCTCCTCCGCCTCGGCCAAGAGCGGCTCGGCTTCCTCGGCTCGACTCTGCTCCGACAGCCACTCTCCGTGTTCGAGCTCCACCTGCGCGAGGTCGAACGGCGTTTCGATCTCGCGGTAGAGCCGAGCCGCGGCTCGATAACCGGGCCCGGCCAGAAACAAAGGGGGCCGAGGCGCACATCGCGATAATCAGTGCGTGGACGCGGTCAACATCTTCGAGAACTTCGAGGGCAGGCTCGACGTGGCTCGTGCAGTGGGGTCGAAGGCGACCGTCATGTTCATCTATGACCTGGCGCCTGGTCAGGGCTCCTCTCCGTATCACTACGAGTACGAAGAGGAATGGCTGCTCGTCATCGACGGCACCGTCGTGGTGCGCGCACCCGATGGGGAGCACACGCTGGAGCGCGGAGACCTTGTTTGCTTCCCGCCTGGTTCCGCCGGAGCGCACAAGGTGATGAACCGAAGCGAATCGCCCGCGAGGACGTTGATGTTCTCGAGCTCGCGAGTGCCGGCCGTCTCCGTTTATCCGGACAGCGACAAGATCGCCGTGTGGCCCGGCGACGAGGCGGATGAGTTGATCTTCAAACGCGGCACGGCCGTGACGTGGTCGGAGGGAGAGGAAGGCTGGGAGAAAGCCTTCTAAAGCGGCGCCTGCGGATGAGACCCTTGACCGGCACGATCGAGTCGTACGACGCGCCGTCGACCGAAGAGATCGCGCGCCGGGTCGGTCTGCCGGTCGAGCAGATCATCCGCTTCGACGGCAACACGTCGCCGCAAGCGTTGCCCTCGACGCGCGCGGAGGCTTTGACGGAGGAGCTGGCGCGCATCCATACGTACCCGCACGGCGGCTACCCACAGCTGGAGCGCGCGATCGCCGACTACGCGGGCGTCGCACCCGGAAATGTCGTGCTGGGCGCCGGCGCCGATGACCTGATCCTGCTGCTGACCCGCTCCTTCGCCGGGCCGGGCGATCGCGTCGCGATCGCGAACGACCCGACCTACCCCATGTTCCCGATCAGCGTCTGGGTCGCGGGCGCGGAGGTCGGCGACGACGACCCTGTGCTGACGATCTGCTGCCGCCCGAACAATCCGACCGGCGAGCTTGGCGAGCTGCCCGACGCGCGGCCGCTCGTCGTCGACGAGGCGTACTTCGAGTACTCCGGCTCGTCGGCGGTCGAGCTGATCGAGGACGGGGTGATCGTGCTCAGGACATTTTCGAAGGCGTTCGGCCTGGCCGCCGCGCGCGTCGGCTATGCCCTGGCCGGCCGCGATGTCGCGGCGGAGCTGAACAAGCGGCAGCACCCCGCGCCGCTGTCGACGCTCTCAGCCGCGCTCGCGCTGGCCGGCCTCGCGGCGCCGCCCGACGTGAGCCCGATCCTCGAGGAACGGGAGCGTGTTGCGGACCGCCTGCGCGAGCAGGGGTTCGAGCCGCTGCCGTCGCACGCGAACTTCCTCTACGTTCCGGTGGACGATCCGCAGCAGCGCTACGACGAGTTGCTGCAACGCGGGCTCGCCGTCCGCCCGGTGCGCGGCGGCATCCGCATCACGATCCGCACGCAGCCGGACGACGACCGCCTGCTCGACGCTCTGCAGCTGTGACCGACATCGTCGTTCGGCCGGCAGTGGTCGAGGACGCCGACGGGTTCGTCCGCGCTCACGAGTCGGCGTGGGATGCCACGATCGGTCCGCTCGTCGGGCGCCCGCTGGCGGAGCTCGCGCAGTACGACGAACGCGTCGCGCGCTATCGCGCCGGCTTCGAGGCTCCTCCGCCCGAGGTCGGCGTCTGGGTCGCTGAGCGCGAGGCTGTGATCGTCGGGATCGCCGTTCGCACCGGCGCCGAGCTTCGCGATCTCTTCGTCGTGCCCGACGCATGGGGCACCGGCGTCGCCCAGGGTCTCATGAAGGCTGCGCTGGCGGCGATTCGCGCCGACTCGCACGGAGAGGCCCTGCTCTGGGTGGGCGAGGCGAACGCGCGGGCGCGCCGGTTCTACGAGCGCGAGGGCTGGGAGCGAACAGACGAGACGCGCGCGAGCCCGCTCGGACCGCTGGAGCTCTGCTACCGGCGCCGCCTCTGATTCAGTCGTAGATCGCGTCCGCGGTCTCGGGGTCGAAGAAGTGCAGTCGGTTCGTGTCGACGGCGAGCTCGATCGGCTGTTGCTCCATCGCGGCGGTGTCGCGGTCGAGCCGCGCGACCCACGCGCTGCTCTTCACCTCGGCCGCCTCTTCGCCGACGGCCGCCCTCACGTCCTCGCCCAGGACCATCTCCGCGCCGACGCCGAAGTGAACGAACACCTCCGAGCCCATGTCCTCGCGGATGTCGACGACTGCGCTCACGCGCTGGCCCTCGCCGAACGCGGCGTCCTCGATGTCCTCGGGACGCACGCCTAGGATCAGACGCCGGCCCTCGAACTTCGGCAGCCCGGGGCGTGACGACAGGACACGCTCCCCGACGCGCAGCGAACGGTCCCCGAACACGGCTAGCCACTCGCCGTTCGACCGCCGCAGGTCGGCGCCGATGAGGTTCATGGCCGGCGAGCCGATGAACTCCGCGACGAAGAGGTTCCGCGGACGGTCGTACAGCTCCTGCGGCTGGGCCACCTGCTGGAGGACGCCGTCGCGCATGATCGCCACGCGGTCGCCGAGGGTCATCGCCTCGACCTGGTCGTGTGTGACGTAGATCGTCGTCACCCCGAGCTCGCGCTGGAGACGCGCGATCTCCGCGCGCATCTCGACGCGCAGCTTCGCGTCCAGGTTCGAGAGCGGCTCGTCCATCAGGAACGCGCGCGGCTCGCGCACGATCGCCCGCCCCATCGCGACCCGCTGGCGCTGTCCGCCGGAGAGCGTCCGCGGCTTCTTCGGCAGCACCTCCGCCAGCCCGAGCGTGTTCGCCGTGCTCTTGACCCGGTCGCCGCGCCGCTCCTTCTTCATGCCGCGGAGCTTCAGCCCGAACGCCATGTTCTCGAAGGCGCTCATGTGCGGGTAGAGCGCGTAGTTCTGGAAGATCATCGCGATGTCCCGGTCCTTCGGCGGCAGCTTGTTGACGACCTCGCCGCCGATCACGACGCGCCCCTCGGTGATCGGCTCGAGCCCGGCGACCATGCGCAGCGCGCTCGTCTTCCCGCAGCCGCTCGGGCCGACGAGGACGACGAACTCGCCGTCCTCGATCTCCAGGTCGAGCTCCGACACCGCCCGGGTCCCGTCGCCGTAGACCTTCGTCAGCTTCTCGAGCGTGATCTCGGCCATCGCCGCCAACCCAACTTTATTTAGGATCGCCCCCGGGTGGAGGCACTCGCCGCCGCACGGCCGCGCGGGAGGCGCTTGACGAACGTCTTCGAGCGCCCGGGTGTCCTTGCCTCCGTACTCATCTCGCCGGCGGTCGTGTTCGTCACTGTGCTCGTCGCCGGCCCGCTCGCGCTCGCGATCTGGCTGAGCTTCACGAACGCGACGACCGGCCTGCACGGCAAGTGGGTCGGGCTGGAGAACTTCAGGCGGGAGTGGGGGAACCCAGCGTTCCAGCACGCCGTCTGGCACACGTTCCTCTTCACGGTCATCTCGCAGGTGATCGTGCTCGTCGGCGCCGGGCTGATCGCGCACGCCTTGATGAAGAACTTCCGCGGGAAGTGGATTCTCCGCTTCCTGATCCTGCTGCCCTGGGCCGCGCCGATCGCGCTCAGCCTGATGGCCTGGAAGTGGATGTTCGACACGAGCTACTCGATCTTCAACTGGACGCTCGTGCACACGCACATCAAAGGGCCGCTCGACGTGCCCCAGTACCTGGCCCAGCCGAAGTTGGCGATGGGCTCGGTGATCGCCGTGCACGCGTGGCGGATCCTGCCGGTCGCGGTCGTCATCTTCCTCGCCGGCCTGGCCTCGATCCCGAAGGAGGTCGACGACGCCGCCGCGATCGACGGCGCGACCGGCTTTCGCAAGTTCTGGTCGGTGACCCTGCCGCTGCAGCTGCCGATCGCGACGGTGGCGCTGCTGTTCGGGATCGTCTTCACCGCGACGGACATGGCCGTCGTCTACATCCTCACGCAGGGAGGTCCGCCGCCGTCCTTCAGCACAGAGATGGTCACGACCTGGGCCTACAAGACGGGGATCGAGTCCGGCTCGATCGGGCCGGGGGCCGCGATCTCCTTGTTCCTGTTACCCGTGCTCGCAGTCGTCAGCGTCGGGATGCTGCTCTTTGCGCGTAGGACTGAGGTCTCGTGAAGGAGAAGAGCCTCGCGTACCTGATCGTCGGGCCGTTCGCGATCGTGCTCGCCTTCCCGTTCTACGTGATGGTGATCACGGCGTTCAAGAACCAGACCGAGTTCTACGACCCCTCGGTCACGCCTTACTGGTTCGGCAAGAACAGCCCGACGTGGGACAACGCGTCCTTCCTCTTCCACCACACCGAATATCCGACGTGGCTCAAGAACACCGCGATCGTCGGCGTCTGCGTCGTCGCGATCACGCTCGTGCTGGCGCTGCCCGCAGGCTACGCGCTCGCGCGGCTGGCCGGCCGTGTCGGCCAGAGCCTCGGCGTCGGCATCTTCCTCACCTACCTGATTCCGCCGACGCTGCTCTTCATCCCGTTCTTCGCGGTAATCAATCAGGCGCACCTGACCGATTCGATCTGGTCGCTCGTGCTCGTCTATCCGTCGTTCACGGTCCCGTTCTCGACGTGGCTGCTGATGGGCTTCTTCAAGACGATCCCGCAGGAGCTCGAGGACGCCGCGCTCGTGGACGGCGCCTCGCGGCTGAAGACGTTGACGCGCGTTGTGTTTCCGATCTCGATCCCGGGAATCCTCACGGTGGTGATCTTCTCGTTCTCGCTGGTCGTGAACGAGTTCGTCTACGCGTTCACGTTCATCTCGCCGTCGGACCAGAAGATGGTCTCGACCGGCGTCTACACGGATCTGATCCGCGGCGACCTGCCGGAGTGGGGCGCGATCATGGTCGCCGCGCTGATCCCGAGCATCCCGCTCGCGCTCCTCTACAACACGTTTCTCGACCGGTTCATTGCGGGATTTACCGGTGGGGCATTCCGCTAGCGAAGCGGAGGAAAGGAGGGCACATGGCAAGTTCAGACGATCCCGCCCGACGAGAAGGGAGGTATGACCGTCGGGAGTTGCTTCGCCGCGCAGGGGCCGGGGCGGTGTCCGTGGGCGTGGCGGGCTCGGGCTTCGGCCAGGCGTTCTACGGGCCGCTGCGGTTCAAGGGGCGCTGGCTCAAGGGCGACCTTTCGCTGATCACGTGGGCGCACTTCGTCCCGGCGTTCGATACGTGGTTCGACGGCACGTGGGCGCCGAAGTGGGGACAGCAGAACGACGTCCAGGTGAAGGTCGACCACATCCTCAACACGCTGCTGCCCGCACGCGCCCAAGCAGAGGTGGCGGCGAAGAGCGGACACGACATCTTCTTCGACCTCGCGCCGCGGGCGCAGTTCGAGGACGACGTCATCAACCACAACGAGATCGTGCAAGAAGTCCAACGGAAGGTCGGCAAGATCGGCCGGATCGCGCACAAGGCGACGTACAACCCGAAGACGAAGAAGTACTTCGCTTTCTCGGACAACTACGTCCCGGATCCCGACGTCTGGCGGCACGACATCTGGAACGGCATCGGCATTTCGCCGAACACGTGGGACAGCGTCCGCAAGGCCGCTCCGAGGCTGAAGTCGGTCGGGCACCCACTGGGCATCGGCCAGTCAGCCGAGCTCGACTCGAACATGGCGCTGTCGGGGTTCCTCATGTGCTTCGGGTCGTTCGTGCAGAACGAGCACCATCGGGTCACGATCAAGAACAAGCGCACCATCGAGGCGCTCAAGTTCATGGCGGACATCTACCAGCGTGGCGAGACCGACGAGATCTTCGGGTGGGATCCTTCGGGCAACAACAACTTCCTCTACTCCGGCAAGGGCTCGCTGATCCTCAATGCGATCTCGGCGACGCGCACGCCCGAGGACCGAGGCTTGCCGTTCGCCGATGACCTCTGGATCTGGCCGATCCCCAAGGGCCCGCACGGCCGGCTCGGCTACGAGCACGTGATGGGCTGCTGGTGGATCTGGAAGTTCTCGGCGAACAAGGCCGCGGCGAAGAAGTTCCTCGCCGACCTGGAGATTCACTACAAGGATGCGTTCCTGGCGTCGAAGTTCTACAACTTCCCCAGCTTTCCGGGTGCGTACCCGTTCAAGCAGATCCGCAAGGCGGTCGCGCAGGACAAGCACAAGCCGCTCGGCAAGTACGGCGTCCTCACGACGATCGCGCAGAAGTACACGACGAACCCTGGGCATCCCGGCTACGCCAACGCCGCGTTCGGCGAGATGTTCAGCAAGTTCCTGATCCCGCAGATGTTCGCACAGGTCTCGCAGAAGAAGAGGTCGGCGCAGGATGCGATGAACGCCGCCGACCGCGAGATCAAGGGCATCTACACGAAGTGGCGGAAACTGGGCAAGATCTGACGCCTTGACCAAGGGGTCTGACCCTTCGGGGTCAGACCCCAGCCTTTCGGAGGGTCGGCTGCCAGAGCTCGACGAACAAGTGGTGCTTGTCACGGGAGGCGGGCGCGGGATCGGCGCGAACATTGCCCGCGAGCTTGCTGCCGCGGGCGCGCGTCGCAGTCGCCTCACGGACGCGCGACGAGGTTCGCGAGGTCGCCCGCGAGATCGACGGGCTCGCGATCGTCGCGGACGTGTCGAGTCAAGAGTCCGTGGGGGAGATGGTCGCCGAGGTCGAGGCGCGGCTCGGTCCGATCGACGTGCTGTGCGCGAATGCAGGAATCGGGAACGAGGACGGGCAGACCTGGGAAGTCGAACCGGGGGACTGGTGGCGCATCTTCGAGGTCAACGTCCTCGGCGTCTATCTGTGCTGTATTGCCGTCATCCCCGGGATGCTCGAGCGTGAACGCGGGCGGATCCTCATCACGGGCAGCGGCGCGGCGTATCTACCCGGGTCGTCCACTACCGCCTACGCGTCGAGCAAGGCTGCGGTGTGTCGGTTCGCAGAGACTCTCTCGACGCAGCTCGAGGGTCGCATCCCAGTCTTCTTGTTCTCGCCCGGCCTCGTCGACACGGAGATGACGAAGAGCCACAGGCGCGATTCGCCGTGGACGCCCCCGGAGCTTGCGCCGCGCCTGGTGCGCGTACTTGCGTCCGGCCGGGCAGACGCGCTCGCCGGCCGCTATCTCCATGCGGAGCACGACGACATCGAGCTTCTGATCCGCCGCGCAGACGAGATCCGCGACCAAGACTTGAACGCCATCCGCCTGCGCCGTTGAGCCATGTCCGAGGGACTGTCCCTCGGACGTGTCGTTTTCGCCGCGTGGCGTTCGTCTGACTGAATAACGTAGGGCGAAACCGCTAACCCGCCGGAGGTTCCCGCATGGCTTCTGATCCCCATCGCTGGAGAGTGCTCGCCGTCGTCGCGACGGCCTTCTTCATGACGATCCTCGACGTCTCGATCGTGAACGTCGCGCTGCCGTCGATCGGCAGAGATCTGCACTTCTCCCAGGAGAACCTCCAGTGGGTCATCACCGCCTACGCGATCGCGTTCGGCGGCTTCCTCCTCCTCGGCGGCCGCGCGGCCGATCTCCTCGGACGGCGGCGCGTCTTCATCGTCGGCGTCACTCTCTTCACGATCGCCTCGCTCGTCTGCGGGCTCGCGCAGAACGAGGGCATGCTGATCGCTTCACGCGCCGTGCAGGGTCTCGGCGGGGCGATCATCTCGCCCGCCGCGCTCTCGATCGTCATGACGAGCTTCGAGGAAGGCGCGGAGCGCAACAAGGCGCTCGGGATCTGGGGCGCGCTCGGCGGCAGCGGCGCCGCCGTCGGCGTCCTGGCCGGCGGTGTGCTGACGAAGTACTTCGGCTGGGAGTGGATCTTCTTCGTCAACGTCCCGGTCGGTGCGCTCGTACTCGCGTTGACGCCGCGGATCGTCCATGAGAGCCGGCGCGAGGGTGCGGAGCGCCGCTACGACGCGCTGGGTGCGGTGCTCGTCAGTGCCGGGCTCGCGCTGCTGGTGTACGCGATCTCGGAAGCGCCGAACGTGGGCTGGGCGACGGCGAGGACGATCTTGCTGCTGATCGCCTCGGGTGCCTTGCTGCTCGCGTTCCTGATCAGGGAGCGGACGGTCCACGACCCACTGATGCCGTTCCAGATCTTCCGCGTGCGCACCGTCGCCGGAGCGAACACTGTCGGTGCCCTGCTCGGCGCCGTGATCTTTGCCAACTTCTTCCTGCTCACGCTCTATGTACAGGACGTCCTGGGCTACTCCGCCCTCAAGACGGGTGTGACGTTCGTCGCAACGGCGGGCACAGCGGTTCTCTCCGCGGGCGTCGCGCAGGCGTTGACGACGAAGGTCGGCGCGAAGCCGATCATCGTCATCGGTCTCGCGCTGCTGACCGCGGGCATGGTCTGGTACTCGCAGATCCCCGTGCAGGGGAGCTACACGGCGGACCTCCTGCCGGGATACCTGATGGTCGGAGTCGGGATCGCGTTCGCCTTCGTTCCCGTGTCGATCGCAGCACTCGCCGGCGTCGCCGAACGGGAGGCCGGGCTCGCGTCGGGCCTGATCAACACGTCACAGCAGATCGGCGGTGCGATCGGAACGGCCGTCGCCTCGACCGTCTTCGCGACGCACTTCAAGACGTTGATCGCGCAGGGCCGGCCGCCGGCGGATGCGCTCACGCACGGGTACGGCTACGGCTTCTGGGCGCTCGCGTTCTTCGGAGCCGCCGCGATCGTCGCCGCACTGACGCTGATCCGCCGTGAGGAGATGGCAGAGACGCCCGCCACCGCGCCGGCTGCCTAGACCTTCGCGAGCAGCGCTTCCGACACGGAGTCGTGCACCGAGAAGTGCCGGTCGAGGCCCGAGATCTCCAGCGCGCGGCGCGTCTCCAGGCCGGGCGCCGCGAGCAGGAACGCGCGCGGGTTGTCGAGCTTAGTCCGCGCCTCGATCAGCACACCGAGCGCCGTCGAGTCGACGAACTCCACCTCGCTGAGATCGACGACGACGCGCGCGGGTGAGTCCGCGCACGCGTTCGCAAGCGCCTCCCGCATCTGCGGCGCGTTGTACAGGTCGAGCTCGCCGCCGAGCTTGACGACCCGAGCGTCGCCCACGCTCTCGACCGCGAGCACGGCTTCCCTCCGCAGTCCCTTCCCTTCAGGCAACGGGTCCCCCTCCCCTTCGTGCGTAGCCGAGTCAAGCGCTGCGGCGGGGTCGAGGCGGCAGCTGCGCGGTCGCATTAGACCACC
>JBKPGW010000231.1:0-13691 GCA_046729555.1 Actinomycetota bacterium | reverse complement strand
CCGGCGGTCCCCGTCGCAGCGCCGGCAGCCGCGGGCTCTGCCGCAGCGGAACCCGCCGCGCCGGCCGCCCCGGAGCCGGTCGCCTCCGCCTCGGCCGAAGGAGTGCAGTCCATGTCGGCGGAGGTGCCCGCGCCGGTCGTCGCGAATGCGCGTAGTACGGCTTCCCAGGCGGTGAAAGTCCGGACGCCCGCAGCCGATCCGGTCGCCGACTCCGCTCGGGCGGCCGGCACGTTCGACGGCCGTGAGCGCCGAGCCGATCCCGCAGCCGCGCCGCCTACAGCTCAGGCCGTCGAGGTGCGCCGCCTCGTGCGCCACGAGGATGAGGCCGGGCCGGTCGCCGCAGCAAGAGCCGAGCCGTCCGTCGAGTCCAGTGCGGGGCCCGGTCTGCCTTGGACGCCCGTCGCTACCGCTGGCGCTTGCGCTTTGCTGGCGGCGCTTCTGCTCGCTCGCCGCCGGCGGACGGCGCGTGTCGACGCCCGTCCTATCATGGCTAGAGGTGAGCAGCTTCTACATCACGACACCGATCTACTACGTCAACTCGACGCCGCACATCGGCCACGCGTACACAACGATCGCGGCCGACGTCCTCACGCGCCATCACAAGCAGCGCGGCGAGGCGACCTTCTTCCTCACCGGGACGGACGAGCACGCCTCCAAGGTCTACCGGGTGGCCGAGGAGCAGGGGCTGGACGCGAAGACGTACGTCGACCAGATCGCCGAATCCTGGAAAGAGCTGCCTAGGCTCGTCGATGCCGACTACGACTTCTTCATCCGCACGACGGACGAGGGCCACAAGCGCTTCGTCCAGGACTTCATCCAGCGGATCTACGACAACGGCCACATCTACCAGGACGTGTATGCCGGCCTGTACTGCGTCGGCTGCGAGGCGTTCAAGACCGAGGCCGAGCTCGTCGACGGCAAGTGCCCGGAGCACGACATCGAGCCGGAGTGGATCGAGGAGACGAACTACTTCTTCCGCCTCTCCGCGTTCCAGCAGCCGCTGCTCGACCTTTACGATGCACGGCCGGATTTCGTGCTGCCGCGCTTCCGTTACAACGAGGCACGCTCGTTCATCGAGGGCGGGCTGCAGGACTTCAGCCTCAGCCGCGCGGGCCAGCCCTGGGGCGTCGCGATTCCGTGGGACGAAGATCAGGTCGTCTACGTCTGGGTCGATGCGCTCATCAACTACTTGAGCGCGCTCACCTACGCGCGCGAGGGCGAAGATCTTCGCAAGACGTTCTGGCCGGAGGTCCGGCACCTGATCGGAAAGGACATCCTGCGCTTCCACTGCGTCTTCTGGCCGGCGCTGCTGCTCGCAGCCGGGTACGACGTGCCGAAGCAGTTGTTCGTGCACGGCTTTCTGCAGCTCGACGACCGCAAGATCTCCAAGTCGCTCGGCAACGTGATCGACCCGCTCGACCTCGTCGACGTCTACGGCAGCGACGCCGTCCGGTTCTGGGCGATACGCGCCGTCTCGTTCGGGCAGGACGGCAACGTCACGCTCGAGAGCCTGCACGACCGCTACGAGCGCGAGCTCGGCAACGATCTCGGGAACCTGCTGTCGCGCACGACGGCGATGGTCGCGCGCTACCGCGACGGCGACCTTCCACTGAAGCCGTGGGACGATTCGCCGGTCAAGGCCGTCATCGAGAGGCTTCGCGACGATCTCCCGGCACGGTTCGAGGCGTTCGACCTGACCGGTGCGCTCGACCAGATCTGGGAGCAGCTCGTGCGCGGCCTGAACCGCTACGTCGAGCAGCAGGCGCCGTGGGTCCTCGCCAAGGACGAGAACCAAGCGGCGCTCGACGAGACGCTCTACGACCTCGTGGAGGGATTGCGCGTGGCCGCGGTGCTCCTCCATCCCTTCATTCCAAACTCCGCCGAGAGCATCCTGCGCGCCATCGGCCAGCCGGTCAGCACGTCGTGGGACCAGGTCGCCTACGGGCTGGCCGTTGACGCGCACGTGGAGGCCGCCCCGCCGCTCTTCCCGCGCGTCGACGCAGCGACCACCGCTGCGTGATCGACACGCACGCGCATCTCGATGCGCTCGACGACCCCGCCGAGGCGGTCGCCCGTGCGCACGCGGCCGGCGTCGACCGGATCATCGCGATCGGCTCTGGGCTCGCTTCGACGCGGGCGACACTGGCGATCGCCGAACCTGACGCGGCCGTCAGCGTCGCCGCAGGAGTACATCCGCACCAAGCGGCCGACGGCGAGTCCCTCGAAGACCTGGCGGCGCTGGTCGACGGCAAGGTCGTCGCGATCGGCGAGATCGGGCTCGACTTCTACCGTGACTACGCGCCGCGCGACGACCAGCGCCGTGTCTTCACCGAACAGCTCCGGCTTGCGCACGACCTGCGGAAGCCGGTGATCATCCACACACGCGCGGCCGAGGAGGAGACGGCGGCGCTCCTCGCTGACTTCGGCGGAACAGTCGTGATGCACTGCTTCTCCTCGCCCGAGTTGCTGCCGGTCGCGCTCGAACGCGGCTACTACGTCTCGTTCGCCGGCAACGTGACGTACCCGAAGGCGGTCGAGCTGCGCGAGGCGGCGGCGCGAGTCCCGGCGGATCGGATCCTCGCGGAGACGGACTGCCCGTACCTCGCCCCGCAGCCCGTGCGCGGCAAGCGGAACGAGCCGGCGTATGTCATCCACACGATCGCGTCACTCGCGGAGACACGCGCCGAGGATCCGGGCGAGCTCGGTCGGCGCATCGACGCGAATGCCGCAGCCGCGTTCGGCCTGTCGTGACCGTTCGCGCGAAGAAAGAGCTCGGGCAGCACTTCCTTGTCGACGAAAACATCCTCGGCGTCATCGGCCGCCTCGCTGAGCTCGACGAGGACGACGTCGTGCTCGAGGTCGGCCCCGGGCTCGGCGTCCTCACCACGTATCTCGCCGACCGCGTCCGGCAGGTCTACGCCGTCGAGCTCGACGCGGCGCTGGGGCCGCAGCTGATCGAACGAATTGCCGGAAGACCGAACGTGGAGCTCCGCTTCGCCGATGCGCTCCGGCTCGATCTCGCCGAGGCCGCGCCCGGCGCAACGAAGCTCGTCGCGAACCTGCCGTACAACATTGCGACGCCGTTGCTCGTGGAGAGCCTGGACGGGCTTCCCGACATCTCGCTCTGGTGCGTGATGGTGCAGCGCGAGGTCGCCGACCGGTTCTTCGCGCAGCCGTCGACGAAGGCGTACGGCGCGGTGTCGGTGTTGATCCAGCTCGCTGCGGAGCGGAGGGGGTTCCATCCGGTCTCGCGCAACGTCTTCCGCCCGCGGCCGAATGTCGAGTCGGCAATCGTCGCTTTTCGGCGCAGGCCCCTACCGGCAGATTTCGCACACGTGAAGCGCATCGTCGAAGCGGCGTTCGCACATCGTCGGAAGAAGCTCGCCAACTCGCTCGAGCTGTCCGGAATCGATCCCGCGCACGCAACGATTCCGGATGTTCGCGCGGAAGAGCTGAGCCCGGCTGACTTTCTGCAACTGGCCGAGGCGTTGCGATGAAGCGTGCCGCGGCGGCAGCGAAGATCAACCTCGCGCTCGTCGTCGGCCCGCGCCGCGACGACGGTCGCCACGAGCTCGTTACCGTCTATCAGCGGATCGGGCTGTGTGACCACATCACGCTCGGACGAGCGCCGACGCTTCGTGTCGACGGGTTCACCGGTGACACGCTGGTCGCGCGGGCGCTGGAGGCGGTCGCGGACGGCTCGAGCTTCAGCGCGACCCTCCGGAAGCGGATACCCGTCGCCGCCGGCCTCGGCGGGGGGAGCTCCGACGCCGCAACGGCGTTGCGGCTCGCGAACGCCTTGCGCGAGTCGCCGCTCCGGGACGACGACCTCTTCGTGATGGCACGCGGGCTCGGTGCCGACGTGCCCTACTTCCTCACCGATGGGCCGCAGCTCGGCAGCGGTGACGGCACAGAGTTGGTCCCCCTGGAACTGCCGCAGGACTACTGGATCGTGCTCGTCCTCCCGCAGGCGGCCGCGAAATCGTCGACGCGTGACATCTATGGGGCGTTCGACGCGCGAGGCGGGGGGCGGGGATACGACGCAAGGCGCCAGAAGCTGCTCGCCGCGCTCGACGGGATTCGGCGCCCGCGCGACCTCGCTGCGCTGCCGCCGAACGATCTCGCCTCGTCGCCGCTCGCGGACGAACTCGTCCGTCTCGGCGCCTTCCGCGCCGACGTGACGGGTGCGGGCTCGGCGGTCTACGGCCTGTTCCTGCACGGCGATCAGGCGCGCGCGGCGCAGCGGCGGATCTCCCCCAAAGGGCGCACGTGGCTCACCGCACCAGCGTGGTACCGTTGATTTCGTGGCGTACACCCAGCCGGCGATAGAAGCAGGGAGCACACGCGGGGGCCGTTGGCTCCACGAGCGGCGCATCCGCATTGCGCTCTGGGTCGCGGTCATCGAGGGCTTGATCGCGGCGTTCTCGCACGACATCGGCCGGTGGACGATCCTGATCATGGCCGTGATCGTGCTGGCGTTCTACATCGTCGCCGGTCGCGCGTTCCGCTGGGACGTCGCCCGCGAGCTCTCATGGATCGCAGCGGCGTCGCAAGTCCTGGCGATCCTCGTCGTCATCTTCGCCTTCATCCTGAAGCTGGTCGCGATCGTCATCATCGTCGGCTTCGCGCTTGTCGCGCTCGTCTACCTCTTCTCCGACTACCGGCAACGAACCTAAGCTTCCGAGCGTCTCGCTTGATGGGGCGTAGCCAAGTGCGGAGGCGCCGTCGACCGACGAAGCGACTCATTGCGAGACTTGGGCTTAACTTGCGCTTGATGGGGCGTAGCCAAGTGGTAAGGCAGCGGGTTTTGGTCCCGCGATCCCAGGTTCGAATCCTGGCGCCCCAGCTCTGATGGGCGACTTCGCCGCAGTCGTCATGGCCGCGGGCCTCGGCACGCGGATGAAGTCCGCCACGCCGAAGCACCTGCACCCGCTGCTCGGACGGCGCCTCGTCGACTGGGTGGTGGAGGCGGTGCGTTCGCTGCGCCCCGATCCGCTCGTGGTGGTCGTCGCGCCCGACGCCGTCGACGCGTTCTCCGGTGTCGACGTCGCCGTGCAACAGCAGCCGCTGGGCACGGGCGACTCACTGCGCGCGGCCCGCGCGCAGGTCGAAGGGGCGAAGGAGTTGCTCGTCGTCTCGGGCGACCATCCGCGCCTCAGCTCCGACCTGCTGCGGCAGCTCGTCGACGAGCATCGGGTCTCGGGCGCGACCGCGACCGTTCTTTCGTTCGAGCCGCCGGACCCCCGCGCGTACGGCCGCATCGTCCGCGACGGCGACGGCCGGCTCCGGCAGATCGTCGAGCACGCCGACGCCGACGAGACTCAGCGGGCGATCGGCGAGGTCAACTCCTCCATCTACGTGTTCGAGGCTGACAGACTGTGGCCGGCGCTCGAGCGGATCGAGCCCGTAAACGCGCAGGGCGAGCTCTATCTGACGGATGCGGTGCGGCTGCTCGTCGAAGGTGGGGAGGAGGTGGCGGTGTTCATGGCTCCGGACGCGGAAGAGGTGGAAGGCGTGAACACGCGCGCCGAGCTCGCCGACGCGGCTGCGTTCCTTCGCGCTCGCGTGAACAACGAACACATGCTCGCGGGCGTGACGATCGTCGATCCGCAGACGACGTGGATCGATCCGGACGTGCAGCTGGAGCCCGATTCGACGATCCATCCCTTCACGGTGCTGCGTGGGCAGACTCGCGTCGCAACAGGCGCGGAGGTGGGACCCCACGTCGTCGCCGTTGACGCCGAGATCGGGCCCGATGTGAAGGTTGGCCCCTTCTGTTACTTGCGGCCCGGGACGAAGCTGGGCCCGGGAGCCAAGGCCGGTACTTTCGTGGAGATCAAGAACTCCGAGATCGGCGCCCGGACGAAGGTGCCGCACCTCTCCTACATCGGCGACGCCGAGATCGGCGAGGACACGAACGTGGCCGCCGGCAACATCACGGCGAACTTCCCCCACGAGCCCGGCCGGCCGAAGGGCAGGACGAAGATCGGACGCAACGTCAGGACCGGCATTCACAATGGCTTCGAGGCCCCGGTCGAGATCGGAGACGACGCATGGATTGCGGGCGGGGCGTACATAACAGAAGATGTCCCTCCCGAATCGCTCGCTGGATTCCCGCCGAAGCAGATAACGAAAGAGGGCTACCTCCGTGGAAAGCGCAACGACTGAGCTGACTCGTCTGCCCGGGCTCGAGGTCGCGGAGACAAAGCCCGAACTGAAGCCGGAGCACTGGATCGAGAGGGGGCCGTCGAAACGGCTCATGCTTTTCGCGGGGCGGTCGCATCCCGGGCTCGCGCAGCGGATCGCGGAGAAGTTGGGCATCCAGGTCGGCGACGTCTCGCTTCGCACGTTCGCGAGCGGCGAGACGTATTGCCGCTTCGAGGAGTCGATTCGCGGCGCCGACCTCTTCATCGTCCAGACGAGCTCACCGCCGGTCGACCAGCACCTGATGGAGCTGCTGATCATGATCGACGCCGCGAAGCTGGCCTCGGCCAAGCGGATCACGGCCGTCGTCCCGCTCTACCCGTACTCGCGGCAGGACAAGAAGTCGCGGCCGCGCGAGCCGATCACGGCAAAGCTCGTCGCGGAGATGATCCAGTCCGCCGGGGCCGACCGTGTCCTGACGATGGATCTCCACGCCGGCCAGGTTCAGGGCTTCTTCGAGGTGCCGGTCGACCACATGACCGCGCTGCCGATGCTGGCGCAGTACTTCCGCGACCTCGGCCTGCCGGAGGAGCTCGTCGCCGTCGCGCCCGACACCGGCCGCACTCGGCTGGCCAGCAAGTTTGCCGAGATGATCGGTGGCGACCTGGCCGTCCTGCAGAAGGACCGCCCGGCGCACAACGTCGCGCACATCACGAACGTGATCGGCGACGTCGACGGCAAGTGCGCCGTCATGACTGACGACATGGTCGACACGGCGGGGACGCTGGTGGCCGGCGCGCAGTTCCTGAAGGACCACGGCGCCAAGAAGGTGTACGCGTGCGCGACCCACGGGATTTTCTCGCCGCCCGCGATCGAACGGATCGAAGAGAGCCCGCTCGACAGCGTCGTCGTCACCGACACAGTCCCGATCGATCCGCTGACGAAGCCGGAGCGCGTGACGGTGCTGACCGTCGCGGACATCCTCGCCGAGACGATTCACAACGTCTTCGCCGACGACTCGGTCTCAGCGATCTTCGGCGACATGAACGCGCTGTTCTAACCGAGTCTTCACAACTCAGAGCTACCGTGCGGGCGTGAGGCTCGCCGCCTTGCTCGGGGTTGTCGCAGCAACGTTCTTCGTCCACGGCGCGCACGCGCGCCCGCAAGGCTGCAACGCGAACCTCACCTGGCAGGACCGCTTCCCGTCGTGGTCCCCGAACGGAGGCTCGATCGCGTTCGTGCGCCAGCAGGTCGGCTGCGATCCGCCCGCGGAGTCACTGGGCTTCGTCACGCCCGGCGAGCCCGCGAAGGTGTACGCGAGCGATGTACGGCGCGGGAGCTGGGCGCCTCCCTCGTGGGCGCCGAGCGGGCTCGCGGTCGCTTACGGGCGGAACCGCCAAACGGTCGGCGTGACGGCACCAAGCGGCCCCGTCGGTGACGACGGGCCCGGGCTGTTCCCGTCGTGGGCAGGGGACAGCATCGCGGTTACCGTCTTCACGCAGTTGCAGTTGATCCAACTCGGAGACGCCGGCGGCTCGCGACGAGTGCTCGTGCCGGCGTACGTGAAGCCGACGCAGAGCACCGGCGTCGCGGTGTGGTCCCCCGACCAATCACGGTTGGCGTTCGGGGTCATGGTCGACGAGAACGACGGCGGCATCGGTGTCGTCGACGCCGACGGGTCGAACTACCGCGTCATTGCGCGCGGTCCGAATCAGTCCGTGAATCCAAGCTGGTCGCCGGACGGCACCAGGCTCGCGTTCGAAACGAATCGGAACGGCGACTTCGAGATCTACTCCGCCCGCGCCGACGGGACGGACATTCGCAACCTGACGAACTCGCCCGGCGAGGACCGGATGCCCGCATGGCACGGGAGCACGATCGCCTTCATCAGCAACCGCGCGCGCTCACCCCAGGACACGTTCGGCTTCGGGCTCTACACGATGACCGACGACGGCAAGGTGCAGACATGGCGTGCGGCAGACCTACATCCGTACAGTCCGCCTGCCTGGTCACCGGACGGGTCGAGGCTCGCGTACTCCTCGGGCCGTGAGTGCCTGAGGTGGGGCATCTACACGCTCGAGCTGGCGACGAATCACTCCGAGCGCTTGACGAACCAGTGCCAGTTCTTGGGAACCCCCGGCAACGACGTGCTGCGAGGGACGCCGTTCTGGGACTATCTCGGCGGCTTGGACGGCGCGGACGCGATCGCCGGGCTGGGCGGCCCCGACCGGCTCAGCGGCGGTCCCGGCAACGACCGTCTCGACGGCGGACCGGGCAACGACTTCTTGAGTGGCGACACCGGAGTGGACACGATTCGGTGCGGGCCCGGTCGCGACCGAGTGATCGCCGAATGGAAAGACCGCGTCGCGCGCGACTGCGAGCGCGTCCAGCTCTATTAGCGTTTCCGGAACCCAAGCCGGGGTTAGGACTGATGCATGAGACGAGGGCGCGGCGTCAGCCTGATCGGCCTGATCTACGTCGGCGTCGGCGTCGCGATCGCTGCGTCGCACGATTACTTCCAGCACGTCAACGGCTGGCGAGGCGTCCTCTCGGCGATCTTCGCCATCTTCCTCTGGCCGCTGATCCTGCTCGGAATCGACCTGCACATCAAGAAGTAGCTACCATTCCGCGCCGGAAATGGCGGGTGAACGGATCAAGCTGCAGGTGAAGGAACGCGAGCGGACCGGCTCCGCCGAGGCGCGTCGTCTGCGCCGCGACGGCTTCATCCCCGGCGTCCTGTATGGCAACGGCAAGCAGCCGTACGCGATCTGCGTGCCGGAGCGGGAGCTTCGCCGCGTCCTCACCGGACAGGGCGGCCTGCACGCGATCCTCGACGTCGTCCTGGAGGGCCAGAAGACGACGCACGCATCGATTCTCAAGGACTACCAGCAGGATCCGATCCGCGGCCACATTTCCCACGTCGACCTCCAGGAAGTGCGGCTCGACCAGCCGATCCAGGCGACCGTCACGGTGCAGCTGGTCGGCGAGCCGGCAGGTGCGAAGGAAGGCGGAGTGCTCTCGCAGGTTCAGCGCGAGATTCGCGTCGAGGCTCTCCCGATGGAGGTTCCCGAGCACATCGATCTCGACGTCAGCGGCATGGCGATCGGCGACACGCTTCGCCTGGCCGACCTCGCGCCGATGGAGGGCGTCGCCTACCTCGACGATCCGGAGGAGACCGTGCTCGCCAGCGTCGGGCTGCCGACGCGCGTCGAAGAGCCCGAGCCCGAGGTCGAGGAGGGCGAGGAGCTGCCGGAGGGCGAGGTGCCCGAGGGCGAAGAGGCTCCCGAGGGCGCGGCCGAAGGCGCCGAGCCTGCCGCCGAGGCCGCCTCGGGCGAGCAAGGCGAGTCCGGCACCACCGAGGGCTAAGTGCGCCTCCCGTGGCGTCGAGGCGAACGCGCCTCGTCGCTCGACCTGCTCGTCGTGGGCCTTGGCAATCCGGGCCGCGAGTACGCGCGACATCGCCACAACGCCGGCTGGATGGTGGTCGACGAGCTCGCGCGCCGGCACGGCGCGTCGTGGAAGGGGAAGTTCTCCGGGCAGCTGGCCGAGCTCCGGCTCGACGGTCACCGGGTCGCGCTCCTCAAGCCGGAGCTGTACATGAACGAGTCGGGCCGCTCGGTCGCCGAGGCCGCGCGCTTCTACAAGCTCGAGCCCGATGCGATCCTCGTCGTGCACGACGAAGGCGACCTCGACCTCGGACGCCTGCAGGCGCGTAAGGGTGGCGGCCTCGCCGGCCACAACGGCCTGCGCTCCATCGCGCAGCATCTGAAGACGCCGGAGTTCATGCGCCTGCGCATCGGCATCGGCCGGCCCCGTCGGGGCGATCCGCGACCGCTCGCCGATTGGGTCCTGTCCGACTTCGAGCCGGCCGACGACCCAAAGGCGCTCGTCGCTCGCGCCGCCGACGCCGTCGAGACGCTCGACGCCGAGGGGCTCGACCGGGCGCAACAGCAGTTCAACTAGCGGCGGCGCTCCACGTCTTAGTCGGCATGTGGGTTCCGCTGTTGGCCGCGCTGACAATCCCCACCCACACGTTTGTCGGGGGCGGTCCGGTCTTCAGCGGAGATCGCGTGACGTGGTCGACTTCCACGTCTGCCGTCTACTCGTCCGGTCCAGTGCGGCGAGTGTGGCGCCCCGGGCGAGTCTCCGTGCCGTCCGATCTTCGCACCGACCCACAAGCTCGTTACGAAGCCTCGCAACAGGTCACCGATCTGGCGAGCTCTGCGTCCACAACGGCGTTCATTCGTACAGTCAGCCTTCGGCGCATCCCCGAATGCGTCTCGGCCAATTCTCAGTGCCTGGGCGGGCCTCTACGAACCGTGCCCTTTCGCGGCGAGCTCTGGGTGCGCCGGGGCCGAGGCTCTTTTCGTCGCGTCGCAGGCGGCCTACATCGTCCGCTCGTCGTGGCGACCGACGTCGACGCGTCGAGGATCGTCTACGCAGACGAGGCGACTGTGAACAGGGTCGTTCTGCTGCGACGGAACGAGGAACCAGACGTGCTGACCTTCTCGTCCGAGTTGAGATACCCGCGCGTGGCAGCTGCAGGACAATTCGTGGCCTGGCTCGAGGGCAATGAGAAATACGTCGGGGGCTATCCGCTGCGCAGTCTCGTCGTCTACGACCTGCGCGCGCGGCGGATCGCCTACCGCCTCGCAGCCGCCCCCATCGTCGGCTTCGATCTGGCCGCCGACGGCACGGTCGCATTCGGTCAGGATCCGACACCCGTCGGCGGGCCGAACGGCGGCATCGGGTGGGCGTCGCTCGCAGAGCCCCGGGCACATTTCCTACCCGGAGACGCGATCCCATTTCGCGTCAAGCTCGCGGCGGGTCGCGTCGCGTTCTTCACACGCATCTGCTGTCCGCGGGACTTTTCTCCGTTCCTCGTCGAATCGCTGACCGGCCAGGTCCTGTCGCGACGGAGCGCTGCGTACGGCGACTTCGATTTCGACGGCCGCCGGCTCACGTATCTCCGCTCCGTCAAGGTGATCGCGGTCGACCGGCTGCGGTAGGCGCCTCGGTACGATGACAAGGCCGAACCGGCCGGTTCGGCCTTTCGTCATGGACCAGCCGATCCTGCATCCGTTTGTTGCAGCGCTCCGCGAGAGCGAGCGCTTTCGCGGCTTCGCCGAGGCGTTCCCGGCGGCCGCTCGCGTGTCCGAGCCGGCGCTGCCGCTCCTGCTCGCCGCGCTGCACCAGGAGCTCGAGCGACCGCTCGTCCTGCTCGCACCGGAGGATGCGGACGCGCGCGACGTCGCGGAAGCGGTCGCCTGGTTCGTCGGCGACGAGCGCGTCGCACTGCTGCCGAGCCGCGGCGTGCACTGGGGCTCCGGGCTCGATCCGGCGCCGCACCTCGTCGGCGAGCGCGCCCGTGCGCTGGACGTCCTGGCCGCCGGCGGGCTCGTGTGCGCATCTGCAGTCGCCCTCGCCGAGCCGCTGCCCCCCGCGCACACGCGGCCGGAGCCGATCCGCATCGCCCCGGGCGAGGAGGTGAGCCTGGAGCAGCTCTCGGAGACGCTCGCGCTCGCGGGCTACGAGCGCGTCGAGCGTGCCGACGAGCGCGGGCAGTTCGCCGTGCGCGGCGGGCTGGTCGACGTCTTCCCGACCACCGGCCGCGAGCCGTTGCGCGTCGAGTTCTGGGGCGACGAGATCGAGCAGATGCGCGCGTTCTCGCCGTTCACGCAGCGCGCACTGCATCCGGTCGACGCCGCGGTCATCTATCCCGCGACCGAAAGGCGCCTCGATCTCGTCGAAACGACGCTCGCCGAAGAGGACGAGCCGATCGCGATCCCGACGGATCTCGTGCCGCCGATTCCGGCAGGGCCCGACCTCGTCTGGCAGGCGGACGAGGTGCGCGAGGTCTGGGAGGAGGAGGGTCTCGAGCCGGTGCCGTTCGACCGTGCCGCCCGGCTCGACGCGCTGCCCGCGGGCCAGCCGTTCGCGTTCGAAGCGCAGAAGCCGGCACTCGTCGCGCGCGGGCTCGCCGAAGCCGAGAACGAGCTGAACGCGTTCGTGCGCGCGGGGCAGCGCGTCGTGGTGGCGTTCCCGCACCTGGGCGAGGCGCTGCGCCAGCAGAACCTGCTGCGACGCGCGGACGCGCGCCTGCTCGAGCACGGGGACGAGCTCCCTCGCGATGCGGAGCTGCTCTTCGCCGTCACACCGGCGCGCCGCGGCTTCGTCTGGCGCGACCTCGGCCTCGTCCTCCTGCCCGACACGCAGGTCTTCCGCAAGCGGCCGCCGCGCGAGCGACGCGCCGGCGGACGTGCGCTGCAGTCGTTCGCCGACCTGCGCACGGGCGACTACGTCGTCCACGAAGACCACGGCATCGGCAAGCTGCTCGGCTTCGAAACGAAGGAGGTCGCCGGCGTCACCCGCGACTACCTCTTCCTCGGCTTCCGCGGCGACGACCGCCTCTACGTTCCCCACGAGCAGCTCGGCAAGGTCTCGCGCTACATCGGCGCGGACAACACCGTCCCCGCGCTCTCCAAGCTCGGCGGCAAGGCGTGGGAGAACCTCAAGAACCGCGCCCGCGCGTCGGTCCGGGAGCTCGCGGGCGAGCTGCTTGCGCTGTACGCGCAGCGGCAGCAGGCGGCCGGTGTCGCCTATGACCTGCGGCACGAGTGGCTCGAGCGGCTCGAGGCGGAGTTCCCGTACCGCGAGACCCCGGACCAGCAGGCGGCAATCGAGGCCGTCAAGGAGGACCTGGAGGCGCCACGCCCGATGGACCGCCTTGTCTGCGGCGACGTCGGCTTCGGCAAGACGGAGGTCGCGATCAGAGCCGCGTTCGCGGTCGCGGTCGGCGGCAAGCAGACGCTGATGCTCGCGCCGACGACGATCCTCGCGGAACAGCACTGGCACACGTTCCGTGCCCGCTACCGCGACTTTCCCGTGCGCGTCGAGATGGTCTCCCGCTTCCGGCCGCCGCGCGAGGTCAAGCAGGTGCTCGCTGACTTCCAGTCCGGCAAGGTCGACGTGCTGATCGGGACGCACCGCATCCTCAGCCGAGACGTGATCCCGAAGGAGCTCGGCCTCGTCATCCTCGACGAGGAACAGCGCTTCGGTGTCGCGCAGAAGGAGCTGTTGCGCTCGCTGCGGCTCGAGGTCGACGTGTTGACGCTGAGCGCGACGCCGATTCCACGCACGCTGCACATGTCGCTCTCCGGCCTGCGGGACATCTCGATCATCGAGACGCCGCCGGAGGGCCGGCGCCCGATCCGCACGCACGTCGGCGAGTACGACGAGGAGCTGATCGTGACGGCGCTGCAACGCGAGGTCGAGCGCGAAGGCCAGGCGTTCTACCTGCACAACCGCGTCGAGACGATCGACGAGGCGGCCGAGAAGCTGCAGCAGCTCGCGCCGAACCTGCGCTTCCTCGTCGCGCACGGGCAGATGCGCGAGCGTGAGCTCGAGGAGCAGATGCACGCGTTCCTGCGCGGCGACGCCGACGTGCTCGTCTCGACGACGATCATCGAGAGCGGGATCGACATTCCACAGGCGAACACGCTGATCGCCGAGCGCGCCGACGCACTCGGGCTCGCGCAGCTCTACCA
>JBKPGW010000230.1:0-29432 GCA_046729555.1 Actinomycetota bacterium | reverse complement strand
CACGAGCTCCTGGCCGGCTTCGTCGCCGCGGTGGAGTACATCGAGTCGATCGGGTGGGAAGCGATCCAGGCGCACGAGCGCACGCTCGGCGAGCAGTTCCTGGCCGGCCTGCCGGACAAGGTCACGCTGTACGGGCTGCCGACGATGGACGGCCGCGTCGCTACATTCGCGTTCAACGTCGAGGGCGTGGCCACGGACGAAGCCGCGGCGCGCCTCGGCGAGGCGGGCTATGCCGTCTGGCACGGCAACTACTACGCCGTCGAGGTGATGAAGCGGCTCGGGCTGGAGGAAGCCGGCGCGGTTCGGGCCGGCATCGTCCACTACAACAGCGCGGAGGAGGTCGACGGCCTGCTCGCCGCGATCGCCGCGCTGTGACCCCGGTCGAGCTGCTGCAGCAGCTGATCCGGTTCGACACGACGAACCCGCCGGGCAACGAGGCCGAGTGCATCGCCTACCTGCGAGGCCTGCTCGAGGACGCAGGCTGCGAGGTCGAGCTCTACGCGAAAGATCCCGCGCGCCCGAACCTGGTGGCGCGGCTGCGCGGACACGGCGGCCGGCCGCCGCTCCTGCTGCAAGGCCATGTCGACGTCGTCACCACCAAGGCACAAGCCTGGACGCATCCGCCCTTCGGCGGCGAGCTCGTCGATGGTTGGGTCTGGGGACGCGGCGCGCTCGACATGAAAGGTGGCGTCGCGATGATGGTGTCGGCGTTCCTGCGCGCCGCAGCCGAACGAACGGAGCTGCCGGGCGACGTCGTGCTCGCCGTCCTGGCCGACGAGGAAGCGGGCGGCGACTTCGGCGCGAGGTTCCTCGTCGAGGAGCATGCGCATCTCTTCGAGGGCGTCCAGTACTCGCTCGGCGAGTTCGGCGGCTTCACGCTCGCGATCGGCGGTCGCCACATCTACCCGATTCAGGTGGCCGAGAAGCAGATCTGCTGGTTGAAGGCAACCGTCCCCGGCCGCGGTGGGCACGGCGCAGTGCCGCAGCGCGGCGGGACGATGGCGCGGCTCGGAAGGTTCCTGCGAGACCTCGACCGCAAACGGACGCCGGTTCACATCACGCCGGTCGCGCGCGCCATGATCGAGGGGATGGCCGCCGCCGTTCCACGGCCGAACCGCGACGTCCTGCGCGCGTTGTTGCGGCCGCGACTCACCGATCGTGCATTGCCGCTGCTGGGCGACCGCGCGCGACCGATGGAGGGCCTGCTACGCAACACGGTGAACGCCACGATCATCCGCGCCGGTCAAAAGGTGAACGTCGTCCCTGCGTCGGTCGAGGTAGAGCTCGACGCACGTGCGCTGCCGGGCTTCGGCCCGGCGGACGTGATCGCGGAGGTGCAGGCGCTCGTCGGGGAGGACATCGAGCTGGAGCTCGTCCGCCACGATCCGGGCCCGCCCGCGCCTCGGCTCGATCAATTCGAAACGCTGGCCGGGATCCTGCGCGAGCTGGAGCCGACCGCCGTGCCCGTGCCGATGCTGCAGGGCGGTGTGACAGACGCGCGCTTCTTCGCCCAGCTCGGGATCCAAAACTACGGCTTCTTGCCGCTGCGCCTACCGGGCGACTTCCGCTTCACGAACCTCATCCACGCCGCGGACGAGCGCGTCCCGGCAGATGCAATCGAGTTCGGCGCCGAAGCCGTCTTCCGCGCGCTCCAGCGCCTGGGCTGACTACGGGGCGGACGCCCAGCGCGACGCCGCGCTTGCCCGCGCAAAGCTGCGCGCGGCGCTCTCGTCGACCGTCAGCACGACCGGCCCGTGCACGATGAGGTGCTTGTCGGCCCGCTCCTTGAGCAGGTCGGTGTAGAAGCCGTTGACGAGCCACTCGCGGCCGGGCGCCACGGCGGCACGCATGCGCAGGCGCACGAGCCCGGGCGCAAGATCGTCGACCTGGTGGAGCTGCGGCCGCTGCACGAACGTCGTAGGCCCCTCGGGAAGCAGCCTCGACACGTCCTCCACGAGCAGCTCCGCGGCCTCGCGGCTGCTCGCGACGAGCTCCACGTCGAACTCCTTGACGCCGCTCGGCAGGACCCGGACGGCCGGGATCTGCGAGTTGTGGATGTTCACGATCTCGCCGTCCAGCGAGCGCAGCTTCGTCCGGCGAAGCGAGACGTCCTCGACGACGCCCTGCAGCTCCATCGTCGGGATCGCGATCGTGTCCCCGACCGAGTACCACTTCTCCGTGAACATGCTGAAGCCGGCGATCAGGTCGACCAGCACGCGCTGGGCGGAGAAGCCGACGAGGATGAGGACGAAAGACGCGCCGGCGAGCGTCGTCAGCCGGTCGAATCCGCCGGTCAGCTGGGCGGCAGTGAGTACGAGCGCGGCCGCGAAGGCGAAATAGGCAATACCCGTCCGGATCACAGCTACGGTCGTCTCGCGCCGCTTGAGCTCGATGATCTTGGCGCGCAGGTCGCCGCTCGGCGCGTGGTGCCGCCGGTCGTGCCACGCCAGGGCCCGTCGGGCGATCAGCGCGCTCAGCCGCGAGACTGCCCAGGCGGCCGCGAAGAGGAGGATGATCGTCAGGGTGGTCAGCATCTGTTACAAAGTTTGCCCGAATTCAAGCTATCGACAGCGTTTCCGCCGTCACAAGCATCTCGGTCGAATCCTTACCCCCTCTTAACCTGTGCCCGTGACCTACACGACGCCGCTCGCGAAGAAGCTCGGCGCAAAGCCTGGGGCTGAGGTCGTCGTCTTCTTCACGACGAGGCGCGCCGAGCTGAAGCGTCGCTTCGGCGGGCTGAAGAAGACGCTCGCACCCGCAGACGGCCTCTGGATCGCCTGGCCGAAGAAGGCGTCGAAGCTCGAGACCGACCTGGACTTCGCCACCGTCCAACAGATCGGCCTCGAGGCGGGGCTCGTCGACAACAAGAGCGCGGCGATCGACGAGGACTGGCAAGCCCTCCGCTTCGTCTATCGCAGACTCGACCGGCCCAGCTAGCATCGCCGGAGCCCGGTGAGCACCTTCAACCTCGAACGCCTCGACAACAGCCTTCGGATCCTGACCGCGCCGATGGAGTCGGCGCAGTCGGTGACGTGCGCGATCATGCTCGCGGCCGGCTCGCGCTACGAGACCGCCGACACGAACGGCATCGCGCACTTCGCCGAGCACATGTTCTTCAAGGGGACGGAGCGCCGGCCGACTGCACGCGACATCTCGAAGGAGATCGACGCGATCGGCGGGGAGTTCAACGCCTTCACCGGCAAGGAGTACACGGGCTACTACGTCAAGTGCGCGGCGGAGTCGCGCGACATCGCGCTCGACGTGCTCGTCGACATGCTCCGCTACTCGAAGTTCGATCCGGAGGAGATCGATCGCGAGAAGGGCGTGATCATCGAGGAGATGAACATGTACTACGACACGCCGCGTGACTTCATCTCCGGCGTGTACGAGGAGCTCCTCTACGGCGACCAGCCGCTCGGCTGGGACATCATCGGGCGCAAGGAGACGGTGCGCAACGCGACACGCGACACCTTCCGGTCGTACGTCGACCACTGGTACAAGCCGGCGCGGATGGTGGTCGGCATCGGCGGCAAGCTCGGAGACGGTCTGCACGAGCGCATCGCCGAGCTGCTCGGCGACCTTCCGGAGACCGGCACCGGGGAGCCCGAGCCTGCCCGCGTGAGCGTCAACGGCAACGCGCAGGTGAAGGTCCACACCAAGGCCTCCGACCAGGCGCACATCTGCCTCGGCGTCCACAGCTATCCGCTCGAGCATCCCGACCGCTACGTGCTGCAGGTGCTCTCGACGATCCTCGGCGGCGGCATGTCCTCACGCCTCTTCACCGAGGTGCGCGAGCGCCGCGGCCTCGCGTACTACGTCTACGGGCTCAACCACAGCTACACCGACGCCGGGTCGCTCTATGCGCAGGCCGGCGTCGACATCAACCGGATCGACGACGCAGTCTCGACGATCGCAGCGGAGCTGCGAAAGATCGCCGAGGACCCCGTGCCACAGGACGAGCTGGACAAGGCGAAGAGCTTCGCGAAGGGCCGCTTCGTCCTCCAGCTCGAGACGTCTCAGGGGCTGATCATGTTCGGGTTGCGGCGTGAGGTGCTCGAGAGCCGGACACCCGACCCCGAGGAGATTCTCGCGGAGCTCGACAAGGTCACCGCCGACGACGTCCAGCGCGTTGCGCGCGACCTGATCGAGACTCGGGGGGCGAACCTCGCCGTGATCGGCCCATTTGACGACCCGGCGCGGTTCGAAGCGCTGCTCGCTTAGTCGAACGAAAGCTTCGCTTTCGTTCGAGTGCTAGGTGCGGCGCTTCGCGCGGAACGCGCGCGGGCAAGACCCGCGCGCGTCGGCTGCCTACTAGGACCAGCTTCGCGGGCGAGTTGTAGGGCTACGGCGCGACGAGGATCACGCGTTGGCCCAGACGGCGTGCGCGCTGCAGGTCGAGCCCGGGCGCGTAGGTCAGGACGACGACGATCGTCGGCTGCGGTGGGAGGTAGACGATCGCGGCCGTGTGACGCGCGTCGTGCAGCCAGCCGTTCTTCTGTGCGATCGGCGTGCCCGGGCGAAGCCATGGCCGCAAGAGCCCGGCGTTGTTCCCACTCGGCCGGGACGCGAGCAACAGCGAGAGCGCATACGCCGAACGCGATCTGTCGAGCCCGGAGCGACGCAGCGCGTGCGCGTTCCCGAGCGCACCGGCGTGGAGCACGTAGAGGATACGTCCGAGGTCGTGCGCGGTCGTCACGCGCCCCGAGACGCGGGGCGGGGGCTTGGCGACGTCGAGCGCGTGCATCGCCGTGCCGACGCGAAATCCCTGCGGATAGGTGCTCCGGGTGGCGCCGACACACCGGAGCGCTTCTTCGACCGCCGACGAGCCGCCGACGCGTGTAAGCAGCCGATTCGCAGCGAGGTTCGACGACCACTCCGTCATCGCACGCAGGTCGTAATCGAGCGGGGAGCCGAGCGCAGGCCCGCGGCGGAGCGCCGCGAGCAGCAGGCCGAGCTTCACGGTCGACGCCGCCGGGAACTGCGCGTCGGAGTTCCAGCCGGCCGTCCTCCCGGTGACGAGGTTGTGCGTCCAGATCGCGGCCCAGCCGGGGAACGCGCGGCCGAGCTTGGCGAACTGCGCCGACGCGAACGCGTCGCGCGCACCCTCGGGTGCCGCCTTCTGCAGCGCCGGCAAGCGCGCCAAGGGGACGGGTCTTCGGCGCAGGCGCACCCGGTCGCCCGCAGACGGACAGGCGTCCAAGCGCCGCAGGCCGATCGTGGCCTGCCGGTTGCCTGCGCCTTCGAGATGCGGCAGGAGCTGGTCGTAGCCCTCCGCCCCGCGGATCAGTCCGTGCGCAAGGACGAGCGCCGCTCGGAGCCGACACTCGGATTGCGGGACACGCAGCGAGTAGACGGCCTCCTCGAGGTTGCGCCCGGCGTCGTAGCGGCCCTGCATCCCAGCGGAAGTGCGTGGAGAGGCGATGGCGCGGCGCGCGGCCGCCAGCGTGTCGTCGAACCGTGCACTCGCACCGCTCGCGCCGGCGAGCGCGATGACGACGACGGCGAGGCTAGTCCTCGCGCGTCTCGGTCGTCGCGCGTTCTTTGATCTCGTCAACGACGGTCGGATCCGCGAGCGTCGTCGTGTCGCCGAGCGCACGGTTCTCGGCGACGTCGCGCAGGAGGCGGCGCATGATCTTGCCGCTGCGGGTCTTGGGTAGCTCCGGCGTGAAGACGATGTTCGCCGGCTTGGCGATCGGCCCGATCTTCTTGCCGACGTGGTTCCGGAGCTCCTCGAGCATCTCGACCGAGCCCTCCTCGCCGCCCTTCAGCGTGACGTAGGCGACGATCGCCTGTCCGGTCCGCTCGTCCTTGCGGCCGCACACGGCCGCCTCGGCAACGCGCTGATGGTCGACGAGGGCGCTCTCCACCTCGATCGTCGAGATCCGGTGGCCGGAGACGTTCATGACGTCGTCCACACGTCCGAGCAGCCAAAAGTCCCCGTCCTCGTCGATGCGCGCACCGTCGCCGGCGAAGTAGATGCCGTCGTACTTCGACCAGTAGGTCTCGCGGTAGCGCTGGTCGTCCTTGTGGATCCCGCGCAACATCGCCGGCCAGGGCCGTTCGAGCACGAGGTAGCCGCCGCCGCCCGGCCCGACTTCCTCGCCACTCTCGCTGTACACGCCCGCGTCGACGCCCGGGAAGGGCTTCGTCGCCGAACCGGGCTTCAATGTCGTCACGCCAGGGAGCGGCGTGATCAGGATCATCCCGGTCTCCGTCTGCCACCAGGTGTCGACGACCGGCGTTCTGTCCGCGCCGATGTGCTCGCGGTACCAGACCCACGCCTCCGGGTTGATCGGCTCGCCGACCGTCCCGAGCAGCCGGAGCGAGGAGAGGTCGTGCTTCTCGGCGTGCTCGGGGCCCCACTTCATGTGCGAGCGGATCGCGGTCGGTGCCGTGTACAGGATGTCGACCTTGTAGCGCTCGATGATCTGCCACCAGCGCGACGGGTCCGGATAGTTCGGCACGCCCTCGTACATGACGCCCGTCGTCGCGTTGCAGAGCGGGCCGTAGACGATGTAACTGTGCCCGGTCACCCAGCCCACGTCGGCAGCGCACCAGTACACCGAGTCCGGCTTGACGTCGAAGATGTAGTGGTGCGTCGTCGAGACGCCGACGAGGTAGCCGGCCGTCGTGTGCACGATGCCCTTCGGCTTCGCGGTCGTGCCCGACGTGTACAGAAGGTAGAGGAGATCCTCCGAGTCCATCGGCTCGCAGGGACACGACTCCGGGTCGTCGCTCGTTCCTTCGACGATGTCGTGCCACCAGACGTCGCGCGCCGAGTCGAACTGCACGTCGTCGCCGGTGCGGCGGTAAACGACGACCCGCTTCACCGACGGTGAGTCGGCAACGGCTTCGTCAGCGTTCCGCTTCAGCGGCACCTTCTTGCCCGCGCGCCAGCCTTCGTCCTGCGTGATCAGCAACTCGCACTCCATGTCGTTGAGCCGCCCCGACAGCGAGTCGGCGGAGAAGCCGCCGAAGACGACGGTGTGCGGCGCGCCGAGCCGCGTGCACGCAAGCATCGCGATCGGCAGCTCCGGGACCATGCCCATGTAGATGCCGACCGGCGTGCCTTTGCCGACGCCGAGCTCTTTCAGCGCGTTCGCGAAGCGGACGACGTCGCGCTGGAGATCGGCGAACGTGATCGTGCGACGCTCCTCCTCCGGCTCCCCTTCCCAGTAGTACGCGACCTTGCCGCCGTCGCCCGCGGCGACGTGCCGGTCGACGCAGTTGAAGCAGACGTTCAGCTTCCCGCCGAGGTACCACTTGGCGTACGGCGGCTCCCACTCGTACAGCTCCGTGAACGGCTTGAACCAGGTGACCCGGTCGCGGCCCTCGTCCTCCCAGAACTCTTCCCAGTCGCGCTCGTAGATCTCCGGCTGCGCGTTCGCCTGGCGCGCGAACTCCGGGTCGGGCGCATAGCGCCGCTCCTCGAGGAGCATCGTGTCGATGGTGTTCGTCAAGGCGTCAGGTCGTACGGGTAGTCCGTGATCAACTCGTGGCCGTCTTCGGTCACGACGACAATGTCCTCGAGCCGGACGCCGCCGTAGCCGGAGCGGTAGAGGCCGGGCTCGATCGTGATCACGTCGCCGGGCACCAGGTCCTGCCCGTTGCGGCCCATGTACGGCAGCTCGTGCACCTCGAGGCCGACGCCGTGGCCGAGTGAGTGGAAGAAGCCGTCCTGGAGCACCTCGCCCGGCTCCTTGTTCAGCTGCGTCTTGTACCCGGCCTGCTGGAAGTGGTCGCACACCTCCCGGAAGAGTGCGTTGCCGTTCACGCCCGGCTTTACGCCCGCGGTCGAGCTCTCGAGCGCCTGCTTCACCAGCGTGTACCACTCCTTGACCTCGTCGGACGGCTCGCCGACGACGTACGTGCGCGTCATGTCCGAGTAGCAGCCTGTCGCCTTGTCCTTCGGGAAGAGGTCGAAGACGATCGGCTCGTTCGGGGCGATCTGGCCGGAGCCGGCGTTGTGGCCGACGGCGGTCTGCGGGCCGTGCGAGACGATCATGTCGCTGCCTTCGACGTCGTGATCGGCGAAGACGTCTTCGATCACGCGCTTGATCCGCTCGCAGGTCAGCGGCTCCCCACCGACCTCGAGCCCCGCGCCGTTCGGCTCCGCCTCTCGGAGCAGCTCGCGCGCGGCGTCCAGCGCTGCCTCGCAGGCGCGTTGTGCTCGGCGGATGCCGCGCAGCTCCGTCTCGTTCTTCGAGCGGCGCCGGTTGTTGAAGAGATCGCGGTCGACGACGACCTCGATCCCGTTCGCGCGTAGGTGGTCTGCATGCGCGACCGGAAACGTCGGCGGCACAGTCGCCTGCTCGATCCCGAGCTCGCGGCACGCGCGCAGGGCGACCTCCAGCTCGATCTCCCAGGCCTGCTTGCCCTGCGCGAACAGCTCGTCGGTGCCGAGCTGCTCGAGCGGGACGATCTCGAGCTGCGGCACCTCCTCGCGGACGCGCGGGATCTCGAGTGAGTGCAGGATCACCGCGTGTCGATCGCCCTTCTCGGCGTAGAGGAACGGATCGGGAATCGGGACCGGCACCTCATGCCGCAGCTCGGGCGAGCGCACGCTGTCGCCGTAGATCAGAAGATCGGGCACGGCACGATCCTAACGAGGCGCAGCCCAAGGGCCCGCACTTAGACTCCAAAGCGTGGACGACCCGCTGCAGCGTGCCCAGAAGCTGATGGCGGAGTGGGACGAGGAGCTCCGACGCGAGCTCCCGGACGACGCCGAGATCTTCGACGCCCACACGCACCTCGGCACGGACATCGACGGCATGGTCGGCGTCTACGACGACCTCATCCGCGGGATGGACAAGTACGGCATCTCGCGCTGCTTCATGTTCTGCCTCGACGAGCCGGACCGGCATCCGGGCTTCCGCGCCGGCAACGACCGCACGCTCGGGTTCGCCGAACGCTCAGATGGACGGTTGATTCCCTTCGTGCGCCTCGACCTTTCGGAGGATCCGATCGAGGAGGCGACGCGCTGCCTGGACCTCGGCGCGCGCGGGATCAAGCTGCATCCGCGTGCCCAGAAGTTCCTGCTGAACGACGAGCGCCTTTCCCCGATCTTCGAGCTCGCGGCCGAACGGAACGTCCCGGTCCTGATCCACGGCGGTCGCGGGCTGCCGCCCATCGCTGATGACCTCGCCCGCGTCGTCGACCGCTATCCGAAGGCGCGGTTGATCGTGGCACACGCCGGGATCGCCGACCTCGCGGCGCTCGCCGATCGGCTGGGAGGCAAGGCGGGGGTGTTCTTCGACACCTCGGTTTGGAGCCCCCTTGACCTGCTCGGCCTCTACCGCCTCGTCGGGCCGGAGCAAGTGGTCTACGCATCGGACTATCCGTACGGGCAACAGCCGGCGTCACTGCTGATCTCGCTGCGCACTGCGCGGCTCGCGCAGCTGTCGGACGAGCAGGTCCGGGGCGTGCTCGCCGGGAACGCAAATCAGATCGCCGCCGGCAAGCCGCCGCCCGAGCCGTCCGCCCCGAAAGGGCTCGACACGTTCTCTCAGCCAATGGCACTGGCGCGCATCCACCAGTACCTGTCGATGGCGACACCGCTGCTCTGGACGAGACAACCCGACCGGGTCGGTGTCCTCGGCCTCGCGCTCAACGCCTGCGACGACCGCTCGAACGGCCATCGCGAGGAGCTCGAGCAGATCCGCGAGCTGCTGATCGCGGCGCAGGCGATGTGGCGTGCCCTGCCGGAGGAAGGGGATGAGCAAGATCGCATGGCGCATACGCGCGCAACGTTCCGGCTCATCCACCTCGCCGACATCGTGGCGGTGACGACGCCTGCTTGAGCTGCGCATCAACGGTGACGCGTACGAGGTCGACGCGCCGGTCGGCCGCTCGCTCGCACAGGTGCTGCGCGAGGATCTCGGCCTGACCGGTACGAAGGTCGCGTGCGGCGAAGGCCACTGCGGCGCCTGCACCGTTCTGCTCGACGGGGTGCCGACGCTTTCGTGCATCACGCTGGTACATACGGTCGACGGACGCGGCGTGACCACGATCGAGGGCCTCCGTGACCATCCGCTCGTCCATGCGTTCGTGCGTGCGGACGCCGTCCAGTGCGGGTTCTGCACGCCGGGACAGATCGTCTCGGCCGCGGCGCTCGTCGAGGCGAGCCCGACGCCCACGCGGGACGAGATTCGACATGCCATGTCCGGGAATCTGTGCCGCTGCGGCACGTATCCGAAAATCGAGGAGGCAATCAGCACGTGGCGAGACTGATCCGCACCGAGAAGGAAGTCGAAGGCCGCTACGAGGACGTCTGGGTCGTGGTCGATGAGGACGCGCTGGACCAGTGGCCGGACGGGCCGCTCACGACCGTCGGCCGCGAGGTGCCACGCGTCGACGGGCTCGACCGCGCACGGGGGCAGGCGCTGTACACCGCTGACCTGCAACTGCCGGGGATGCTGCACACCGCCGTCCTGCGCAGTCCTTACGCGTGCGCGCGTGTAACAAGAATCGCCCTCGACGCGGCCCGGTCGGCAAACGGCGTTCGCGCTGTGCTCGGGCCGAACGAGCTCGACGTCCTCAAGGAGGACCCCGGCTTCGTCGGCCAGGCAGTCGCTGCGGTCGCCGCCGAGACGTTCGGACAGGCGCAGGCCGCGCTGGAGCAGCTCGACGTCGACTGGGAGGTGCTCGAGCCGCTGCTCGATCCGGACGAAGCGGTGCGCCAAGAGTCCTTTGTCTCCGACGTCAAGACGTACGAGCGCGGCGACTTCGAGCGCGGCGTGGCCGACGCCGACGCCGTCGTCGAGGCCGAGTACCGCACGCAGGTCGTCCTGCACAACTCGATGGAGACGCACCAGGCCGTGTGCCATTGGGAGGACGACGGCATCACCATCTACATCTCGACGCAGTACATCTGGGGCATCCGCGAGTCGATGGCCGAGCACCTCGGCCTGCCGCCCGACAAGGTGCGGGTCGTGTGCCATGCGATGGGCGGCGGCTTCGGCTCGAAGAACAGCCCCGGCGACTACACGCCGATTGCGGCCGAGCTCGCGAAGCGGACCGGTCGGCCCGTCAAGTGCGCGTTGACGCGGCGCGAAGAGAACATCGCGGCCGGCAACCGCAACGCGACGATTCAGCGGCTCACGGCTGCCGCCAAGTCGGACGGGACGCTCGTCGCGCTCGGCGGAGAGTTCATCAACGCAATCGGCCTCTCCGGCTGGTCGGCGACGACCGAAGGCCCGATGAAGATGCTGTACGCGTGTGACAACGTGCGCACGGTTCAGTTTCCGGCGAAGCTGAACCTGCCTCCGATGGCCGCGTTCCGCGCGCCCGGCTTCGTCGAGGGGACTTTTGCGCTCGAATGCCTGCTCGACGAGCTCGCCGCGAAGCTGGACCTCGATCCGCTGGAGCTGCGCCGTCGCAACTATGCGAGCTCGGACCGCGTCGATGACCGGCCCTTCTCCTCGAAGAATCTCGAGGAGTGCTACCGGCGCGCAGAGCCACACTGGGCAAAGCGCGACGAGGTGCGCGCGCGCAACTCGGGGCCGTGGAAGCACGGGATCGGACTGGCGTCGCAGATCTGGTACGGCGGTGGGGGGCCGCCGTCGTATGCGTGGATCCGCATCGGCGCCGACGGACGAGCGCAGGTCGTCACGGCGATGCAGGACATCGGCACCGGGACGCGCACCGCGATGGCCCAGATCGCGGCGGAGGAGCTCGGCCTTCCGCTCGACCACGTGCAGGTGTCGCTCGGCGACTCCGCACGGGGACCCTTCGCCTCGATCTCGGCCGGTTCCTCGACGGTCCCGTCCATGGGCCCGGCGGTGCGTTCCGCCGCCGCGGACGCGAAGCGCCAGCTGATCGAGATCGCCGCCCAGCGCTTCCACCTGGAGGAGCGCGTGCTCGACCTGAAGGGCGGGCAGATCGTCTCCAGCGACGGCAGCTCCTGGCCTTTGACCGAGGTCACCGGCTTGCTCGAGGACGGTCAGATCCTGGGCAAGGGCGCCCGCGGGCCGAATCCTGCGGGCATGCAGGTCCTGACCTTCGGCGTGCAGGTCGCCGAGGTCGCGGTGGACGTCGAGACCGGCGAGGTACGCGTCGACAAGATCGTGGCGATCCACGACGTCGGCCGCGTCGTCAACCGGCTCGGCGCGTCGAGCCAGGTCGAGGGAGGGATCATCCAGGGCATCGGGCACACGCTCTCGGAGGAGCGGATCGTCGATCCGGCGACCGGCTCGATCCTGACCCGCACCCTGGACGCGTACAAGCTGCCGACGATCGCCGACGTCCCCGAGATCGTCAGCGAGCTCATCGACATCCCCGACCCGCACCTGACGAACCTCGGCTCGAAAGGCCTCGGCGAGCCGCCGATCGTCCCGACGGCGGCCGCGATCGCCAACGCGATCCGCGACGCGACGGGCGCGGACGTGCGCTCGCTGCCGATCAGTCGCGAAGAGATGTTGCGCGCGCTGCGCGAGGCCGAGGCGCGGGACAAGGAGCGGCGTGGAGCTCCTGCGGCCGTCTAGCGCCGACGAAGCGGCCGCGGCGCTCGGCAACGGCTCTGTCGCACTGGCCGGCGGGACGGAGCTCGTGCCGCTGCTGCGCGACGGGCTCGTGCGCGCGGACAAACTCGTGCAGTTGACCGAGGCGGTGCCACGCGGGATCGACGGGAGTCGGATCGGAGCCGGGACGACGCTGGCGGAGCTCGAGCTCGACCCGCAGATCCCGCAGGCACTACGCGAGGCTTGCTCGCTCGCCGCCTCGCCGCAGCTCCGGTCGATGGGGACGATCGGCGGCAATCTGCTCCAGGCGACGCGCTGCTGGTACTGGCGTCTCGGGTTCGACTGCTGGCTCCACGGCGGCGACCGGTGCTTCGCCAAGGACGGCGCGCATCGCGAGCACGCGATCTTCGGCAACGAGCTCTGCGCGTCGGCGCATCCCTCGGACGTTGCGGCCGCGCTGCTGGCGCTGGGCGCGACCTTGCGAACAACGCGGCGGGAGCTTCCCATCGCCCAGCTCTACCGCCTGCCGACCCCGGAAGACCGCACCACGACGACCCTTGCACCCGACGAGCTGATCCTCGAGCTCGACGTGCCTGCACCCGAGGCGTCGACCTACCTGAAGGCGATGGACCGGCGGAAATGGGCATTCCCGCTCGTCGGCGTCGCGGCCGCCAGGACAGCCGCCGGGATTCGCATCGCCCTCGCCGGGGTCGCTCCGATCCCCTGGGTGCTCGACGCAGCAGCGGCACTCGACGACGCCACGCCCCTTCCTGGCACGGCCTACAAGGTCGAGATCGCGCGCGCACTCGTCCGGCGCGCCGTCGAGGGAACGTCGACAGCGTGACGTCTTTGTGGCGCGAGCGGCGCGGCTGTCGCTGATTCTCGGCGTGCTCGCGCTCGCCGGCTGCGGCGGCGGGGGCGGGAAGGCCAAGACGGGGCAAGAGCGCTGCCCCGCCATGGGCGCCAAGGTCACGTTCCCGTTGCTCGATCCGAAGCGCCCGCACACGGTCGACGTGCTGACCAACCTCGGCCGCTTTACCTTTCGGCTCGACGTCGAGGACTCCCCGTGCGTGACCTCGTCGTTTGCCGCCCTCGTCCGGAAGCGGTTCTTCGACGGGACGGTCTTTCACCGGATCGTCCCGGGATTCGTGATCCAGGGCGGTGATCCCACGGCGACAGGCACCGGCGGGCCCGGGTACACAGTCGTCGACGTCCCGCCCGCGAACTCGCTCTACACCGAGGGCGTCGTGGCGATGGCGAAGTCGTCGAGCGAGCCGCGCGGCGCTGCGGGGAGCCAGTTCTTCATCGTCACGGCGTCGAACGCCGGCCTGCCGCCCGACTATGCGATCCTCGGTGTCGTCACGAAGGGGCTGAAGGTAGTCGAACGCATCGGGCGTCTCGGCAACGGCGTCACCGAGAAGCCGACGCGCCGGATCGTCGTGCTGCGGATGACGCTCGTGTGATCGCGGCGGTCGTCCTGGCGGCCGGAGCCTCGACGCGCTTCGGCTCGCCCAAGCAAGCGGTTCTGCTCGAGCCGGTCGTACAGCGCGTCCGCGCCAGCCGCGAAATCGACGAGATCGTCGTCGTGCTCGGGGCGCACGAGGTGGAGACGAGCGCGCGCACGGTCCATTGCCCCGACTGGGAGCAAGGACCGGGCGCCTCGCTCCGGTGTGGGCTGGCGGCGTTGGGCGAGGAGGTGGAGGGCGCCGTCGTCGTCCTCGGTGACGGGCCGCAGATCGATCCGCGGGCGATCGACCGCGTGGTGGCCGCCTGGCGCGCCGGCGCGGGTGCACGCGTGGCGGCGACGTACGGTGGGGTGCGGCTGCACCCGTTGCTGCTCGCGCGAGACGTGTGGGAGGACGTCCCGGACGCCGGTCTGAGGGCGCTTCCCGCCGAGCTCGTGGCCTGTGACGACCTCAGCCCTCCAGGCGACGTCGATTTCGCCGATGAAAGGGCTGAAGGTGGAGCCTCAGAGGAGCAGAATGACTATCGGCATGGAGCTCGTTGAGCCGCTCGAGCCGAACGGCGAAGAATCCGCGCTGGCACGCGCGCGTCTGCATCGCCAGCTGACCGTCGAGGAGACGGCGCGGCGCGCCGGGATCTCCGTCGAGCAGGTGCGCTGGCTGGAGGAGGGCCGCGTCTATCGCTTCCCACGTCCGGACGACGCGCTGGCTGCGACAGTGTTGTACGCGAGCGCGCTCGGAATCGACAACCGGGAAGCGCGCGAGCTCGCGGGTCTACCCGTGCCGGCCTTGCCGGTGGAGCACAATCCGCTTCCGCGGCTGGTCGTGATCGGCGCGGTCGTGATCGCGCTCGTCGTCTTCGCGACGCTGCTGGTCGTGCCTCGCTCGGGCGGCAAGCACACGACCGGCGACGCCGGCGCGATCCTGCCGCCGCCGTGGCGAATTCCCGTGACGGTTCTGAACGGCAGCGGCGACATCAACTACACGCGCCAGGTCGCGAGCCACGTCGGTGCGTTCGGCTACACGATCAAGAAGGTCGGCCGCGCCTCGAGCTTTGCGTACCCGCAAACCGCCGTGTACTTCCCGCCGCGCTGCGAAGGCATTGCCCTCCGGCTGGCAAAGCAGCTCGGGGTCGCGACGAAGCCGCTTCCCGGCGGAGCGGGAGCGTGCCAGCTGTTTGTCATCGTCGGCCCGGCGCGGGGCCCGGGGGAATAGCTGCAACTGCTTCAACTGCCGGGGTCTGACCCGAAGGGGTCTGACCCGAGCCTTTACTGAAGCGGAGTTCGCAGCTCCAGCAGCTTCTGCTTGAGCTCGACCGGCACCGGCTCGGCTGCCACGGCCTGGCGGACGAAGGTGCGTAGCGTCTCCTCGAAGCGGTAGCGCTTGCGGCAGTACGCGCACTCGTCGAGATGGGCCTCGGCCTCGGCGCGCTCGGCGTCCGTGAGGACGCGGTCCATGTACTGCTGCATCACCTCTTCGCAGTGCGCACATGGGTCATATGCCGTCACGCCGTCTCGCCTCCAACCGCTGCTTCGGCCATGGCCTGTTTCAGGATACGCCGACCGCGATGCAAACGCGACATCACGGTCCCGATCGGGATGTCGAGGATCTGGGCCGCGTCCGCATACGTGAAGTCCCCGATGTCGACGAGCACGACGACATCGCGGAAATCGTGGGGCACTTCGGAGAGCGCGGCAACGACGTCATTCTGAGACAGGCGCTCGACGACATGCTCCTCGTCGGTCGGCCCGTCCGTCGACGCCTCGAGCTTGTTGTAGAGGAAGTAGTCGCCTTCCTCCAGCGGCTGCATGTCGGGCGAGCGCTGCTGCCGGCGTCCGCGGTCGATGTTCAGGTTCGTGAGGATGCGCAGCAGCCAGGCGCGCAGGTTCGTCCCCGGCTGGAACGAGCGCCAGCTGCGGAAGGCGCGCGCATACGTCTCCTGCATCAGGTCTTCGGCCTCCTCGCGCGAGCCGACGAGGTGGCGTGCGACTCGATAGACCTGATCCGAAAGTGCAAGAGCGTCCTCCTCAAAACGCACGCGATCGCGCGCATCGCTTGCCAGCTTCCGAGCGTCGGGCTCCCGAGTCGTTTCGCTCATCCGGGCCACCCTAGCAAGGTGTTCTCTGCATAAACGTCCGGTTATCCACACTCATTCCGGGCCCGAAATTGAGGTTGGAAAAGAACCCGGAACAGGCTCAGACGCTCTCTGCGACTGACTCTCGGAAGCCCCCACGCGCCAGAGCGGCGAGCAAGGCTTCGCGTGATGTCCGCTCGTCGTCCCAGGCGAGCGTGACCTGCCCCATCAGGTTCGCATTCGCCGCCTCCAGGCCGTCGTGGCCTTCGAGCATCTTCGCGAGGCGAAGCACGCAGCGCTCGCAGCGCACGCCGCTCAGCTGGATCGTCTCCTCTCGCAGCACGACGTCAGGCTAGCGACCGTTCGACGAGGTCCGCGGTCGCTCCCTCCGGCTCGTCGAACTGCAACTGGCGATCACCTTCGCAGCTCGTCGAGTCGAGCTCTGGGTCGTGCGCAATCAGGTCGACGAGCTCCCGGTACAGCTCGGGAACGGCGACCGCCCGAGCGTCCAACGGGTGGATCAGTTGCGCACGAGGGCCGTATCGTGACGCGGCCCAGCGGTTCTGCTCGTAGATCGCCCGGGACAGCGGCTTGCGGGGGTGCTCGTCGAGCGCCCACCGGCAGAGCGCGTGCACCAGCTCGACGAAGTGGATCGTGCTGTCGAGCGCCGTCGGCTGATCCGGTGCGCGGATCTCGAGCGTCCCGAACAGCGGGTGCGGACGGATGTCCCAGTGCAACGCCGTGTAGCCGGACGCGACTCCAGAGCGGACGAACGTGTCGACGAGCTCCTCCCACGCGCGCCAGGACTCGAAGTGCGGCGGAGCGCCGCGACGCGGGAGCAGCCCGAGGATCTCCGCCCGCGTCGACATCAGACCGGTGCGTTCGCCTTCGAACCACGGCGAGTTCGCCGAGAGGGCAAGGACGAGCGGGAGCCAGGGCAGCACGAGCTCGAGCACGCGGAGGCAGGAGTCCGCGTCCGGCATCCCGACGTGCACGTGGAGCCCGCTGACTCCCTGGCGACGTGCCGTCGGTCCGGCGTACGCGACGAACTTCGCATAGTGCGGCTCGTCCGCGATCGGCTGCTCCGAGGCCGTGTCGAACGGATGCGAGCCGGCGCCGGCGATCACGCAGCCGAGTCCCTCGGCGGCGTCGATCGTGCTCCGGCGCAGTCCACGCACGACCATCGCGGCGTCCGCGGGCGAGTCGCAGATGTCGGTGTTGAGCTCGATCACCGACTGGAAGAGCTCGGTCTTCACCCTGCCGCGCGTCGCAACGACCGCCGGGATCAGCTCGTGGCTCGCCGGTCTCTGCGCCAGCGTGCCTGCGTCGAGGATCATCAACTCCTCCTCGACGCCCAGCGTCAAGGCGCGGCCGAAATGCTGCTCGATCACCGAGCGCGAACGCCGTGGACCGGGCCGCCCGCCGCCTCCCACGCGTAGTACGAAGCGCTCGGGCCGTACTCGGTTGCGTACTCCTCGATGCGTGGGTTGCGCCCCACTTCCTTCGCGCGCTGGGCGTGATGGAGGAGATTCGGGTCGTCGCGTTGCTCCCAGACCAGTATGAGATGGGCGGCCGTCATGAAGTCGGCGACGAACTCGCAGCCGGCCGCGGGGCACGGAAACGGATCCGTGCGGACGCAAAACCAGCCGCTGTGGTCGCGACTCTCGTCGTCCGACCAGAGCTCCTCCACCTGCCAGAGCTCCTGGTCGGCGAGAACGACTCGGCCAGGCTCGATCCGGCCCTGCTCCACCCGCTCCAGGCTACCTACCCGTCAGAAAGTTCCGTGATCGGGCACTCTAGGACCGGGTCCGGGTAGTCCGGTCCGCAGCCGCAGTCGGGTCGGACGAGGGCGCGTCTAGCCGCGCCCGCCCGGGCCCATGTAACAACGAGACCCGCGCGGGACACCTTGTCTTGTGCACGTGTCGTTCACGAGCCTCGCGATCGTCCTGTCCGCGACGGCGCTCGGCGCGGTCATTCCGATCCTCAAGGACAGCGGCGAAGCGCAGACGCCGTTCGGCCAGCTCGTGATCGCGGCCGCCTCGCGGTGCTGCTCTTCCCGCTGGCGGCGCTGACGCTCCTGCGGGAGCGTTCAGCCGACGCCGTCGCGCTCGAGCCCGAGCCGCTCGGCTAGCCAGGCCGCCTGCGCCTGGCGCTCCTGGTCGTAGGCGGCCGGGCCGTCTCGCTGCTCGGCCGCGCGTGCGGCGGCAAAGCCGGCGATCGGGATCCGGTGCAGGGCGACGAAGCGTTCGACGTCCGCGACGTATCCCCCCAGCATGGGGAGGAAGCCGACCCGCTCACGAGTCCGTTGCGCGCAGAAGCGGCCGAACTCGTGCGCGACATGCTCGTTCCAGGCGTCGAGGCGCCGCGCCAGCCGACCGCGCGGCGCGACGAGCTTGCGCTCGCGCTCGAGCACGTTCCCCGCCAGCTCGATCTCCCAGAGCTCACGTCCGAGCCACACCGGCAGGTCGCGGACGCGGCAGGCGTGGATGCCTTCCAGACAGGGGTCGACGCCGGCAGCCTCGACCCATTCGCCGACCGGCCACCGAAAGCCGGTGAACGGCCCGACCGCACCCTCGTCGAGGAACTTGTACGCGATCACGCCGGCCGCCAGTCCCGGAACGCCGCGAGCAGTCGCTCCTCCAGCTCTGCGGGGAGCGCGGCGAGCTCGACCCGCCCGGTCGCGTCGATCGTCGTGCGCATCTGCTCGAGGTAGGTGCTGCAACCGTCGCAGAACACGAGGTGCTCCTCGAAGCGCTCGCGATCGGACGCTGCGAGGCCGTGCTCGAGGTACGCCGTCACCAGCTCGACAATGTCCTGACAGGCGAGTTCTCGGTCCAGCCTCACGTCATGTACTCCTCTAGGGCGCTCCGCACCTTCGACCGGGCGCGGTGGAGAAGCACCCTCTGATTTGTCTCCGTCAAGTCCAGGGCGTTACGAACCTCCTCGGCCGTGAGGCCGTGGACGTCCCGCAACGTGATCACGGCCCGTTGCGCCGGCGGCAGGCGCTCGATCTCGCGCGCGATCACCTCCATCGCCTCGGCGGCGAGGACGTGGCCTTCGGGCGGAACGGACCAATGACCCGGAAACCGGTCGCCGGGCCCGAGGAAGCGATCCGGATCGACGGCGACCTCCTCGTCGTCGCCCAGGGACGAGAACGGCACGCTTCGCGCCTCGCGCACGCCGCGCGTCTTCGCCGTGTTCGCGACGATTCGGAACAGCCAGGTCTTCAACGACGAGCGCCCTTCGAAGCGGTCGATGCCCTTGAGCACGCCGAGCCACGCCTCCTGCACGACCTCCTCGGCAACCGCGCGACTCGACACGTACATCTGCGCGACCCGCAGCATCGAGGCGCCGTACTCCCGCATCAGCGTCCTGAACGCCTCCTCGTCGCCGGCACGCAGGCGTTCGACTAGCCGCGCGTCTGTGGAAGACAGCAGCTCCGCCATCGCGGCCGACTGTAACGCCGTACGCTCGCGCCGAGACGGAGGGAGGCAGCGATGGCAACGAAGAGCTATGACCTGATCGTCCTTGGCGCGGGATCCGCCGCGCGAGATGCGGCCGCGAAGGCGTCGCGCGAGCACGGAGCACGCGTTGCGTTAGTCGAGCGCACACGCTGGGGCGGCTCGTGCCCGAATGTCGCCTGCCGTCCGACGAAGGCGTACCTTGTCGCCGCCGAGCTCATGCACGACGTGCGGCACCACGCCGGCGAGCGCGGCCTCGACCTGCCCGCGCCGCGCCTCGACCTGGCGCGTACACGTGCGTGGAAGGACTCGCTCATCCGCGACCAGGAGAGCTGGCTCGACCTTCTCACCAACGCCGGGTACGGCGTCTATTCCGGCGAGGCGACGTTCGTCGACGCGCACAACGTTCGCGTCGGGGAGGATGTGCTGACGGCCGACAAGGTCCTGATCGCCACCGGCGGCCGGACCGCGGTGCCGCCGATCCCCGGGATCGAAGAGGTCGACTGGATCGACCACATCAGCGCCCTCGAGCTCGAAGAGGTGCCCGAATCCCTGCTCGTCGTCGGAGCCGGTCCGGTCGGGCTCGAGTTAGCGCAGATCTTCGCGCGTTTCGGTTCGCGTGTGACCGTCGTCAACCACGGCCCACAGATCGCGGCACGCGCCGACACCGACGCGGCTGAGCAGCTCCAGGCCGCGCTCGAAGCGGAGGGAATCGAGATCGTGCTCAACACGGGCGTCCATTCGCTCGCACGCAACGGCGCGCGCATCGACGCAGTCGTGCAGGGACGCACGCTGAACGTCTCGCACGTCTTGCTCGCATCGGGCCGAACGCCGAACGTCGAGGAGCTCGGGCTCGAACGGATCGGCGTCGAGGTGACCCGCGGCGGCATCGTCGTCGACAGGCAACAGCGCACGACGGCCGCCGACATCTGGGCCGCAGGCGACGTCGCCGCCGGGCCGATCTTCACGCCGACCGCGCAGTATCAGGCGCGCGTCGCCGTCGACAACATGTTCGGCGCCTCGCGCATGACGGACTACTCCGCCCTGCCGACGACGATCTTCACCGACCCCGAGCTCGGCGGCGTCGGGATGACCGAGGCGGAGGCCGCGGAGCAGGGATTCCACGTCGACGTCGTCCGGCATCCGCTGCGCCTCATCACGCGCGCACAATATTTCGGCGCCAAGTACGGGCTGTACAAGATCGTCTTCGACAGTTCGAGCCGTCGCGTCCTCGGCGTACACGTCGTTTCACGCGGCGCCAGCGACATCGTCGGAAGCCTTGCCGTGGCGCTGACGCTTGGCGCGACGGTGGAAGACCTAGCCGGCGTCCACCATGTGTACCCGAGCTTCTCGGAAGGCCTGAAGGCGACGGCCGATCAGGCCGCCTAGCTCAGGACCTGAACGGCCGACAGACCGCGGAAGTCGACCCACATCCGGTCTCGCCCTTCGACGATACGGATCAGAACGGTGTCGCAATCCGGGCAGCGCACGACGATGCCTGCCGCGCGGTAGACGTGCAGCGCGCCCACTTCGCGCTCGGCTCCGCAGCCGGTGCAGCGACCCGACGCGAGCGTCATGTCGCGGCCGAAGAGCTCTTCGAGCACTCCGGCGATCGAATTTCCGTCCAGGTGGATCACGTCATGATCCTCCAAAGCGCTCGATCCGAATGCGCCCCGCCTCGTGGCCGAGGGCGACGAGGCCGTCCGCGACAGCTTCGGCAAAGCTCGTCGGCCCGCAGACGTACACCCGCGGATCCTGTTCGGGCGGCAGGGCGACCTCGCGCAGCAGGTCGGCGTCGACGCGGCGTGAGTAGCCCGTCCAACCCAGAGGATGCTCGCGCGTGAGCGTCTGCACGACCGCCAGGCCGTCACCATGCGCAGCGAGCTCGTCGAGCTCCTCGCGATAGATCAGGTCCTCGTAGGTACGCGACGAGTAGAGGAGAGTCGTCCGAATGCTCACCCCTGCCGCCGCCCGGTGCCGCAGCATCGACCTGAACGGAACGACACCCGAGCCGCCGGCGACCAGCAGCAGGGGCTCGCGGGCGGTGGCTGCGTCCCAGACGAAGTAGCCGCCGATCGGGCCGCGCAGCTCGAAGCGATCGCCCTCCTCGGCCACCTCGACCAGGTACGGCGACACCTCGCCGTCCTCCAGGCGCTCGACGGTGATCGCAGGCGGCTCGCCGGGTGCCGAGGCGATCGAGTAGCTGCGCTCGGCCTGGTAGCCGTCCTCAGCCGTGAGGCGCACGTCGACGTGCTGCCCGGCCCGATGATCCTTCCAGCCGGGAACGTCGAGGACGAGCGTCCGGACATGCGGCGTCTCCATGCGTGCCTCGACCACCTCGGCGACCAGCCACGTCAGTCTCCCCAGTACCGCTGTTCCCGCCAAGGATCACCGTAGTTGTGGTAGCCGTTCGTCTCCCAGAAGCCGGGCTCGTCCTCGTCGCGCAGACTCAGCCCACGCACCCATTTCGCGCTCTTCCAGAAGTAGAGGTGCGGGACGAGCAGCCTGGCCGGACCTCCGTGCTCGGGCTCGAGTGGCTCGCCGCCGTATGCGAACGCGATCCAGGCTTTCCCATCCGTTACGTCCTCGATCGGCAGATTCGTCGTGTAGCCCCCGTCGCAGAATGCGATCGCGTAGGCGCGGTCATGCTCGACGCGCTCGAGCAGGGTGTCGACGGAGACGCCCTCCCAGTCCGTGTCGAACTTCGACCACTTCGTCACGCAGTGGATGTCCTTGGTGACCGTCTCCGTGGGCAGCGCGCGGAACTCGTCCCACGTCCAGCGGACCGGCTCGGCGCCACCCTCGATCGTGAACGTCCACTCCTCGAGCGGCGTGCGCGGCGTCGGACCGGCGGAAAGCACCGGAAAGTCACCGGTCAGATACTGGCCAGGAGGCAACCGTTCGCTGTCGTCGCTGCGACCGCGCCCGCTGAAGCCGCGCGAGATGATTCCCATGCCGGTCAGTCTCTCACTGCGCGCCCGCGTTACAAAGGCTGGGGCCTGACCCCGGCAGTTGTTGGTGGGGTCTGACCCGGAGGGGTCTGACCCCAGCAGTTTGTTTGTGAGCCTGAGGCCGGGGCAGGCGGGCCGGCCTCAGGCTCGGTGTGCTTCCGCACGCCGTGCTGGCCTACGGCTCCGGCGGAAGCAGGCCCCCAGGGGTTCGGGGCCAGTCGGGACGGCAGCTCACGGCAGCCGTCCAAGCTTCACGGCCAGCGTCTTGTGCGAGTTGCCCCGCACGACCTCGACGTCGATCTTCTGACCCGGCTCCTTCGACGCGATCACGTCGATCAGGCGCTCGACGGTCGGCACCGGCTGCCCGTCGACCTTGACGATCACGTCCCCGCCGGCGGGCCAGCTCTCACCCTGAACGGTGACTTCGTTCGTCGCCGCCTTCAATCCGGCGTCGTCCGCGCCCGTGCCCTTGCGCACAGTCGCAACGAGCACGCCGCTCTTGACGGGCAGATGGAAGAGCCGTGCGATGCCAGGCGTCAGCGTCTTGCCCTCGATACCGAGAAACGCGTGCGCGACGCTGCCGTGCTTGATCAGCTGCGCGACGACGTCCTTGACGGTGTTGATCGGGATCGCGAAGCCGATCCCCACGTTCCCCTGGGCGCCGCCGGTCTCGATCTGCGCGTTGACTCCGATCACCTGCCCTTCCGCATTGAGGAGCGGGCCGCCGGAATTCCCGTGATTGAGCGCGGCGTCGGTCTGGATCACGTGTGAGATCGAGAAGTCGTTGGGCGCCTCGATCCGCCGTTGCACCGCACTGACGATCCCTGCCGTCACCGAGCGGTCGAGACCGAAGGGATTGCCGATGGCGATCACCTCATCGCCGACGCGGACGCCGTCCGAATTGCCGAGCGGAAGCGCCTTGAGCGCACTCGCCTTGACGCCCACCTTGAGCACGGCGATGTCGGTCGACGGGTCGACGCCGACGAGCTTCGCCTTGAAGCGCTCGTTGTTGGAGAAGCTGACCTGAATCGTGTTCGCGCTGCGCACGACGTGATAGTTCGTGACGATGTGACCGGCTTTGTCGATCACGAAGCCGGAGCCGAGCGCGCGCTGCGTCTGCGTCGCGCCGAAAGGATTGCCGAAGAACGGATCCGGCTCCTGCTGGACCCGCGTCGTCGTCTCGATGTGCACCACGCCGGGCGCCGAGGCGCGGTAGATCGAGTTGATCGACTCGCGGCTGCCGGTCTGGAACGCCGCCGGTGCCGATGAGCTCGGCGCCGCCTCCTCGCGGATGACCGTCGTCTTGGTCCCGAGCTTCCCCGCCGCGGCCGCGCCGCCGAGCGCAACGCCGCCGCCAAGGAGTGCAGCGACGATGAGCCCCGCGGCGCGGCTTTGAAGGAGGGTGCGATGCATCCGCTCCCTTCTAGCGAGGCCCGTCTTAACCGTGGGTTGTGCTCCGTTAACCCTGCGTTAAGAGCCTTTGCGACTCTACGACGTACTTCGGATCCCTCGCGGATTGGAAGCCCGCCTTGAGCACCGACCAGCGCAGCGCAGCTTCGCCCGCGAGCACGAGCACGCCGCCGGCGACCGCGGCGAGCCGGCTTCGTCTTGCCGAGCGCGCGAGGAGCACAGCGCCCGCGGTCGTGCACACCTTGGCGAACGCGTTGTACCTTCCGGCCTCGCCTGTCCGGTACGGCTCGCCGAGCCGGCCGAGTCGCGCTTCCATCGCCAGCATCGCCGCGTTCCCGAAGGCGACCCCGCCGACGGCGAGGCGCCGAGCCGGGCCGGCGTCCGCCGGCGCGAGCACTGTTGCAGCCGCCGCACCGGCACTCGCTGCGGAGCTCGCGCCGAAGACGAACGGCAGCTCGTGGCGCGCCTCGTGCCAGACGGGGATCGCGGTGTTGGACACGAGCGTCGCGGTGTACACCGACAACGGGGCGCCGACCAGGGCCGACACGGTCTCTGCGACCACCTTCAGCCGTGGCGCACGGTCGATCACTTCGAGGCCCGTCGCGAGCGCCGTCGAACTGCCGCTGGCGGCGAGGATCCACGACCCGACGCTCATCGGCGACGTCACCTTGAAGACGCGGAGCATGTTCAAGAACCGTTCCGGACGGCCGAGATCGGAGATCAGCAGTACCGGACTGACGGCGTCGCCCACCATGCTGATGTAGAGGGCCGCCTTCGCGAGCGGCCGGTTTCCGGCCGCTCGCGCGGCGAGACCGAGAATCGACGAGGCGCCCGCAAGGCCTCCGGTGAAGAAGTACCACGGGATCTCCGGCTGCCAGACCGGTGCCTTCAGGATCGGCCGTCCGTAGTACGACCGCATCTCGGTGCCGACGGCGGTGATCGACTCGCTCAGCGTGAGCCTCCGACGAAAGCGCCCAGCACGCCGGCCACGAGGGCGCCGGCCGCGATCACGGCCGTCCGCCACATCTCCGGTAGGTCCTTGGTCGTCGCGACCGGGTCCGGCGGCAGCCCGTAGACCTCCGGCTCGTCGAGCAACAGGAAGAAGGCGCCGAAGCCGCCGACGCCGTCGTCCGGGTCACGCCCGTACAGCTGCGCGCCGATCCAACCTTCGGACTGCAGCTTCTCGAGGCGCCGGTCGGCGCGCGTCCGCAGCTCGTCGAGCTCGCCGAACTGGATCGAGTCCGTCGGACACGCCTTCGCACACGCCGGCTCGTGACCGCCTTTCAGGCGGTCGTAGCAGAGCGTGCACTTCCAGACCCGACCGTCCTCCTTCGTACGGCTGGGGTCTGACCCCGAGGGGTCAGACCCCGGGTCAGACCCCAGCAGTTCGGTGCTTGGCAGCTGGCGCTTGTCGAGCACGCCGAAGGGACACGCCGGCACGCAGTAGCCGCAGCCGTTGCAGATGTCCTCCTGCACGACGACGGTGCCGAACTCCGTGCGGAACAGCGCGCCGGTCGGGCACACGTCGAGGCACGCGGCGTGCGTGCAGTGCTTGCAGACATCGGAGGACATCAGCCAGCGGAGTGCGTCTCCGTCCGCGTCGCCTTCGCGAAGCGGCTTCTGCTGCTCGACGAACGCAACGTGGCGCCACGAGTTCGCGCCGAGCGAGGACGTGTTGTCGTACGACTCGCCCGTCCAGACGAGGCCGTCCTCGGGAATGACGTTCCACTCCTTGCACGCCACCTCGCAGGCCTTGCAGCCGATGCAGACCGACGTGTCGGTGAAGAAGCCGACGCGCGGCTGCGCCTCCTTGCCGTACGTGTCGCTCACCGCTTCCGCCCCGGCCGGATGTCGCATGTCAGCGCCTTCACCTCCTGGATGTGCACATTCGGGTCGAGCGTCATGTGTGCGAGGTCGTTGGCCGAGCCGCCGGTCGTCAGGCCGCGTGTCCCCCAGTGGTACGGCAGGCCGACCTGGTGCACGACACGACCGTTCGAGCGAATCGGCTTCACGCGGTCGGTGACGAGCACGCGCGCCTCGATCGCGGCGCGCGCGGTGCGGATCGTCGCCCAGCCGCCGTGCGCGGGCCCCCGCGCCCGCGCAAGCTCCGGATTCACCACGCAGAACATCGCGGGTTGCAGCTCCGACAGGTGCGGCACAGTGCGCGACATGCCGCCGGCGGTGTGGTGCTCGGTGAGGCGATACGTCGTGACGACGTACGGGTACTCGTCGGGCGAGTTGGTCGGATCTTCCGGCACGTGGAACTGCTGACGGCGCGGGTTCGCGCTCTGTGAATAGAGCGGGTTCTGAAAGGGAGACTCGTGCGGCTCGTAGTGCGTTGGCAGCGGGCCGTCGAGCAAACCCTGGGGCACGTAGAGCCAACCCTGCCCGTCGGATTGCATGATGAACGGCTGGTCGCCGCGGATCGCTTCCGGGCCCGCGGCGCCATCCGGCGGGCTGTAGTCAGGCGACGTCTGTTCGTCGAAGTCCGGCACGTCCTTGCCGGTCCACCTCTTCTGCTCTGCGTCCCACCACACGTACTGCTTGCGCTCGGACCACGGCTTCCCGTCGGGATCGGCGGAGGCGCGGTTGTACAGCAGCCGCCGGTTGAGCGGCCACGACCAGGCCCACCCGGCGGCGACGTGGTCCTGCTCCCACCGCGGCTTCTTGCGCGCCGCATGGTTGACGCCGTCCGCGTAGATGCCGGCGTAGATCCAGCAACCCGACGCCGTCGAGCCGTCCGCCTTCAGTTGCTTGTATCCGGGCAGCGCCTTGCCCTCGTCGTCCCAGCCGTTCATCTCGGCCAGCACCGCCTCGGCGCTCGGCTCCTCGTGCTCACCGTGGGTCGGGTAGTCCCAGGTGAGGTCCTGCAGCGGCCGGTCTTTGGGATCCTGCGAATCCTGCAGCCGCTCGCGGAGCTTCCGGCCGAGGTGGTAGTAGAACCACAGGTCTGAACGGCAGTCGCCTTTCGGTTCGACCGCCTTGTGGTGCCACTGCACGAGCCGCTGCGTGTTCGTGAAGGACCCGTCCTTCTCGACGTGCGACGACGCTGGGAGGAAGAAGACTTCCGTGCCGATCTGGTCCGGGGCCTCCTGCCAGAATGCCGCCGTCTCGATCTCGACGAGATCGCGCACCACCAGCCAGTAGAGCTTCGTCAGCCCTTTGGCGTGCAGCCTCCCGTTCGCCGAGCCGACGACGGGGTTTTCGCCGGCGACGATGTAGCCCTTCACCTTCCCATCGAGCATCTGGACGAACGTCCAGTACTCGGAGTGATCCTCGTCGATCTTCGGCAGGTGCTCGAAGCAGAAGTCGTTCTCCTTCGTGGCAGCCGCGCCCCACCAGGCGCTGAGCAGGCTGACGATGAACGCGTCGGCCTTCCCCCACCACCCGGCCGGCGACTTGGCGTCCTCGATGTAACCCTTCAGCCCGCCCGTCGCGTCCGACCGCGGCATCGGCAGATAGCCCGGCAGGAGGTCGAAGAGCGTGGCGAGGTCGGTCGAGCCCTGGATCGACGCATGCCCGCGCAGCGCCATCACGCCGCCGCCGGGACGGCCGACGTTGCCGAGCAGAAGCTGGATGATCGCCGCGGCGCGGATGATCTGGACACCGACGGTGTGCTGAGTCCAGCCGACGGCGTAGGCGATCGCGCCCGTCCGTTCGGGGCCGGAGTTCGCGCACAGAGCCTCGGCGACCGCCACGAGCTCCTCGGGCGTGCAACCGCACGTCTTCGCGACGAACTCCGGCGTGTAGCGCGCGTAGTGCCGCTTCAGGATCTGGAAGACGCAGCGCGGATGCTCGAGCGTCGTGTCCTTTTGCGGCTTCGCCTGGTACGCCCAGGTCGTGACGTCGTACTCGCCGTTCTGCCCCTCGTCAGGATCCCAGCCGGAGAAGAAGCCGTCGAGCGCCTCCGTGTCCTCGTACTTCTCGTCGATCAGCATCGGCGCGTTCGTGTAGCGCTTGACGTACTCGTCGAACCAGCGGCCGTGCCCGAGGATGTAGTTGATGATCCCGCCGAGGAAGGCGATGTCGGAGCCGGCGCGGATGCCGACCCACTTGGACGCGAGCGCGCTCGTGCGCGTGAAGCGCGGGTCGACGTGGATGATCTGCGCACCGCGCTCTCTGGCTTCGAGCACCCACTGGAACCCGACCGGGTGGTTCTCGGCCATGTTCGAGCCCATGATCAGGATGCAGTCCGAGTACTGCAGGTCCTGCTGGAAGGTCGTCGCGCCGCCTCGCCCGAACGAGGTCCCCAGACCGGGGACCGTGGAGCTGTGTCATATGCGCGCCTGGTTCTCGACCTGGACGACGCCGAGCGCCGTCATCAGCTTCTTGATCAGGTAGTTCTCTTCGTTGTCGAGCGTGGCGCCGCCGAGGTTGCCGATCGCAAGCGTCCGCTTCGTCTCGGGCTCCCAATGCCGCTCGCGCGCCGCCACGATGCGGTCGGCGATCATGTCCATCGCTTCGTCGAGCGCGAGCTCCTCCCATGCGTTGCCGTACGGGCGGCGGTACTTGACCTTGTACTCGCGCAGGGGGCTCTGGACGTAGCCCCGCGAGGCCGCGCCCTTCGGGCAGAGGCGCCCGCGCGAGACGGGGCTCGCCGGGTCGCCTTCGATCTGCACGACCTCACCGTCCTTCACGTACACGAGCTGCGCGCAGCCCACGGCGCAGTAGGGGCAGACTGAGCGCGCGACGGTGTCCGCCTCGTCGATGCGCGGCGTCAGCGTCCGCGAGCGCTCCGACCGGACCGCCTTGCCCAGACCCAGTGGATCGCCCTCACGGAGCTGGCGCACGACCGGCCACGACTCGACGAGCTTCGAGAAGCGCACCGCGCGCACTTCTACATCATCTCCGGCCTTTACACGGCTTTAAAGGTGTACGTCCTAGGGTGTCCGGCGATATCGGCCAGGAACACGACCTGTGAGGTGAGGGAATGAGGTTGCTCAGACGACTCCGGCCGTCGCCTGCGATGGTGGTCGCGTCACTCGCACTGCTGATCGCGCTCGGCGGCACCGGCTATGCGGCCGTCCAGGCACTGCCGCGTAACAGTGTCACGACGATTCAGGTGAAGGACCGCTCGCTGCTCGCACGAGACTTCAAGGCCGGGCAGATCCCGCGCGGCCCGGTTGGGCCTGCGGGCCCTGCTGGTCCTGCTGGTCCCGCTGGGCCCGCCGGGCCCGCTGGACCGAGCGGTAGCGCCAACGTGAAGTGGGCCGTCGTCCGTCCCGACGGCGGGATCGTCGCCCAGTCGGGCGGGATCACGCTGGCGGTCCATGCCTCGGCGGGGAACTACATCCTCAACTTCGGCAGCGCAGTGACAGGCAAGCCGATCCTGGCGTCCGGGGCCTCGGCCGGCGACGCCTCCGACCAGCGCGGCGAGACGAGCTCGGGCCCGTGCGGTGGCGGCAACGAAGGGAAGACCTGCCCGACCGGATTCGACACGACGAGCCATGTCTGGGTTCAGACCCGCTCGAGCACGGCCGAACCGGCGGATCACGCCTTCTACGTCGCCGTTTTCGGCTAGACCAACGCTAGACCAACTGCTGGGGTCTGACCGACGCGCGGCGTCCGTCCGCGAAGCGGACGTGGAGGGGGTCTGGGGGAACCGGGAGGTTCCC
>JBKPGW010000229.1:0-35287 GCA_046729555.1 Actinomycetota bacterium | reverse complement strand
GGACGGGGAGCTTGACGTCGAGGCGTTCGAGCACGCGGTCGACGTCGTCTTCCTGGCCCAGGAGATCCTCGTCGGCAACTCCTCGTATCCGACGCCGGAGATCGAGCGGAACGCGAAGGCCTATCGTCAGCTCGGGCTGGGGTACGCGAACCTCGGCGCGCTACTGATGGCGCGCGGGCTGCCGTACGACTCGGAAGAGGGTCGCGCCTACGCGGCGGCGATCACGGCGCTCATGACCGGCCGCGCGTATCGCAAGTCGGCCGAGATCGCCTCACGGATGGGCCCGTTCGCCGGCTACAAGCCGAACGCGGCCGCGATGATCGGAGTTATGTCGATGCATCGCGCGGCGGTCGGCAACATCGAAAACGCCGACGCCGTTCCAGCGGATCTTCTCTCTGCCTGCCGTCAGGCCTGGGACGACGTACTCAATCTCGGGGAGATCCACGGCTATCGGAACGCACAATCGGTGGTCATCGCCCCGACTGGGACTATTTCCTTCCTGATGGATTGTGACACGACGGGCGTCGAGCCGGACTTCTCGCTGGTGAAGTCGAAGAAGCTTGTCGGCGGCGGCGAGATCACGATCGTGAACAAGTCCGTGCCGATGTCCCTCGACAAGCTCGGCTATGCGCCGGCGGAGGTCGAGGAGATCGTCGCGTTCGTGGACGAGCGCAACACGGTCGTCGGCGCGCCCTACCTGAAGGCCGAGCACTATCCGGTCTACGACTGCGCCGTCGGCGATCGAGCGATCCACTACATGGGTCACGTGAAGATGATGGGCGCGGTGCAGCCGTTCATCTCGGGCGCGATCTCGAAGACAGTGAACCTGCCGGAGACGGTGACGGTCGACGAGGTGGCACGGCTGTTCGTCGAATCGTGGCAGCTGGGCGTGAAGGCGATCGCGATCTATCGCGACAACTGCAAGGTCGCGCAGCCGTTGTCCGGCAAGAAGGACGACGCCGCGCAGGAGACGCTCGTGTCTGCCTTGCCCCCGGCGCCGTTGACGCAGCGCCGCCGGCTACCGGACGACCGGACGGAGATCGGCCGCAAGTTCCGGGTCGGCGAGTACGAGGGCTACATTCACGTGGGCCTGTTCGAGGACGGGACGCCGGGCGACATCTTCGTCGACATCGCGAAGGAAGGCACGACGCTCGCAGGGCTGATGAACTCGATCATGATCTCGGTCTCGCTGGGCCTGCAGTACGGCGTGCCGCTCGAGGTGTACGTCTCGAAGTTCGCGCACATGCGCTTCGAGCCGAGCGGGATGACGAACGACCAGGACATCCGAGTCGCGAAGTCGATCGTGGACTACATCTTCCGCTGGATGGGGAAGCGCTTCCTCTCCGTGGATCAGCAGGAGGAGATCGGAATCCTTTCGGCGGAGGTGCGGGCTCGGTTGGCGGAGGGCTATCGCAACGGCGGAGACGCGCCCGCTCCCACGGCGACGCCGGTCGAGGCCGCGCCGCCGGGGCAGACGGCGTTGTTCAATGCCTTCGAGGATGCTCAGGAGTGCGCCAAGTGCGGCGGCCGGATGGTGCGGACCGGGTCTTGCTACACCTGCAGGGACTGCGGCACGAATACGGGCTGCTCCTAGTTCCCAGCACCAGCGAGCTCGACTGGGGGAGCCATCCGGCTCCCCCAGTCGCATTGCGCCGAATCCTCAAGTCATTCGCCTGAGCGTCGCGGTGTCGAGGCGGTCCTTCGCCGCCACGACCGGATCGTCACGAACTTCCGACTTGTCGGCCTTCAGGGAGCGGAGGCTGACCAGCCGAACCTGGACGCCGTGCAGCTCGGCTCGATCGTTCTCGAAGGAGCCGGGCGGCCACGCACCGCGCACCGCGCCGCTCTCGTCGCGCTCGAGAAAGGCCACCTCGAGTCGAACGCCCTCGCGTTCGTAGCCCGTGTATCCGTCCTCGTGCGGTTCAGGGGCGTGCATCCAGCCGTCGGCCGTCAAGAGCGCGCGAATGCGGTCGTCGTCGTTCGACCAGACGGCGACGTCGAGGTCTTCGTGCGTGCGCGTCACGGAACCCGCGTAGAAGTCGACAGCCCAGCCTCCGAAGAGCCAGTACTCGATCCCGTGGCGCTCGAAGCTCTCGGCAAGTCGAGCCAACGCGGCAAGCTGCTCAGTCTCGCTAACAACAGTGGGACTCTACGAATAGCCGAGCGACTGGCTACGGTGAGCCGGGGCTGTGGGTCAAAGCCGTTTCCAACGGGGCCGTGAGTCGGCGATCGACCTCGGCACGGCGAACACACTCGTGTTCGTGCGTGGCGAGGGCATTGCCGTGTTCGAACCGTCCGTTGTAGCGATCGACGAGGCGAGCGGCCGCGTCCACGCCGTCGGCGAGGACGCTCGGCGCATGATCGGTCGCACGCCGGCGACGATTCGGGCGATTCGGCCGCTGCGCCACGGCGTCATCGCTGACTTCGACATCACGGCGGAGATGCTGCGCTACTTCATTCGCAGAGTCTCGGGCGGTGGGTTTTCGTTTTCGCGTGTCGTTCTTTGCGTCCCGAGCGGCATCACGGACGTCGAGCGCAACGCCGTCGAAGAGGCCACGCTCGCGGCCGGGGCTCGGCAGGTGTCGCTGATCGAGGAGCCGATGGCGGCCGCGATCGGCGCCGGCCTCCCCGTCGCGGAAGCGCAGGGCAGCATGGTCGTCGACATCGGCGGCGGCACGACCGAAGTCGCCGTCCTGTCGCTCGGCGGGATCGTCGTGTGGGAGTCGGTACGCGTCGGCGGCTACGAGCTCGACGAGGCGCTCGTACGCCACCTGGATGCAAACGCCCACCTCTTGATCGGCCCTGAAACCGCCGAGACGGCCAAGATCGCTTGCGGCGCTGCCTGGCCGCTGGACGAGACGATCGAGACCGACGTGGCCGGTCGCGATCGCATCACCGGCTTCCTCAGACGGATGAGAATCGACTCGAACGAGGTGCGCGCCGCAATCGCGCAGCCGCTCGAGACAATCGTCGACACGGTCCGACGCGCGCTCGAAGCTACGCCGCCTGAGCTCGCGGCCGACGTCGGGAACAACGGCATCGTGCTTGCCGGCGGCGGCGCGCTGCTGCGGGGAATCGACCGTCTCCTCAGCTCGGAGACGGGATTGCCTGTGCTGATCGCCGACTCCCCGCTCGAATGCGTCGTTCTCGGCGCTGGGAGCAGCCTCGAGGAGGGTGCCCTGCCGGGGCGAGCGGTTCGCCGCGGGGGACCCTTTCGCCGGCGCCGTCGGCGGCGTTGACGCGTGCCTTGACACGCGCGGGTTCCTGACCTAGCGTCGACTCACCGGACGGCCCCGCCTCGCGGGGCCGTTGTCGTTCTCTCCAAGGAGGTCTCGATGGTGCGCCACCAGGTGCAATTCGTGCTGCGGTTCGGGGTGTTCGACAAGTTCCGCCAGTTGCTCGAGCAGTTGCGCTCGATCGAGCAGCGTCATGGTTGGGTCGAGCCGCGATGTTGGCGCTCAACGCTCGGCCGCATGAACGAGCTCGTGATCGAGCACGAGTATCCAAACCGGCAGGCGTACGAGGCGCAGCGCGACAAGTACCGAGATGCGGACGACGCCGCGTTCACAAGAGCCCTTGCCACACTCGCGGAGCTCATGGTCCCCGCCACCGCGACGGAAACCCTCGTCGAAGACCTCTAGCGCGCAGTACCCTCCTTTGTGCGTCTGGCGCGCCGCTCCTTGCCGGTCGGCGTCGCGCAAGCTATATTCCGCGCCGCTTCAGGCCAGGCACATAAAGGAGGGGGAGGATCGGATGCATAAGCTGACTGTGCTCGCTGCCACGCTCGTGGCCGCGTGCGTCGTCGCCGTCGGGCCCGCCGGTGCGGTGCTCTACGGCTCTCCGGACGGCAACAACCATCCATACGTCGGAGTCGTTCGCTTCTTCGACGCCGAAGGCACCTATCTCTGGCGTTGCTCGGGGACGCTCATCGCACCAAAAGTCTTCCTGACCGCCGGACATTGCGTCTTTGGAACAGCCAGAGCAGAGGTGTGGTTCACGGAAACGGCACCGTCGACGGCGGAAGTGTTGTCCGGGGCCTACACCCACGGCGTGACCGGGACGCCGTATGCCAATCCCAATTACGACGACTTCGCAACGTTCCCGAACACGAGTGATGTCGGCATCGTCGTCCTCGACCAGCGCGTCCGCACGGGCACGTTGGGCCAGTTGCCGTCTGCCGGGCTCGTCGAGACGTTGTACAAGCACACGGTCTTCGACATCGTCGGCTACGGAATTCAGGATGCGCAGCCCGTCCAGGTGGCCCTTGTCCAGCGAATTGCCGCGCAGGCGATGCTCATCAGCCTCCAGAGCGGCTATTCCGCCGGATTCAATCTTCAGCTGTCCAGCAACAACGGCAAGCCGCACCAGGGCGGCCTCTGCTTCGGCGACTCCGGTGGGCCTGTCCTCTACGGCTCGACGGTCTTGGCCGTCAACTCGTTCGTGCTCAATGGGAACTGCGCCGGCTCGGGCTTCTCGTACCGCATCGACCAGCCCGGGATCCTGGCCTGGATCAACAGCTTCCTTTAACCAGGCCGGCGGGTGGGGGGAGCCTCGACTCCCCCCACCCCTACTGACGCGGTCAGGCGGCGCTCTTCAGTCGCGCCACTTCGGAGCCGTCCGCCAGGCCGTTGACGAAGCCCTCGCGCCAGCTCGGATACAGCGGTTGCCAGCCGAGCTCGCGCTTCGCCTTGGCGTTCGACGCGCCCCGCGCCTCCGTCATCATCGCCGCCACCAGTTCCCCGGCGACGAGCTTGCCGAGCCACGCCGGGACGTGGCGCGGCGGCTTCGCACCAACGGCGCGAGCCAGATACGGCAGCCATTCCGACGCCGGGGCCGGCTCGTCGTCGACGATGTTGTAGATCCCACGCGGACCGCGTTCGATCGCAGCCACCGTCGCGCGGGCGGCGTCCTCGATGTGGATGAACGAGACGATCCCGGCGCCGCTACCGACGACCGGAAACATCCGCTTGCGGATGGCGTCGACCATTTCCCCGTCTTCCGCCAGCGACGTGCCGGGCCCGTAGAAGCCGCCGTAGCGCAGGGCGATGCCCTCGAGCCACTCCGCGCCGACGACGCGCGCTTCGAGCTGCCGAATCGCAGCAAGTGTCTCCGTGGTGTTCGCCCGCGGCGCCGGATCCAGCGGCGCGTCCTCGTCCTTGACCGGCCCGCCCTCGCGTGCGTACGGCCAGCCGGCGAAGCTCTGTCCGACGAACTTTTCCGCCTCGACCGCCCGCGCGGCGGCAAGCAGGTTGTCGGTCCCGACCGTGCGCAGCCGATTCGTCTCCGCGAACACCTTGTCGAGGTTCCGCAAGCTCGAGCCCACGGCCGCCAGCGCCGTCGCCTGATGGACGATGACTTCGGGCGCCGCTTCCGACACGGCTCGGCCCACGGCCTCGGCATCCAGCACATCGAGGACGACCGACCTGGCGCCGAGAGCGCTCAGATCCCCGGCCTTGCGCGGCGACCGCGTCGTTCCGACAACTTCGTGGCCCGCCGCGACCAGCAGCGGGACGAGGTGCCTCCCGATTGCACCGGACGCGCCTGCAACGAAGATCCTCATGACTTACTCCTTTCGTTTGGACTCTTGCTCTAAGACGAGGTCGCGACTGGGGCTGTGACATGTCACAGCCCGGCGTGCTATCTCGTCTCAAGAACATGCGAACCGAAGCGCCGTATGAAGAGCTCAGGCCACTCCTGTTCTCGATCGCCTATCGAATGGTCAGCAGCGTCAGCGAGGCGGAGGACATCGTCCAAGAAGCCTTCCTCCGCATCCATCGCGTGGAGTCCGAGGGCACGAAGATCGAGTCCCCGAAGGCGTACCTCACGGCCGTCGTGACGCGGCTCAGCATCGACCACCTGAAATCCGCGCGCGTCCGCCGCGAGCAGTACGTCGGGCAGTGGCTGTCCGAACCGCTCCTCGCCGACCCCGCACCGGACGCGGCGGCCCACGCCGAGGCCGCCGACTCGCTCTCGATGGCGTTCCTCGTCCTGTTGGAGAGCTTGACTCCCGTCGAGCGCGCCGTCTTCCTGCTTCGCGAAGTCTTCGACTACGGCTACGCCGAGATCGCGAAGATCGTCGACCGCAGCGAAGACAACTGCCGCCAGCTCTACGTCCGTGCCCGGCGGCACGTCGACGAGGGACGACCCCGCTTCGAAGCGTCGCGCCAACAGCGCGACGAGCTCGCGCGGCGGTTTCTCGCCGCGGCCGAGGAAGGCGACACCGAGGCGTTGGTCGAGCTGCTGGCCGCCGACGTGGTCGTGTACGGCGACGGCGGCGGGAAAGCCCCGTCGTGGCCACGGCCCATCTATGGGCGCGACCGCGTGGCACGCCTCATGTCGGGCACCTTCGCGCAGGCGAAGGAACTTGGTGCGTCGCTGCGTCTGACCGAGATCAACGGACAGCCCGGCCTGATGTTCTTCGCCGAGGACGGCCGGATCGGGGCTGTCATGTCACTGGACATCGCCGACGGCGTCGTCCAGACGATCCGCGGGATCACCAACCCCGACAAGCTCGGGCATCTCGGGCCCGTCGCGGATGTGCGTGCCACGCTTCGCGCGGCACGCACACGCCACGTCTCGAGCTAGGCGAACCGAAGTGCCGGCCGTGCCGCTCGCCTGGCTGCCTTGGCGGCGAAGCCCGGAATCGCCAGGAGCACGAGAGCCAGCACCACCAGGATGAAGTAGAAGCGCCGCTTCATCGCTAGACCGCCGGCAGGGCAGGCGTGCCCGCCTGCGGCTCGTAGGTCGGGCCGTAGCCGAACAGACGGCCGAGCGGTGCTCCGAGCGCCAGCCCCGCACGCTGCAGCCACGCCGGCGGCTGCGGCAGCCGCACCGTGTCGAAGTGTGCGCGCGCGATGACCGCGAGCCGGAGCGGGTTCGGCATGCCCTTCTTGTTCGTCTTGCCGTCCTCGGCGAGCGCGAACATCGTCTCGAGCAGCGACTCGAACTGCAGCGCGGGTCGCACCTCGCAGACGAAGCGCACGCGCTCGTCGCCCATGTTCCAGAACTTGTGCGGCGTGCCGGGCTCGACAACGGCGACGTCGCCGCGCTCGAGCAGGAGCTTCTTCCGACCGACCTTCATCCCGAGCCGCCCCTCCACGACCGCGAAACGCTCCGTCTGCGACGGATGGACGTGCGCTGCGGCGACGAACCCGTCCGGCTCGACCGTGCACTCGATCACGACGGCCTCGCCGTTCGTGTCGGCGGACGTCTGGTGAAACGTGATGCGCTCCCCCGTGACGGAGTTCTGAATCGTGTCTCCCGAACGGATCATCTGCGCCTCCTTGGCGTCGAATTGACACTTCAGAGGCTAGGTCCGCGCGCCTCGCAATTCGTCGGCGCTGCGAGTGATTCTCCGTCGTCTAGCGGGTGATGTTCGCGTCATCCTCACGGAGGAGACCAGCGAGACCGCACTCATACGCGAGCACGACTGCCTGCACACGGTCGCGCACGCCGAGCTTCGTCAGGACATGTGCGACGTGCGTCTTCACCGTCGTCTCGCTGACGAAGAGCTCCTTCGCGATCTCCGCGTTCGAGAGGCCCTTCGCGACGAGCTTCAGCACCTCGAGCTCGCGCGGGGTGAGCTCTGCGACCTCCGGCGGCACGGTTTGCACCGACGACGGCGGTCTCCGCACGAACTCCTCGATCACGCGCCGCGTCACCGAGGGCGCCAGCAATGCGTCGCCCTGCGCAACGGCGCGAATCCCCGCCACGAGCTGCTCTGGCGGGACGTCCTTGAGCAGGAAACCGCTCGCGCCCGCCCGGAGTGCATCGTAGACGTACTCGTCCATGTCGAAGGTCGTGAGCATCACGACCTTCGTGTCCAGACCGTCGGCTGCCAGTAGACGGCGTGTCGCCTCGATGCCGTCGACCTGTGGCATGCGGACGTCCATCAGGATCACGTCCGGTCGCAATCGCTGCGCCTCGATCACCGCATCGGCGCCGTCCGCAGCCTCTCCCGCAACCTCGATGTCCTCCTCCGCGTCGAGGATCATGCGAAACCCCGCCCGCACTAGCGCCTGGTCGTCAACGATGAGGACGCTCAGGCTCATGACGCGAGCGGGAGCTTCGCCCGCAATCGATACCCACCGCCGGGTTGCGGACCGGCCTCAAGCTCGCCGCCGTACACCGTCACGCGCTCGCGAATGCCGACGAGGCCGTGGCCGCCCCCGTCGCCGTTGCCGACCCCCTTGCCGTCGTCGCTCACAACCACCTCGATCTGGCCCACGCCGTAGTTGACGAGGACCTCGGCGCGGGTTGCGCGCGCGTGCTTCAACGCGTTCGTCAGCCCCTCCTGCACAAGCCGGTATGCCGTCAAATCCACACCGGCGGGCAGCTCGACCGCATCGCCCTCGATGCGCAGGTCGACCGGCAGACCGGCCTCGCGCGCCTGCTCCACGAGACGGTCGACATGCTCGAGGCTCGGCTGCGGCGCGAGTGCCGGCGCTTCCTCAGGCCTGCGGAGCACCCCGACCATCCGGCGCATCTCCGCAAGGGCCTCCCGCCCGGTCCGCTCGACGATCAGCAGCGCCTCGCGCTCGCGCTCCTGGTCTTCCCGCAACAACCGGCGCACCCCGGATGCCTGCACGGTCATCACGCTGACGCTGTGCCCGACGACGTCGTGCAGCTCGCGTGCGATTCGCGCGCGCTCCTCCGCGACGGCCATGCGTGCCTGCTTCTCTCGCTCGCGCTCGAGCCGCGCGGCGTGCTCCTTGGCAGCGTCGCCCTCCTCGAACTTCCGCCCGAGCAAGAAGCCGGCGAGCCACACGACGGCGAACACGACGTTGGCGAAGAAGATGTCGCCCGTCGTGCCTTGCGGATCGAATCGGACGATCACGACCTGTGCACCGAAGACCATGAGCAGACCTGCGACCGCCTGCCGTCGATCGCGGAGCTGGCCCATCAGGAACGCGACCGACAGACCGGCCGCGAAGGTGGAGCCGTTGTCCGGGACGAGCCGGGGGTCGAGCGGCGCGGAGATCGACACGGCGATCGGGACGGCGGCGAGCGCCCAGAACGGGAAGCGCCGCCGCGCGAGGAACGGAGCGATGATCGCCACCAGCAAGATGACATCCAGCCAGAGCGGACCCTCGGGGCCGCCGCTGTGATCCTGGCGGAGGACCGCAGCGGCGATGCCGAGGCCGCCGCCGATCACCACGAGGACGTCGAACCAATAACGCGCGGCTAGCGACCCGAGCTTCTTCACGCTCTGAAAGTACTCCGAACGCCGTCTTGGCGCCTCGGCCGCGAGAACGAGCCACAGATCATCCGCAAGGACGATTCGGAATCGCCATGCCGGCCGAAGCCGACTCGCGACGGCGCACGTACCGTGGTAGCCGTGCAGAACACACAGCAATATGTCGTCGAGACATCGAGCCTGACGAAGCGGTTCGGCGAGCGCGTGGCGGTCGCGAATGTCGACCTCCGGGTTCCGCGCGGCGCGGCCTTCGGCTACCTCGGCCCGAACGGCGCGGGCAAGACGACCCTGATCAGGATGCTCCTCGGTCTCACACAGGCGACCGCCGGCACGATGCAGCTGCTCGGCCGCCCAGTGCCGCAAGAACGCGCCGCCGCGCTCGCGCGAGTCGGCGCGATCGTCGAGGAGCCACGCTTTCACGGCCACCTAACCGGTCGCGAGAACCTGACCGTGATCGCCGCGGCACGGGAGCGCGAGGCGCACGAGCGCATAGACGGCGCACTCGCACGCGTCGGCCTCTCGGAGCGGGCGGACGAGCGCGTGAAGCGCTACTCGCTTGGCATGCGCCAGCGGCTCGGCGTCGCCCGCAGCTTGCTCGCCGACCCAGAGCTTTTGATCCTCGACGAGCCGACGAATGGGCTCGATCCGTCCGGCATCCGCGAGTTCCGCGACATGATCTGCGGCTTCGTCGCAGAAGGACGGACCGTCCTGCTTTCGTCCCACCTCCTCGACGAGGTGGAGAAGATCTGCGACCAGGTTGCGATCGTCGACCGCGGGAAGGTTGTCGCACAGGGCCCAATCGCAGAGCTCGCCGCTGAGACGAAGCGGACGATCCTGGTCGCGACGAGCGACGATGAGCAGGCGCGGACGATCCTCTCCGAACATCGGGCCGTCGAATCGGTAACGGCCGAATCGACCGGCCTTCGGATCACGCTCCGGACGGACGCCGGCGACGACATCAGCCGGCGCATCGTGCTCGCCGGCCTGGCGATCCGACGCTTCGAGCCGGCACGCGTGTCGCTCGAGCAGCGGTTCCTGGAGATCACATCGCGACTCGAGGACGCGGCGTGAGCACGACAGCCCTCACCTCCGAGCTTGCAGCGAGGCGCACAGGCACCCCGCGGAGACCGCGACTTGTGAGCGCCGAGTTCCTCAAGCTGCGCAAACGGCGCGGGCTCGTCGGGTCCGCGCTCGCCCTCACGGTCCTGCCGATGGTCATTGCCTACACGGTCCTGTTGATCGTGCACGCCGCGAATCCCGCGAAGCACGGCGCTGCGGGAGGCGTGAAGAATTTCTCCGATTCGATGGATCTGCTGACGACCCTCGGCGGTGTCGCCGCGATCCTGATCGGCGCCACGCTCGGTGCCGGCGACCTCGGCTCTGGGGTCTTCCGCGAGCTCGTCGTGACCGGGCGCTCCCGGCTCGCGCTCTTCGCGGCGCGCGCCCCTGCCGGCCTGGCGCTCGTGTGGGCGCTCGCGGGAGCGGGCTTCGCGGTCACGGCGACCGCATCGAGGGTCTTCGCGGGATCGCTCGAGGCGCCGAGCGCCACACTGCTCGTCGGGACGGCAGCCTGGCTCGCGCTCATGACCGGGCTCTCGCTCGTCTTGGCGCTCGGGATCTCGTCCGCAGTCGGCTCGCGGGGAACGACGATCGGAGTCGTGCTGGGCTGGCAGCTCGTCGCCGCTCCGCTCTTGCTTCAGATCAAGTTGCTGGGATCTCTCCGGGAGGGTCTGCTCGGCGCCGCAACGGAGCGGCTCGCGCGGGCGACTCTCTTCGAAGGCCACACCACAGTGGCAATGTCGGTTCCGGCAGCCGTGCTCGTGATCGTCGCCTGGACGGTCGCGCCGCTTGCACTCGGGGCGTGGCGAACCTGCACTCGCGACGTATAAAGCTAAGCGAGGTTGAATCGATAGACGTGCACGTCATGCGGCCCGAACCAGTCCTTGAAACTGCCGTTCGTCACTGTCACAAACCTGAACTGCTGCTTGTCGGGCTGGATGGGGGGCGGTAACGGATCCTGCCTGTACTCGAACATCACCTGACCAGCAGTGAGCGCCGCGCCGTTCTGCTTCGGCGGGAGCCCGCTGAACGTGACGCGGCTTGTCGAGCCGCCTCTTCGCACGGCAATCACGTGCAGCACGCTCCCGCTCCGCCTCGCGGTCAGCTCCACGTCAGCCGCGCTCGCCCTTACCGCAGCCTGCGCAATAGGTGCAGTCAACGCCGGCAGAACCGAGGGCGACGTCAGCTCGACCAGTAACGGCCGCAGCACCTGGTCCCAGAAGGTCCAGTTCCATCCGAGCTGGGCGTCGCGGGGCCTCATGACCTGCGTCAGCTGGCCGCCGAAGAAGATCAGCCCTCTCGCGCCGTTCACGATCGCCTGGTAGGCCATGAAGCGCTCCTCCTGAAGCGTCGGGAAGCGAGGAACGAGCGCGGGGCGCTGCTGGTTCGGCGTGATGCCGCTCCACGCAATCTGAAGGGTCATCCAGATCGGCTTGGTGCGGGCCGCCCTGACCATCTTCTTCGTCACGTCGCCGACCACGCTGATGTCCTTGTTCGGCAGATCTGAGTGTTGGCCGGGTGGATACGCGACGGGGTAGATGTCCGCGCCGGTGATGTCGAAGGCCGGCCGGTACGGCGTCAGGCTCTGGACCGAGCCCAGCGGCGCCTGAGTGATCACGACCGGATGGTCCGTATCGATCGTCCGCAGCTTCGTCCGGGCACGCGTCAGCCCGGCCGCGGGGACACCGCCCCACGCCGGCTCGTCGACTCCCTTGTAGGCGCCGAGCGCGGCATGCGACTTCAGCCCATTCGCGATCCTCACGAGCAGTTGCTCCTCGACCGAGCCCTGCGTGGTCGGCAGATTCCCGGCGTTTCCGAGCCGTGGCCAGCAATACATTCCGTGCGCCGCGGCCGCGTCCATCCGTGCGAGCTCCGCAGCGATCTGTACGTCGATCTGCTGCAGGTTCCACTCACGCAAGCCGCTGCGGACGAAGTTCGCACCTGCGCTCGACACTTCGGCCCAGGCGTTTCGGCCGTCGCGCGTCTGTCCGTCAGGCCGAGGAGCTTCTGACAGTCCGATCGGGAAGACCTTGGCGCCGCCGATTACAAGGGAGCCCGTTGCCGGGTCGATTGCAACAGCGGTCATCCAAGCCTCCCTCCGCAACGGCAGCGGCGACATCGTGAACCCTAATATCGGCGGGTGGGCGTTCGCCGGCTCGAGCACATCCCAGGTTTCAACATCGACCGAGTTGCGGCGGCGGCTGGCGACGATCCCGAGGTCCTTCGCATGGAGAACCTCGACACCGACATTGCGCCTCCGCGCGAAGCAGTCGAGGCGACTCGCGCCGCGATCGGCGAGGACGATGCGAATAGCTGGCTGCCGTTCACCGGCCGGGACGACCTGAAGGACGCAATCGCCGCCTTGATCGAGCGCCGCGGCGGCCCGCGCTACGACGGCCGCCGCGAGATCGTGATCACCTGTGGCGAGGGGGACGCGATGGTCGACGCGCTGTTCTGCCTCACCGATCCGGGCGACGAAGTCGTTCTCACGGACCCGACCTACGCCGGCATGCTCAACCGCGTCCGCCTCGTCGGAGCCGAGCCGCGACTCGTCCCGCTTCGGGTCGAAGACGCCGATTGGCGCCTCGACCTCGACGCGCTGCACGCGGCCGTCGGCGACAGAACGCGCGTGATCTTCGTCAACAACGCCTCGTTTCCGTCGGGCTGGGTTGCGAACGAGGCCGAGTGGGACGCGATCGCCTCGTTGTGCCGGGATCGCGACCTGTGGCTTCTCTACTGGGGCGGTTTCGAGGGCGTCCTGTTCGACGGGCGAACCGTCGTGCATCCGGCAGGGCTTCCCGGAATGCGCGACCGCACCGTCACCGTCGGCGGCCCGACACTCGAGCAGCGCATGATTGCGTGGCGCATCGGCTGGGTCGTCGCACCCGGCGATCTCGTCAACGACGTCTCGCGCGTCCACATCTACAACGGCCTCGTTGCGAGCGGCTTCAACCAGATCGGCACGCGCGTCGCATTGACGCTCGACGACGACGGCCTCGCTGCGGCCAATGCGGAATGGCAGCGGCGGCGCGACGAGACCCTGCGCCAGCTCGAAGGCCTACCCGCCGTTCGTCCCGCGGGAGCATGGTCGCTGCTGCTCGACGTCGCCGCGCTCGGGCTCGACTGCATGGAGGCCTCGGACCGGCTGCTCGAGCAGAAGGTCGCCGCCACGCCGATGCGTGGTTGGGGAGGGGACGTCGCCGACCGACACGTGCGTTTCGTGTTCAGCAACGAGCCCGTCGAGCGCCTCGCGACACTCGGCGAACGCGTCCGCGCGGCTCTCTAGTCCGGCGAGATGTTGTGGTTGAACCGGAAGCGGTTGTCGGGGTCGTACTGTCGCTTCACTTCGCGGAGACGCGTGAAGCGCTGCGTGCCGTATTCGGTCTGCAACCCGTCACCTACCGCCTCGCTCGCGTAGTTGATGTAGCCGCCGCCGTGCGCCCACGGCGCGAGGGCGGCGGAGTACAAACGCGCTTGCGCGATCTGCCGCTCGTCGTCGGCGGGATCGGTCCACGAGCTGCTGAAGGTCGCGTTGTAGCGCGCCTCTCGCCCCGCGAAGGAGGTGGCGTCGAGCGGGACGCGTGCTGCCGCGCCGTAGATCGGCTCGAAGAGAACGCTGCCGGTCGCGCCGGGCTCCGCAAAGTGATCGGCGGTGAGCTCGATGACATCGTCGGCGAAGTCGCGCAGAAAGCGTCCCGACCAGTAGTGCCGCAGCCCGAACGGCATGCGGCCGAAGATGTCCTGGAGCTCGGCGTAGTACATCGGACGGACCCTGTCCACGATCGGCGCCGGAACGTCGAGCAGCGGACGAATCGCTTCGCGGCCGTCGTCGACGTCGCCGAAGTATGCGACCGAGATCTCGGCGCCCTCAGTGCCCGCGACTGCCGGGCGCTTGACCTGAGCATAGAGAGCGAGCTCGTCGGGTGCGCCCGCCATCACCTCGCGCCACCTCGCAAGGACGGCGTCCGTGTCTCCGAGCTCATAGCTGAGCATCCCGCCGAGCAGCAGGCCGACCGGGTGGAGGTCGAAGGTGAACTCCGCGACGACGCCGAAGTTGCCGCCGCCCCCGCGCAGAGCCCAGAACAAATCCGCGTTGTCGTCCACGCTGGCAGACACGACCGCGCCGTCGGCGGTCACCACCGTCGCCGCAACCAGGTTGTCCAGCGTCAGTCCGTGCAGGCCCTGCAGGTGCCCGATGCCGCCGCCGAGGGTCAGGCCGCCGACGCCGGTGTCGCCGAACGTGCCGCCCGGCGTCGCCAGACCGTGGCGCAGGCACGGGGGATCGAGATCCTCCCAGAGCGAGCCTCCACCGCATGTCGCCCTGCGCGCCTCCGGATCGACGACGACGCTCCGCATCAGACGTAGGTCGACAACGGCACCGCCGTCGCCGATGCAATGGCCCGCGACACTGTGACCGCCGCCGCGCACGGCGATCGGGAGATCGACTTCCGTCGCGTACGAGACCGCCTCAACGATGTCGTCGACGTCAAGCGGACGAAGGATCAGCTCGGGCCGTCGGTCGATCATCCCGTTGAACGTCCTGCGCGCCGGGTCGTAACCGTTGTCCTCGGGCTCGATGACCGGACCGCGATGGCGCTGTCGCAGATCGAGAAGAGGCGTCGTTTTCACCGCGTCGAGTATGCCGCCCTCCGCACGGTTAGTGGTTGGCTACCACTAACCGCGAATTGCTCGTTTGGTGGTCGGGCTGTTTCTGTGCGACGCTTCGAGTGTGGACGCCGCACGTACGGCGACCGGCATCAGTGACGGCTATCTGGCGCTTGCGAACGGCGACTGGGAAGGTGCGCGGGACGCCTTCGAGGCCGCGCTCGACGCCGGTGGCGAGCTCGATCCTGAAGCGCTCGACGGGCACGGCCGTGCGCTCTGGTGGCTACGCGACGCCGAAGGTGCGGTCGCGAGTCGCGAGCGCGCGTATGCGGGTTTCCGCAGAGACGGCGAGCTCGCGCGAGCCGCGCGCCTCGCGCTCTGGCTCGCGAAGGAATACTCGACAGTCTGGGGCAACGAGGCCGCCGCTGCCGGCTGGATGGCGCGCGCGGAGAGGTTGCTGCAGGACACCGCGCCCGGCGCAGAGCAGGGATGGCTCGTGCTCGCTCGCTCCGAGCGAGCTTCAGACGTCGCCGAGTCGACGGGGCTCGCGGCGGCAGCCCTCGACGCCGCGCTCGCACACGGTGACGTCGACCTCGAGATCCGAGCGCTCGCGCAGCTCGGGTTGGCGAAGGTGGAGGCGGGACAGCTGGACGCGGGGCTCGGACATCTCGACGAAGCGATGGCGTCCGCGAGCGCCGGTGAGTCTTCGTCGCTCGAGACGTTCGCCGACGTGTGCTGCGCCCTCATGCTCGCATGCGACCTCGCCGGAGACGACTCGCGGCCGCGCCAGTGGAGTCAGGTCGTCGATGCCTTCCTGCGCCGCTACGAGCACGTCCCGCTCCTGGCGTTCTGTCGCACGTGCTGCGCCGACGTCTATGCCGGCACGGGCCGCATCGACGAAGCCGAACAGGAGCTGACGGCTGCGATCCACGAGCTGACGGAAGCAGGGCAAAGGTCGCGCTGCGCCCATCCGGCATCGAAACTGGCCGGCATCCGCGTGCTGCAGGGCCGTCTCGAGGAAGCAGATGAGCTACTGCGCGGGCTCGACAACGCACCTGAAGCCGTGGAGGCGTCTGCGGCGTTGCGCTTGGCGCGCGGGGAGGCGGCAGCCGCCGCAGCTCACCTCGAGCGACGCCTCGACGAACTCGGCTGGGCGAACCTCGTCGGCGTGCCGCTCCTGGCGCTGCTCGTTCAGGCTCGACTCGCCCTTGGCGACGCCGAAGGCGCGAACAGCGCAGCCGAAGCGATGGCCGCGATTGCCATCCCACGCGGTCGCTCCGAGGCTGCGGCGCAATTGGCGCTCGGACGCGTGGCGGCGGCAACCGGGGACGCTCGGGCGGAAGCGCTGTTCGCGGGTGCGGCAGAGCAATTCGCGCGTGTGAACCTCCCGCTCGAGTCGGCTCGAGCTCGGCTCGAGCTGGCCCGTGCATTGGGCGGCCCGGATCGCGAGCTTGCGATCGACGTCGCGCGGCGCGCACACCGAGAGCTCGAAGAGCTCGGGGCGGACAACGAGGCCGCAGCGGCCGCAGCCCTCCTTCGAGGCCTCGGTGCCAAGGCCCGCTCCGGTCCACGGGCGCTGCAACTCCTGACGAAGCGCGAAAACGAGGTTCTTCGGCTGCTCGGTGAGGGCTTGGCGAATCGCGAGATCGCGTCCCGCCTCTTCATCAGCGAAAAGACCGCGGAGCATCACGTCGGCCGCATCCTGCGGAAGCTCGACCTGCGCTCTCGGGCCGAGGCGGCAGCGTACGCAGTTCGCAGCTCAACGACGAAATAGGGGATCTCCCCCTACCGCGGCACCTGCGGGCGGAGCATGCTCCTACCGTCGAGCAAAGGAGGAGCGGAATGATGACGGAGCAGAACAAAGCTGTCGTGCGCGAGTACTACTCGCGCGTGATCAACGGGCGGGACCTCGAGGCGGTCGCTGAGTTCTTCGCGGACGACGAGATCGTCGAGCGGGTACGGCGCGGCTGCTTCTCGTACTTCAACGCCTTTCCCGATCTGCACTGCAGCCTCGAGGAATTGATCGCGGAGGACGACAAGGTCTTCCTGCGTTCCACGATGACCGGGACGCACGACGGCGAGTACAAGGGAATCGAGCCGACCGGCCGCCACTTCTCGACGGACGCTGCCGAGGTCTTCCGCATCGCCGACGGGAAGTTCGTCGGCTACTGGTGCCTCACGAACGTCGCGGGCCTGACGCGCCAGCTGACAGAGGAGCCTGTCGCAGCAGGCTAGGCGGCTAGGTCGAACGCCGGCTCGACCGCCGCGACGTGCTCGGGCTGCTGCTCGAGCTCGTCGCGACGGATCAACGTCAGCGAGGCGACGATCCCGATCACCGCCACGGCGACGCTCGCGTAGAACGCGGCGTGGAAGCCCGTCACCAGCGCGTCGGCCCGAAGTGATCCGGAGGCGAGGGCGTCCTCCGTCCGCGACGTCGCGATCGTCGACAGCGCGGCGATTCCCAGCGCGCCACCGATCTGCTGCGAGGTGTTGATCAAACCGGACGCGAGTCCCGCTTCGGCGGGCTCGATGCCGGCCAGTGCGGCGATCGAGATCGCCACGAATGAGAACCCCAGACCCATCCCGATCAGGAGGAAGCCGGGCAAGAGGTCGGCAACGTACGAGCCGCCGACGGAGATCTGCGTGAAGTACGCGAGCCCGAGCGTGAGCGTCGTCAGACCGGCGACGAGGACGCGCTTGACGCCGAGCCGCGTGACGAGCTGCGCGGCGACCGTCGACCACACGATCGCACTGAGGGCGACCGAGAGATACGACATGCCGGTCTGCATCGCCGAGAAGCCGAGCACCTGCTGCATGTACAGCGTCAGCGATAGGAACATCGACAGCGTCGCGATGTTGAGGATGAAGCCGGCGATGTTCGCGCCGCTCACCGTTCTGATGCGGAGGATTCCGAAACGCATCAGCGGCTCGGAATGGCGGAGCTCCCACACGACGAAGCTGATCAGCAGCACGAGCGAGAGCGCGAAGAACGACAGCGTCCTGCCCGCGAGCCAGCCGTCCTGTCCCGCCTGCGTGATCGCGTAGACCAGTGACGAGAGACCGGCCGTCACTGAGACGGCGCCGACCGCGTCGAAGGACTTGACCGTCGCGTCGCGGCTCTCGCGCAGCAGCACCGGTGTGAGAACGGTTGCCGCGGCACCGACCGGTAGGTTGACGAAGAAGATCCAGGGCCAGCTCAGCGCGTCGGTGAGCACGCCGCCCATCAGCACGCCCGCGGCTCCGCCGAGGCCGCCGACGGCGCCCCACACGCCGAGCGCGATGTTCCGTTCTCGGCCCTCGGTGAAGGTCGTCGAGAGGATCGAGAGTGCTGCCGGCGTGATCACGGCTGCGCCCAGGCCCTGCAGCGCGCGCGCTCCGATCAGAGAGGCCTCCGACCAGGCGAAGCCGGCGAGCAGCGAGGCAAGCGTGAAGACGACGATGCCGGCGAGAAACAGCTTCCGCCTCCCAAGCAGGTCAGCTGCGCGGCCGCCCAGGAGCAGGAAGCCGCCGAAGACGAGCGCGTACGCGCTCAGCACCCACTGCAGGTTCTCTTGCGAGAAACCGAGGTCGACCTGGATCGAGGGCAGCGCGACGTTCACGATCGCGAAGTCGAGGACGACCATGAACTGCACGGCACTCAGCAGCGCCAGTGCGAGCCATTTGCGTCGATGTGACTGAATCATGTGTTCAGGTTGCCTGGCCCCGTCGGGCTGGCCAATGGTCTGAGCCGGTGAATCGCGGTGCGGTTGCCCGCACCGCGGCGCTACGCGGCTTCGACCTCGACTTCGGCGGCCTCCTCGACGAGAACGTCCGGCCGTGCGCGTCGTCGCAGCCCGATCGCGGCCACGCCCAGCACCGCAGCGATGACCGAGACGACCAGCGCCGGATGGAAACCGTCGAGCAGCGCCTGCTTCGAGCCGTCGCTCCCGACGTTCGCGTTGTTCACGGCCGTCACGACCGCCAGCACGAGCGCTCCGCCGAACTGGAACGACGTGTTGAGCAGACCGCCGGCGAGGCCCTGTTCCATCGGCGCAACGCCCGTAGTCGCCGCGATGTTCAGTGGGCCGAACGCAAGCGCAAAGCCGAAGCCGGCCAGGATCATCGTCGGCAGGATCGCCGCCCAGTAGCCTGAGTCGAGCCCGATCGGCAGGAACAGCGTGTACGCGACGGCCGTCGAGCTCATGCCGATCGCGATCAGCCGCGTGACACCGAAGCGACCGACCAAGGGCGCGATCCGCGGGGCGAGCAGCGCCACCAGCAAGCCGCCCGGGAAGATCGCGAAGCCGGTCTCGAGCGCCGACCAGCCGCGCAGCTGCTGCATGTACAGCGTCGCGATGAACTGGAAGCCGACCCAGCCGCCGAACAGCGTCATCGCGCCGAGGTTCGCGCGCACGAGCGACTCCGAGCGCAGAATGCCGAGCCGTACGAGCGGCGCCGCCGTCCGCTGCTCGCGCAACACGAACGCGCCCAGGATCGCAGCTGTCAGCGCGAACGAACCGAGCGTGCGTCCCGAGATCCAACCCTTGTCAGGCGCTTCGACGACCGTGTAGACGAGTAACAGCATCCCCGCCGTGAGGCTGACCGCACCAGGGAGGTCGAACGAGCGGCGCGTAGCCAGCGGGCGTGGACTCGTGGGAACGAGCCGAGTCGCCGCCAGCAGCGTCACCAGCGCAACCGGTACCGGCAGGAAGAACGTCCAGCGCCACCCGAGCTCCGTCAGCAGGCCACCGAAGACGAGGCCCAGCGAGAACCCCGTCGCGCCAGTCGCCGTGTAGATCGACAGCGCCTTGTTGCGCGCCGGCCCCTCCGCGAAGCTCGTCGTGATGATCGACAGTCCGGCCGGCGCGGTGAACGCCGCGCTCACACCCTTGATGAAGCGCGTCGCGATCAAAACTCCCCCGTCCGTCGCCACACCGCCCAGAGCGGAGGCGACGAGAAAGACGCCGAGAGCGATCAGGAACACACGCCGCCGCCCGAGCAGGTCGGCCGCGCGACCGCCGAGCAAGAGGAAGCCGCCGTAGCCGAGGACATATGCGCTCACGACCCATTGCAGCGAGCTGGTCGACATGTCCAAATCCGTGCGGATCGAGGGGAGCGCAACGCCGACCATCGACACGTCCAGCGCGTCGAGGAACAGGGCGCCGCAGAGAACGAGCAACATGCCCCAGGCGCGACGGGACAGCTGCTCCGCTTGACTGGTGCTGGTGTCGGTTGTCATTCCCCGACTGTCGCGGCGGCTGCGAACCCAGTACCAGAGCGTCTTTATCCGGGTATCAGGGCCACCCGGCTCAGCCCTGACCGGCGTGGCAATACTGGAACCAATGGCCACCACGCTCAACGGCAACGGCTCGAGCGAGTCCCGCCGCCGCGAGCTCGCGGCGTTCCTTCGTAGCCGGCGCGAACGCCTCAAACCGGAACAAGTGGGGCTGCCGCCGTCGCGCCGCAGACGGACGCCGGGACTGCGCCGGGAGGAAGTCGCGCAGCTCGCCGGAGTCGGCGTCACCTGGTACACGTGGCTGGAGCAGGCGCGTCAGATCAACGCGTCGCCGCAGGTGCTCGACGCGATCGCACGGACGCTGCAGTTCGATTCCCACGAGCACGCTCACCTCTTCACGCTCGCCGGCGTGACGACGACGACGATCGCCGAGGAGTGCGACTCCCTCACACCCGAGGCTCAGCTGCTCGTCGACCAGCTCGAGCCCTATCCGGCGGTCGTGCTCAACGGCCGTTGGGACCTGCTCGCCTACAACCGCGTCCATGCGAGCTTCTTCCCGAACCTCGAGGAGATTCCGGTGGAGAACCGCAACTGCCTCTGGCTCGCATTCACAGACCAGTCCTGGCGCGACGCGCTGATCGACTGGGAGGATTCCGTCGCACTGATGGTCGCCGAGTACCGCGCCGCGATGGCGGAGCACATCGACGACCCCGCCTGGCAGGCCTTCGTCGACCGCCTGCACCGTGCATCGCCGGAGTTCACCGCATTCTGGGAGCGCCACGACGTCGTCCGCATGGTCAGCAACACGAAACGCGCCATGCATCCGACGGTCGGCCTGCTCCGGCTCAACTACACCAACCTCTGGCTCGACCACAGCCCGCGCGCCCGCATCGTCGCCTTCACCCCGGCGGACGAGCCGACCGCAGACCGGCTGCAGTCGCTCTACAGCACGCTCAGTCGCTGAGCTCGTCCATGCGCCGCCGCATGCGGTCGACGTCCCAGCTCGCACCCTTTCGCCCGTAGGCGGCGAGCGCGCGCTCGAGTGCGCCGCGTGCCTCAGACCTCTCGCCGGCCAGCTCGAGGACCTCCGCGAGGTCCGAGTAGGCATCCCCGATGTCCGCATACGCATCCGTCGCGCTCGCGATCTCGGCCGCTTCGCGTGCGAGCGCCTTCGCTTCGTCGAACTCTCCGCGACGAGCCAGTACCCTTCCGCGCACGGAACGCCAGCTGATCTGCGGCTCGTAGTCGTTGTCCATCGCAACCTCGGCCACGGCCTGCGCCCACTCCTCTGCCTCGTCGTAGCGCCCTTGCGCGTAGATCGCCTCGGCGACCATCCCGATCGTCGTCGAGTAGAAGCCCTGATCGCCGAACTGCTTCAGGCGTTCCGCGCCCTCCCGGGCGATCCGCTCTGCGTCCTCCGGTCGCCCCGCCCGAATCTCCTGATAGGCGTGGCCCAGGCTCGATGCGGCCGCGAGCAATTCGTTGCCGTATTCGAGGTAGAGCTGCCTCGCGCGCTCCATCTCGGCCCGGGCCTCGTCGTGGGCACCGTCGAAGCTCAGGTAGAGCGATCGAGCCAGGCGAACAACCGGTTCCACTGACGTGCCTCGATGCAGGGGCAAGAGCTCGTCGCAGCTCCGCAGGCCCTCGTCAACCGGTAGGGACCCCCAGGCGTTCATCAGGACCTTGATCCCGGTGGGCAGGGTCTTGAGCCTGCGATCACCGGCACGCTCGGCGTGTCTCACCGCGGCGTCGAAGGCCGCCCCCGAGTCTTCGGATCTGCCGAGCCAGCTCATCAGCATCGCACTGACGTACGACCCCTCGGCCAGACCGAGATCGTCCCCATGCCGTTCCAGCCGCGCGAGCTGTGCCTCCACGATCTGCAGCGGCTCCTCGAAGCCGCCGCCGAGCAGCGCACTCACCAAGACGGTGCCGATCAATCCGCGGGCGACGATCACCTCGATACCCGCGCGCTCGGCAGCTGTGGCTACGCCCTCAAACGTTGCGGCCGCAGACTCGAGCTCGCCCGCGTCGAAGAGGGCGTAGCCGAGGTGAATCAGATGACGAAGCCGCCGCTCGTCGGATTCGGGCAGAAGATTTCCGGCACGGGTAAGGAGGTTCACGGCCGCTGGTATGTCACCGCGCTCGTAGGCACGGTCGCCGGCGCGACCGAGCAAGTCGCCCGCGCGCGCCCCAAGCTCTTGCGCCTCGGCGTCGAGCGGGGCGAGCTCGTCCCGCAGGCGGTAGCTCTGCTCGAAGTGGTACCCAACGATCTCGTCGTACTCGCTGCGGTTCGTCTCGAGCCAACGGCCGAAGCGTTCGTGCAGCTCGGCCCGCAACTCCTTCGGCATCCCGTCGTACGCGGCGTCGCGGATGAGCTGGTGCCTGAAGCGGAAGGCGTCGTCCCGCGGGAACACGGCCGACTGATGCGGCCGAACCAGCTCCTTGCGCACGAGGGCGGGTAGCGAGGACGCGTCGCCGCCTATCTCCTCGAGTGCGGTACGCCAGAACTCCTTGCCGATCACGGACGCGCGCTCGGCCGCGACGCGCTCGACCGGCGGCAGCTGTTCCAGTCTCGTCGCGAGCAGCGCCTGGATCGTCGGCGGGACCTCGACGTCTCCGTTGCGACCGTTCTGCGCGATCAGCGCGAGCATCTGTTCGACGAACAGCGGATTGCCTTCGGCGGTCTCGGCGATCCGCCCACGCACGGCGTCCGCCAGGCTTGCGCCCGACAGCAGGTTGTCGATGAGCGTTTCCGCCTCCGCGCCGGAAAGCGGCTCCAGCAGCGTCGTCGTCGCGTTCAGCTTGCCGCCGGCCCAGGCAGGCCGCGTGTCGAGCAGGTCGGGCCGCGCCGGACAGAGGAGGAAGAGCGGCGCTTCCCTACTCCAGTCGGCCAGGTACTCCACGAGGTCGAGCAACGTCTCCTCGGCCCAATGCAGGTCGTCCAAGACGACGACGAGCGGCCGCTCCCGCCCGAGTCGCTCGAAGAAGACGCGCACGGCATGAAAGGCGTCTTCGCGCGACATCGTCGGCGCATCCGCGAGGCCGACTGCCGCCGAGACGGCGTTGAGCAGGGACCTTGCCTCGACGTCACCCTGCAGCAACGCGCTCACGTCTTCGTCCACCGCCAGTCCTTCGAGGATCTCCACAAGCGGGAAGAACGTGATGCCCTCGCCGTACGATAGGCAGTGACCACGCACGACGAGCGCGCCGTCGAGTTCGTCGAGGAATTCCTGCGTCAGCCGCGACTTCCCGATTCCCGCCGGCCCGAGCAGCGTGAAGAGGTGGCAGGCGCGATCCCGCACGGCCCGCTCGTAGGCCTGTCGCAGCTGAGCGAGCTCCCCTTGCCGCCCGACGAACGGCGCGTCGAAGCGGCGCGCGAACGCCGGAGCATCCGGACGCACGCCGAACAGGCGGTACGCGGTCAAGGGCTCCGACTTGCCCTTCGCCTCGAGCGGCTCCGTCGTCTCGAGCTCGAGCGCATCGGCCGCGAGCCGCCGCGTCTCCTCGCCGATGAGGATCTCGCCTGGCTGCGCCGCCTGCTCGAGCCGCGCGGCGACGTTCACTGCGTCGCCCGTCGCCAGCGTGCCGCCTTCGCTCGTCACCACCTCCCCGGTGTTGATCCCGATGCGGACCTGCAACTCCGTGTCGTACTCCACTCGCAGCGCATTGTTGAGGACACCCAGCTCCGCGCGCAGATCGTCGGCGGCGCGTGCCGCGCGCAGGGCATCGTCCTCGTGGACGCGCGGGATCCCGAACACGGCCATCACTGCGTCGCCGATGAACTTCTCGACAGTTCCGCCGTGTCGCTCGAGCACGTCGCGCGCGACGGCGAAATACCGTTCCATCACCCGGCGCAGCGATTCGGAGTCGAGGCGCTCGCCGAGCGCGGTCGACCCGGTCACGTCGCAGAACAGGATCGTGACGATCTTCCGCACCTCCCGAGCCTCGGCCGCGGCGAGCTCGGTGCCACACGAGTCGCAGAACCGCGCGCCGAGCCGGTTCTCGTGCCCGCATGAAGGGCAGACGCTCACCGGCGAAGCTAAGCATCGTGCTAGCAACACCTGCAAGAGACCGGGTTTCCGGCTGTTCGGAAAGGCAGGGCGGAGCTAGATTCGCCGCATGCCTCGGTTCCTCGCTCCGCTCTTCCAGGCCCGGACGTATCTCGCCACGGTCGACCTGCTGCTCGACCTCGGCGTCGGGATCGTCTGGTTCACCGTCTTCACGACTGCGATCGCGACCGGCGCGAGCCTGCTGATCACGCTCGTCGGCCTGCCGATCCTGACCGCGACGTTCTATGTCGCGCGCTTTGCTGCGGCGGTCGAGCGCCGGCGGGCCCGTGCCTTCCTCGGCGTCGAGATCGAGAACCCGGTTCGCAGGGCTGCCAGGGCTGACGGCTTCTTCCAGAAACTGCTGACGCCGTTCCGCGACCGCACCACCTGGAAGGAGCTCTTCTACATCTGGCTCGTGCAACCGACACAGTCCGTCGTCAACTTCACGGTCGCCGTCGTCGCGTGGTCGGTGCCGCTCTGGGCAATCACGCTCCCGCTCTACGCCGTCCAACACAAAGGCACCGCGCCGGAGCTCTGGAACGGGCACCGCCTCGATACCTGGCACGAGGTTCTCCCCTTCGCGATCGGGGGCCTCCTCGTGCTGCCGATCGTTCCCTGGATCATCCGCGGCTTCGCGTCCGCCGATGCGGCCCTCGCACGCTGGGGCCTGAGCCCGAGCAAGACCGAGGCACTCGAGGAGCGGATCGACACTCTCCGCGAGGCGCAAGCCCGCTCCGTCGACATCGCCATGGCCGACCGCCGCCAAATCGAGCGCGACCTGCACGACGGCGCACAGCAGCGGCTGCTTTCGCTCGGCCTGGATCTCGGCATCGCGCTCGAGAAGTTCGATTCCGACCCCGACGTGGCACGCAACCTCGTCGGCGATGCGCACCAGGAGCTGCAGCGTGCGATCGCCGAGCTGCGCAACCTCGCGCGGGGTATCCATCCCGCCGTCCTCACCGACCGCGGGCTCGACGCTGCGCTCTCCTCGCTCGCGGCGCGCTGCCCAATCCCGGTCCACCTCGATATACGGCTGCGCGAGCGACCGGCCGCATCGGTGGAGGCGACCGCGTACTTCATCGTCGCGGAGGCGCTGACAAACGCCGCCAAGCATGCGAACGCGACGGCGATCGACGTGCGGGTGCAACTCATCGGCGACAAGCTGCGGATCGAGGTCGCGGACGACGGTGACGGCGGCGCGGAGGAGCGTCCGGGCGGCGGGCTCGCAGGGCTCGCCGACCGCGCGACGTCCGTAGAGGGATCACTCCGGATCAGCAGCCCGGCAGGCGGCCCGACGATCGTGGCCGCGGAGCTTCCGTGCGCATCGTGATCGCCGAGGACTCCGTCCTCCTCCGCGATGGGCTCAGCCGCATGCTGGCCGACCACGGCCACGAGGTCGTCGGTGCGGTCGAGGACGCGGCCGAGCTGATGCAGCTCGTCGAGCACGAGTCGCCGGAGCTCGTCGTCCTCGACGTGCGGATGCCACCGACGCACACCGACGAGGGCATTCGCGCCGCGTTGGAGCTGCGCGGCCGGCGACCCGACCTGCCGATCGTCGTCCTGTCGCAGTACGTCGAGGAGAACTACGCGAGCGAGCTGCTCTCCGGCGACCTCGGCGGGATCGCGTACGTGCTCAAGGACCGCGTCACCGAGGTGGGCCAGTTCCTGGAGACCGTCGACCGGACCGCGGACGGCGGCACCGTGATCGATCCCGAGGTCGTGTCACAGCTGCTCGCGCGCACGCGGCGTCAGACGAAGCTCGGCGAGCTGAGCCCACGCGAGCGCGAGGTGCTCGGGCTGATGGCTGAAGGACGTTCGAACGCCGCGATCGCGGACGAGCTCGTCATCACTGCTCGCGCGGTCGAGAAGCACGTGAAGAACATCTTCCAGAAGCTGCGGCTCGCGCCCGCGGAGACCGACCACCGGCGCGTGCTCGCGGTGCTGCGGTATCTCGAAGCGCGCTGATGCTCCCTAGCCGAGCCCTCCACACAATGCTGGGGTCAGACCCCTTCGGGGTCAGACCCCTTGGGGTCTGACCCCAGCCGTTCGGTCTCGCTGCAGTAGTTTGCAAGTCGTGAAGGAAGCTGCTCTCGGTCCCGCCGGCAAAGGGCTCGCGCCGCAGGGCGCAGGTTGGTTCGTCCTCAACGCACGCGACGCGCGCTGGCGCGCCGACCCGACGTTCGGCGCGTACACACGCTTCGAAGGAGACGACGATGCCAAGTTCGAGCAGGTCGGGATCAACATCGGCGTGCTTCAGCCCGATCAGCCCTTCTGCCTCTACCACCGCGAGGGCGACCAGGAGGACTTCCTGGTTCTGTCGGGCGAGTGCGTGCTGCTGATCGAGGGCGAGGAGCGTCGGCTCAAGGCTTGGGACTTCGTCCACTGCCCGCCGTGGACCGAGCACGTCATCGTCGGCGCGGGCGACGGGCCATGCGCGATCCTGGCGGTCGGGGCGCGGACCAGCATGGACGTCGTCTATCCCGTCTCGGAGCTGGCACGGCGCTACAGCGCCGGCGCCGAGATCGAGCACCGTCGCGGCGCGGAGGGCAAGGCAGGCGAGAGCCCGTACGCCGGCTATCCACCCGACGACGACGCGGAGTTCGACGAGACTTGGCTGTCGGCGTAATCACCGCCGAGGAGCTCCTCGGCAAGCTCGAGGCGAAGGACGACTTCGTGCTCATGGACGCCCTCGCGCCGATGGTCTACGCGCACTCGCACCTGCCGGGCGCGATCAACATGCCGCCGTCCGCGGTTGATCCCACCCGCCTCGCCAAGCGGATCCCGGACACGGCCACGGAGATCGTCGTCTACTGCGCGAGTGCCGACTGCGACGACTCCGTGGCGACCGCCGAGCGCCTGCAGGCGCTGGGCTACACGAACGTCCGTCACTACGCGGGCGGCAAAGATGAATGGCGCGAACGCGGCTTCCCGCTCGAACGCGCCGGCAAGCCGTACGTCCCGAGCTGATTTCAGAACTTCGTAAGGCGGCGGTAAGAGTCCCGCAAGCCTCCGTTGCAAGGCTGGCCACGCCAATCGAGCGATCGGAGGAACGCATGAGGAAAGTCGCCCTTCTAGCCGTCGCCGCCGCACTAGGCTTGCTCGCGGTCGCCGGCAGCGCCGTCGCCGGCGGATCCGGCGGCGTCACCGGGCCGTCCTTCTACGTGGATGGCCAGCTCTACCGCACGGTCGGCACGCCGACCGACCTGACGAACACCGGCGCACCTGACCAGAGCTTCGACACGATCTACGAGTTCTTCGGGCTCCAGCCGAACGTCGCGACCGCCGCTCCCGGCGACGCCGGGTACAACGGCGGCCGCTGGCTCGTCCACGGGCTCAGGTTCGCCGACTACGCGGCGGCCGTCGCCGCCTTCGACACGAACGACAGCGGCAACCTCGACAGCGACGAGGAGATCAACGCCGCGCTGACCGCCGGCGCGGCCACGGACATCGGGATCGTCAAGAGCTTCGTCTGCCCCGCCATCCCCGTTCCCGGCTCCTGACTTTCCGGGCCGGCGCGGTGCCACGCCGCGCCGGCCCAACCCTTACGAGTTTGTGAAATCCCCGCAGACGCGCCAGGAGGCAGCCACAATCCAATCGATGTCCACGATCCTCGTCGTCGACGATGAGCCGATCGTCCGCGACGTCGTCGTTCGCTACCTCCGCCGCGACGGGCACGACACGCGTGAGGCTGCGACCGGCGACGAAGCGCGCGAGATCCTCGAGGCCGAGACGCCGGAGCTCGTCGTCCTCGACGTCATGCTGCCCGGCACCGACGGCCTCGAGCTCTGCCGCTGGATTCGGTCGCGCTCCGACCTGCCGGTGATCATGCTGACCGCACGCGGGGACGAGACCGACCGGATCGTCGGCCTCGAGCTCGGCGCCGACGACTACGTGACGAAGCCGTTCTCCCCCCGTGAGCTCGCCGTGCGGGTGCGTAACGTACTGCGCCGTCAGCGCGCCGTCGCCGACCCTGGCGAGCGTATCTCGTTCGGCCCGTACGAGCTCGACTCCGCCGCCCGCGAGCTGCGCCGCGATCAGACGCTGCTCAAGCTCACGGCGAGGGAGTTCGACCTGCTCTGGTTCCTCGCCTCGCATCCGCGGCGGGTCTTCTCACGCGACCAGTTGATGGACAGGGTCTGGGGTTACACGACCGCCCTCGACACCGGCACCGTGACCGTCCACGTCCGCCGCCTGCGCGAGAAGATCGAGGCCGACCCATCGCGTCCGCGGATCCTCGAGACGGTGTGGGGCGTCGGCTACCGGTTCAGCCCGTGACACAGTTCGCCGTCATCGTCGCGCTCGCGACGCTCGCCGCCGGCCTGCTGGCGACGTTCGGGTTGCGCCTGCTTCCGACGCTGCGTCTGCAGCTGGCGGGTCTCGCGCTGCTCGCGGTCGCCTTGCCGCTCGTCGCGGTCACGCTCGGCGGCCTCGTCATGTTTCACATGGACGCCGACGTGAAGCTTCTCGCGGTCGGTGCTGCGTCCGCGTCCACCGCGTTGATCTCCGCTCTGCTCGTCGGCCACTCGATTGCGCGCCGAGTGCGTGCACTCGAGCACGCAGCCGCAGAGCTTGCCGGCGGCGAGCTCGCCGTCCGCGCTCCGAGCGACGGGCCGCGCGAGGTGGCACGACTGGGTGCGTCCTTCAACATGATGGCGACGAGCCTCGAGGAGCTGTTCGACGCACGCCGGCAGCTCGTCGCCTGGGCCAGTCACGACCTGCGCGCGCCGGTGGCGGCGATCCGCGCGATGCTCGAGGCGATCGAGGACGGCCTCGCCGAGCCGGCGGATTACCTCCCGGCGCTTGCCGAGCAGACCGCGGCGCTGGGAATCCTGATCGACGACCTGTTCGAGCTCGCACAGATCGACGCCGGCGCGCTGAAGCTCGAGCTGCGCGAGACATTGCTCGGCGAGGTCGTCGCAACGTGTGTGCGAGGGCTCGAGGCGGAGGCGCGAGCGCGCCGCGTGCGACTCGAGGTCTCACTGGCCGAGCCGCTCCCCGCCGTTGCCTGCGCGCCGCCCCAGGTTCAGCGCGTCCTCCTGAACCTCCTCACGAACGCGCTCCGGCACACCCCTGCCGACGGCTCGGTCGTGATCACCGCGAGACCGGCCGGACCGGAGCTCGAGGTGCTCGTCGAGGACACGGGCGACGGCCTGACCGAGCAAGCGCGGGCCCGCATGTTCGACCGCTTCTGGCGTGCGGACAACGCGCGGACGCCCGGCGGCAACGGACGGGCCGGCCTCGGTCTCGCGATCGCTCGGGGCCTGATCGAGGCGCAGGGCGGGCGGATCTGGGCCGAGAACCGCCCCACGGGAGGCGCCGTCGTCGGCTTCAGCCTGCCGCTCGCAAGCTAGCCCCTTCGCGCCCCTCGCAGCTGCTCTCCGTCCTCCAGCCAACGGGTGGAACGTGTTTAAGTTGCTTCTTACGTAAGAGTTTGCTTAAATACTGGCCGTGGAGGCCGCGCTGAAAGCGATCGCCGCGCCGCGCCGGCGCAAGATCCTCACGCTCGTACATGACGGCGAGCTCAGCGCCGGCGAGATCGCGTCGCACTTCGACGTGACGCGGCCGGCGATCTCGCAGCACCTGAACGTCCTGAAGGAGGCGGGGCTCGTGAGCGAGCGACGCAACGGCACCCGGCGCCTGTACCGGGCACGTCCCGAAGGGCTCACCGAGCTCAAGGACTTCCTCGAGGAGTTCTGGGACGTCCGGCTCGACGCACTCAAACGCGAAGCGGAAAAGGAGGAGCGGAAGAAGCATGGACGCAGCAACCACTGACACCACCGTCTACGAGCGCACGCTCTCGATCGACGCCAGCCCCGAAACGGTGTGGGAGTTCCTCGTCGACCCTGACAAGCTCATGCGCTGGAAGGGCATTGACGCCGACCTCGACCCGCGGCCCGGCGGCGTCTACCGCTGCGAGGTCATCCCCGGTCACACCGCGCGCGGCGAATTCGTCGAGCTCGACCCACCGCACCGGCTCGTCTTCAGCTGGGGCTGGGACGGGAACGAAGGCGTGCAGCCCGGCTCGTCGACCGTCGAGATCGAGCTCGCCACCGACGGCGAGGGCACCAGCCTCCGGTTCGTGCACAGGGACCTCCCCAACGCCGAGGCGGTCGCTTCGCATGCTCACGGCTGGGACCACTACCTCCCGCGGCTCGAGATCGCGGCCGCCGGCGGCGACCCGGGTGAGGACCCGTGGGTCACGCAAGCACCCTCGATGTGAGAAAGGAGAACGGCATGGCTCATCCTGTGCTCCATTTCGAAGTCTCCGGACAGGACCTCGACAAGCTGCAGAGCTTCTACAGCGAGCTGTTCGGCTGGAAGACGCAGAAGGTGCCCGGCGACATGCCCTACGCGATGGTCGAGAAAGAGGACGGCGGCATCGGCGGCGGCATCGGCCAGGCGCCTGACGGCAGCGGCCACGTGACGTTCTACGTCGGCGCGGAAGATCCGCAGGCCATGCTCGACAAGGCCGAGCAGCTCGGCGGGAAGACGATCATGCCCGTGACCGAGCTGCCACAGGTCACGATCGCGCTCTTCGCCGATCCCGAGGGGCACGTGGTCGGGCTCGCCAAAGGGATGTAGCTCTCAACTTCGCCGACGGGCTTCGAGCCCTGCGTGCAAGAGCTCGAGGCCCGCTCGAACGGCGAGCGCGGCGACCGGCTTGCTGCAGATGCGCGCGTCATCCCCGACCCGGGGATCGACGGACTGCTCCGGCGGAATACGGCCGGCAGAAGCAGGCCCTCGATCTGCTCAACCGCGGTGCGGACGCCCGCGCCTGGGCAACGATCGAGATCAGCCACCCGGCTGCGTGACGAGCACGGTCCGGCTCACTGCCCGGCCGTAACCCCCCACACCCGCCGGCAGGAGAGCGCGGAGATGAAGCCTCCGTTGCATCGGGACCCGGAAGACCGCTCGGCCGGCGCCATCGAGGCGCCCCCGCCTGACGGTGGTGAACTCGAACCGCTCCCGCACGTACTCCTGGAGCTGAACCGTCGCAGCCGGCTGCACGGGATCGGTCTGAACGGTCACGCGAACGGTACGACCGGTCGCCTTTGCCCGTAGCTGCACGCGGGCCGCGACGGTGAGCGCGGCAACCGGGCTCGTGAACGAGCCGGCCGCGGCGAGGTAGACGCCGGGCACCTCGGCGACGAGCGGAAAGCGGAAGGATCCGTCTGCAGCCACGGCCGCCGTCCCGATTTCCACGAAGCGCCCGTCGGTCTCGCGGCGGCGGACGCTCACTTGACCGACCTCGGGCGGCGCGAGCCCGACGAGCGCGGTCGGGAGACCGACGGGAACCGCGTACCCCGGTGCCCGGAGGGCAAGGCCGTAGACGTCGACCTCGCCGCGCATGTAGCGGTGGATCGAACAGTGGTACTTGTAGACACCGGGTGCCTGGAATGAACGAGAGAAGCTTCCGCCGGGGCCGAAGCTTCCCGAGTCGAAGGCGCCGTCATCGGCGGTCACGGTGTGCGACGACGAATCGGCGTTACGCCAGGTCACCGTGTCGCCGATCAACACAACCTCACGGCTGGGGGCGAAGAACTTCCCCGGAATGACGACGTCGCGCTGGACTCCCGCGGAGGAACCGCTCGTCGCCAGCGCGAGTGCCGTTAGCGCGACGCTGCGAATCACCGCCGTGAGACCCGGTACAGACCAATCATTCCGTGCTCCATGTGGCCTTCGACATGGCAGTGGTAGAGCCAGTCGCCCGGGGCGTCCTCGCGCCACCGCACCCGAAAACTCTCCGCCGGGCCGAGTGTCCTCGTGTCGAGAAAGGACCCGTCGCGGTCGCGCCACCGGTGCCCGTGAACGTGGAATGTGTGATGGTCGTCACCGAGGGCGAGGACGTCCCACTGCACCAGGTCGCCGACGCGGGCGTGAAAGACCGGAGTGTTCCCGATGAACGCACGCCCGTCGAAGGTCATGAAGCCGAGCTGGGATTCGAAGAAGACGACGAACTCGCGATCGGGCCTTCGTTCCTTTCTCCCGAGAATCGAGAGAGCGCCGTACATGCCGCCTGAGATCGACTCCATCATCGACGGCGAATGGTCGTGATACGGCCACACGCCGGCGGTGTCCGCTCCTGCGAAGAGCCGATACGTGAACGAGTCGCCGGGCTTCACGTTTGCTCCCTTGCCGGAGAAACCCGGGACGAAGGCTCCGTCCGAACCGACCGCGTAGCGGACGCCGTGAAAATGCATCGAGTGGGGCTGGCTCGTCACGGTGTCCAGGTTGCGGAAATGCACGACGATCTCGTCGCCAACGCGGGCGTGAAGAGTCGGTCCGGGGATCCCGTCGTTGTCTCCGCTCACGCCCTTGCTGTCCGGCAACTCGCGTCCCCAGTGCGGAGTGAAGGCCTTGTAGACGATCGTCTCGAACGTCGTCTGCTCGGGCTTGAACTCGACGTGGTTGATCGCGTCGTGCTCGTTCGGCACGACGTTCCAGCGCACGGGGACGGCCGCAATCCAGTAGACGCGCACCGGCCGGCGAAACGAAGTCGCGGGGGCGGCAGCCGCGCGCGCGCCGAGTAACACGAGGGCCAGGAGCGCGACTGCTCCTGGCCCTCGCAGCGATCCCTTCGTCATCCGGTGACGATGATGTCGCCCGACATGTCGGGCCCCTGGATCATGCAGAAGTAGTGGTAGGTGCCCGGCTTCGCGAACGTCACCGAGGCCGTCTGAGGCAGTCCGTTGGGTGGATCCCCGGGCTGATCGTCGGTGAGGCCGGTGGCGAGGAAGCCGTTCCCGTGGTTCGACCCGTTCAGGACGTAGGCACCCGGCGGCTCGGATCCGTAGATCAGCACGGGCGACGCCTGGTTGGGCGTGCCGGGCGGGCCGAGCGGCAGGAGGTCGGTCTGCGTCAGGAACGAGAGGGCCCAATCCTGCGGACCGAACGCCTCGTTGTGAATCTCAGTCGGTGACATGTTGACGAAGTTGACCGTCGTCCCGGCGGGAACGGTCAGTGTCGACGGCAGAAACGAGAGCAGCGTCGTCTGACCGCCGTCCACGCCGGCGAACACCGTCCGCGCCGGCACGGATGCCGCGGCGGCGGTCTTGGCTCTCGCCCAGGCCGCCGTGCTCTCGCGCGCGATTCGCGTGCGGACGGCGGTCTTGGTGTCGGCCTTGGCCTTCTTCGCTTTCACCGTGACGGTTTGCTCCATGCCGGGGTGCAACAGACAGATCAGCTTGTAGGTCCCCGCCTTCGGGAAGGACAGCGTCGCGCTGCCGGGGCCGGCGTCGCTGGCTGCGACCACGCCGGCGCTGTGCTCCGCACCCCGCGTGACGGCGGGGCTCCCGACCGGGCCAAAGGTCTTGAGGTCGTAGATGAACTTCGGCAGACCCTCGAACCAGAACGACGATCCACTCGCATCCTTGATTCCGGAGTACTTCGCGCCGCTCGGGTCGGGCATGATCCCCGGCCCCGCACTCGCCGGCCCGAGATATGTGACGGTGTGGAAGGTGAGCGTCGAATACCGGATCTTGTCGCCCGCATGAACCTTGATGGCGCGCGGCAAGAACTGGTTCAGCGTGGCGCCCGCCGGCGTCCCACTCGGCGGCGGGCCAGACTCACCGAGCCAGGCCTGCCACGTTGCGGCGCCCGCAGGTGCGGCCGTCGTCAAGACCAGGCAAGCGACACCTGTCAGCACAAGTCTCTTCATGCGGTCCTTTCGCCAGGGGGAAGAGTGTCCAGTGGGTACCACACTCGGCGGCGCAACTCAAGGCGGGCATTGGAGAGAATCGACCTCGTGAAGATCCGCGCCGCCGTGCTCGAGCAGTTCGGCTCCCCGCTCGAGGTCCAAGAGCTCGACCTGGAAGAGCCGAAAGCGGGTGAGGTGCTCGTCCGGCTCGTGGCCTGCGGGGTCTGCCACACGGACCTGTACACGGCCTCCGGCGCGGATCCGTCCGGCTACTCGCCGACGGTCCTCGGCCACGAGGGCGCGGGCGTCGTCGAACGCGTGGGCGAAGGCGTGCAGGACGTCGCACCAGGCGATCACGTCGTCACGCTCTTCTCGCCGCAGTGCCGCGAGTGCGTGCACTGCCGGGATCACCGCACGAACCTCTGCCTCGCGATCCGGGAGCAGCAGAACCAGGGCTACCTCCCGGACGGCACGACGCGGCTGTCGCGCGACGGCGAGCCGATCCGCCACTTCATGGGGACGTCGACCTTCGCGGAGTACACGGTCATGCCGGAGATCGCGCTCGCGAAGATCGATCCGGAGGCGCCGCTCGACCGTGCGTGTCTCTTCGCGTGCGGGCTTTCGACGGGCCTCGGCGCCGCGATCAATACCGCGCACGTCGCGCCGGGCACGACCTGCGTGGTCTTCGGCGCCGGGATGGTCGGGCTCGGCGCCGTTGCCGGCTGCCGCCTGCAGGGCGCGGAGCGGATCGTCTGCGTCGACCTCTCTGACGACCGGCTCGAACTCGCGCGCGGGCAGGGCGCGACGCACACGCTCAAGGGCGGCCCTGACGCCGTGCAGGAGATCCTCGAGCTGACCGAGGGGTTCGGCGCGGACTACACGTTCGAGGCGACCGGCAGCGTGCAGGTGATGCGGCAGGCGGTCGAGTCCGCGCGCATGGGCTGGGGGCTCGCGACCGTCTGCGGCGTCGCGGGCAAGGGCGAGACACTCGACATCGTCCCGCGTTTCCTGATCACCGGGCGCCGCGTCGCCGGCTCCTCGTTCGGCGGCGTCAAAGGACGCGACCAGGTCCCCCAGTTTGTCGACCAGTACCTCGCGGGCGAGATCGATGTCGATCCCTTTGTCTCGCACAAGCTCACGCTGGACGACGTCAACCGCGGCTTCGAGCTGATGGAGGCGCGGGACGGGATCCGCAGCGTGATCGACTTTGCCTGACTTCCCGCTTCCCGGCTCGGCCGACCCCGTCGTCGCCGTTCAGGCGCCGGGCGCCGGCGTCGGCTGGTGGGCCGGCTCGTCGAGCACCGCGCTCGACGACGACGGCACCTATGTGATCGCGTATCGCGTCCGAGCCGGTGCGAAGGGTCGCGGCTCCAACGTCGTCGCGCGCTCGGTGGAGGGGGAACGGTTCACGACCGTCTGCACGATCGAGCAGGACCGGTTCGGCGCGCAGTCACTCGAGCGCCCCGCGCTGGTGCGCACCGACGAGGGACGCTGGCGCCTCTACGTTTGCGCCGCCGCCCCCGCAC
>JBKPGW010000228.1:0-4596 GCA_046729555.1 Actinomycetota bacterium | reverse complement strand
ATCGACGCCTGGATTCTGGAGAACGAGGAGGCGGCAGAGGCGGCTCGGAACGCTGGGCGTTCGCCGAGTTGACCGGGAGCCGGGAACACGGCGCCGGCGGGCAGGGAATCGCTACGAGCCTCGCCTGGTTCCCGTCCGAGGATTACGACGAGGCGATCGAGCGCTGGCCGAGCCTGGCGGAAGACTGGGCGGACTGTCCGCACGACGAGTACTGCCGCCGCTTCCAGTCGCGACTTCTTCGTCTTTCGAGTCATGGCGTCCCGATGGCGGGCGTCGCGCCCATTCGACTCGCCGACTACGTCCACTGGTGTAAGCAGGAGCGACTCGATCCCGAGTCGTCAGCGACGCGCGCGCATTACGCCGCCGAGCTCACCCGGCGAGGCGAAGCGATTCCATGGCCGCCGCGACGGAATGATCCGTGCTGGTGCGGCTCGGCACGGAAGTACAAGCACTGCTGCGGGACGGTCTCCTACGCGCCCGACGCCGAGGTCTGATCGTCCGCCTGCGACCGCCGGAATCCGCCCTCTCCGGTGTGGGACTTCCCCAAATCCTTCCCCACAGCCAAGAAAACACCTGCAAATCGAGCTAATCGACAAGCTGGGGGTCACTGGTTCGAGCCCAGTACCACCCATCGCACCGACACCCCGCACGCACTGCGGGAATCCGCATTTCCTGTGTAAGGAAGGCGTAAGGGATTCGCGATTGCTGAATCCGTTTGGGTCGCCGGCTTCGTTGATAAGGGTATGAGCACATACCGAGAACAACATGGGCGCGCCGGCTGGAGTCGGACGCGCTGGCTCGTTCTTGGGGCAGTTCTCGTAGCGATCGCCGTCGCGGTCGTCCTCATCGTCGTGTACGCCGGGGGCGGCTCGTCCGGCGGTGTCGGCTACTAGAAGAGAAACTGGAGCGAAGGTCCGTGCCGAGCGGGCCTTCGCTACCGGGTCCTGACCCATTTCTAGCTGTGTCGCTCCAGCGCCAGCCGCGCGCCGAGGCCAACGAGGACGATGCCGCTCAGGTAGTCAAGCGCGCTCTTGACGCGCGGGTGTTGCAGGAAGACGCGGCCGCGGCCAGCAGCGCATAGCTCGTCAGCCAGAGGAGGCCCATCGCGTTGAACAGTGCGCCGAGAGCGAGTAGGGCGGGCAGTGTCCCGTGACTGACGAACTGCGGCAGCAGGCTGGTGAAGAAGACGGCGATCTTCGGGTTCAGGAGGTTGCTGACGAGCCCTTGCCGGAAAGCTCCGGCAGTCCCGAGCCCTGACGCGATCGCCGGTGTGTCGGCATGGCTGCGGCGAGCGCTTCGGAGCGCCTGCGCCCCGACGTAGACGAGGTACAGCGCCCGTGAACTTGATCACGGCGAATGCCGCCGCCGAGGCCTGCACTGCAGCGGCGAGGAAGACCGCCGCGGCGACCGTCCATGCGGCGATCCCGACGTTGATGCCGAAGGCGGTCGCCAGCGCCTGACGGCGGCCGTGGACGAGCGCGTTCTTGGTCACCAGCGCCATGTCGACGCCCGGCGTGATCACGACGACGACCGCGACCGCAAGGAAGGGCAAGACGTCCATGGGAACATCCTCGCACTCGACTACGCTGCGCCCGTGACTGCCGAATCCCGCTCTGGCAGTCGAAGTCGTCGGACTCCACCGGAGCTACCGCTCGGGAACGGGAGTGTTCCGACGACGGTCGAAGGAGATCGAGGCCCTGCGCGGGATCACATTCTCGATCGAGCGCGGCGAGCTGTTCGGACTGCTCGGCCCGAACGGCGCCGGGAAGACGACAACGATCAAGGTGCTGACGACGCTGCTGCTGCCCTCGGCGGGGACGGCGAGGGTGCTCGGCCTCGACGTTGCTCGGCAGACCCGCGAGGTGCGTCGCTCCATCGGTTACGTCTTCGGCGGCGACCGCGGTCTCTACGACCGCCTGTCGGCGCTCGAGAACCTGCGCTACTTCGCGGACGTCTACCGCGTGCCGCCGCGGGGACAGCGGGCCCGCATCGACGAGCTGATCGAGCTCGTCGGCCTCGAGGGTCGTGAGCGCGAGCGCGTCGAGACGTACTCGCGCGGCATGAAGCAGCGCCTGCACATCGCGCGCGGGCTGTTGCACGACCCGCCCGTGCTGTTCCTCGACGAGCCGACGCTGGGCCTCGACCCGGTCGGTGCCCGGGAGCTCCGGCAGACGATCGCCCGGCTGCAGCACGCCGGCAAGACGATTCTGCTGACGACGCACTACATGTTCGAGGCGGACGAGCTCTGCCGGCGCATTGCGGTGATCTCCGACGGGCAGATCGTCGCGACCGGGACTCCGGCGGAGCTCAAAGACCGGATTGCCGACCGGACGATCATCGAGATCGAAGCGTTCGGAGCGAGCGACGAGATGATCGAGCGTCTCCGCTCGGTCGACGGAGTGACGTCGGTTTCGGTTGAGCTGCGCGAGCAGGCGCAGGTGATCCTGGTCCGGGCGTCGCGCGGCTCCGAGCTCGTGCAACCGCTGCTGCGCGAACTCGGCGATGCGCGTGTCGGAAAGGTCGTCCCCCGCGAGCCGACGCTCGAGGACGCCTACGTCGACCTGGTTGGCTCGGCGTGATCCGTCTTCTCCTCAGCGGCCTGCGGATTCACTTCATCCAGATGTCTCGCTCGGTCTCCGAGGTGGTCTCCATCACGTTCTGGCCGATCATCTACGCGACGATCGCCTACTACATGTTCGGCGCCGAGAGCGACCCGAACGTTTTGCTCACGGCTTCGCTCGGCGCGAGCGTGATGGCGATCTGGTCGTCGGTGGCTTTCAGTGCGGGTGGCGCGATCGAGCTCCAGCGTCGGCTCGGGACGCTCGAACTACTCGTCGCTGCGCCCGTGCCGTTCGGCGCCGTCTTGGCACCGATCACCATCGCCACTTCCGCAATCGGGGTCTACGCGCTCGGGGCCACTCTGCTCTGGGGCAGGCTGCTGTTCGGGATTTCCCTGCACTTCGAGCACGTGCTGCTGTTCGCGCTCTCGCTCCCGGTGGCGATCGTCGCGATCGGGATGCTCGGCCTGATCCTCGCCGCGACGCTGATTCTCTACCGCGCAGCTCTTTTTCTCGGCGCCTCGTTCGAGTACCCGGTGTGGCTCGTGACGGGCCTGCTCGTGCCGTTGTCGCTGCTGCCGGGATGGCTCGAGCCGATTTCCTGGCTGCTTGCGCCGACGTGGGGGATGCGTGCGATCCGAGAGTCCGCGGTCGGCGGTTCGCCGCTGGCTGCGATTGCGATGTGCGTCGCGCTCAGCGCGTGCTACACGGCCATCGCTGTCGTGTGCCTGCGCGCGTTCGAGCGGCTCGCGCGCGAGCGGGCAACACTGGCGCTCACGTGACCTCGCTGCGCGTCTTCGTCCGCGGCGGCGTGACGAGCTACCGCGCCCTCTTCGGTTGGCTCACCCCTTGGGTTGCCGTTCCCATGTTCGTGGTCGCGCCCCTGTTCCAGCTGCTCTTCTTTGCCTACCTCGGCCGGACGACGGACGTCGCCGGCGACTCGTACTTCGTCGTCGGCAACTCGCTCCTCGCGGCGTCGCTTCCCGGCCTCTTGGGGATGGGCGGCTCGATCACCGGCGAGCGGGCCACGAAGACGCTCGGCATGCTCCTGTCGTCTCCCGCCAATCGCCTCGCCCTCTTTCTCGGGCGCACGCTGCCCGCGATCGTCAACGGCTTTGTCGTCTCTGCCTTCTGCTTCGTCACCGGGGCGCTGCTCCTGGACGTTCACGTCCCTGCAGCGGCCGTCCCTCGCCTCGCGCTGATCATCCTCATCTGCGCTTTCTCCTGCGCAGCGCTCGGGTTGTGCCTGGGCGCTGTCGGCCTTCGCGTACGCAACGTCGTTTCCGCGTCGTGGATCTTCGTGCCAGTGCTGCTCCTGGTGTCAGGGGCGAACGTTCCGGTCGATCGCCTTCCGGATTGGCTGCAGACGATCGGAGCGGGCCTGCCCCTCAACCACGGGATCGCGACCGCGCGCGACCTGGTCGCGGGCGGGACGCTCGGCCGGGCCGTGGTAATCGAGCTCGTCGTCGGGGTCGCGTACACGTGCGCCGGCCTGCTGCTGCTCCGTCTTTTCGAATTCGAGAGCCGGAGGACGGCATCGCTCGAGACGATGTGACGCCTTAATAGATTTGTCTTGACATGGACTTGGATATCACAGACGATCCGTCTGTCCGAGAGGGGTCTCGGCTCTACCAGGACACCCAACGCCCAGAGGGAAGGGGAGAGAATGCTGAAGACGAGTCTGCGGCTTGTCCTCGCGCTTCTTTGCGTAGCCGGCCTCGCCGTTGCGCCGGCGTTGGCGGGGGATGGGGCTTCGGCTCCTGGGTCCGTCGGCGGTGCGGCCAACGAGACGGCAACGAGCTGGTTCGTCGAGCTCGCCAGCGCGCCCGCGGTCAAGGGCACGAGCCAAGCGAAGCTGAGGGCCGAGCACGACGCGTTCAAGGCGAGTGCGGCCGCAGAAGGCGTCAGGCTCACCGAGCGCTACTCGTACAGCTCGCTCTGGAACGGCGTCTCGGTCTCTGTCGCTCCCTCGCAGGTCGCAGCGCTCGGATCGATCTCGGGCGTCAAGGCGATCTATCCCGTTCACACCGTGTCGCTC
>JBKPGW010000227.1:0-2432 GCA_046729555.1 Actinomycetota bacterium | reverse complement strand
GGGCGGGTGTCGCGCTATCGGCGTTACCAGCCACTGGTCGCCCCATCTGCAGCGATGCCTGGAGCAGGCGGCTTTCGACGTGGTCGAGATCGCCAGCCACTACAACCTGTGCGTCAACGTCGCCCGCCACACCGTACTGCCAGTCGCCGAGCGGACGGGCGTCTCGACGGTCATCGCGACGCCCCTGGCGGGCGGGCGACTCGTGTCGCTGGAAGCGCTGGCCCGGAAGGGGATGCCCCCCGGCGGGGGGGAGGCTCGGGCACTGGCGGTGCTCCGGGAGATCATGGCCGAGACCGGTCTCGAACTGTACCAGCTTGCCCTGCTCTACCTGCTGCACGATCCGCGGGTCACGTGCGTCATCCCGGGGCCGTCGAGCGTTGCCGAACTCGAAGCACGAGAAATCCAGCTCGAGGCGCCATCCGGGCTGTGGGCCGAAGCGCGCTACCGACTGGTGCGAAACCCCGGCGCAATCGTGGGCGCCTTCTTCGTCTCCGTCTTCGTCACCGTCGCCGTCTTCGCCCCGCTGATCGCACCGTACGGGCCGAAGGAGTCGAATCTCGACTTACTCGACCAGGGCAAGCCGGTGGGGCCGACCTCCGGACACTGGTTCGGCATCGATCTCCTCGGCCGTGACGAGTTCTCGCGCATCGTCTACGGCGCGCGCTACTCCCTGTTGATTGGCATCGTCTCCGTCAGCATCGGGCTGTCGATCGGGCTTCTGCTCGGCGCGACGGCCGGGTATCTCGGCGGGCTCATCGACACCGTGATCATGCGCTGCATGGACGTGATGCTTGCGATCCCGGGCCTCCTGTTTGCGATCGGCATCGTTGCTGCTCTCCAGCCGGGCTTGTGGCAGGTCATGCTCGCGGTCGGGATCGTCAACATCCCGATTTTTGCGCGCCTGTTACGCGGGTCGGTGCTCGCTCAGAAGGAGAACGACTTCGTCCTGGCGGCGCGGTCGGTCGGCGTGCCGAGACGGAAGATCTTGTTCTCGCACATCCTTCCCAACGCAGTCTCCCCGGTGATCGTCCAGGGCACCCTCGCGATGGCGACCGCGATCATCGACGTCGCGGGACTCGGCTTCCTGGGCCTCGGGCCTCAGGACCCGTCGACTCCGGAGTGGGGGACGATGCTGACCGACGCCAACGAGTACCTGTCTGTCGGCCCGTTCCTCGCGATCATCCCGGGCGTCGCGATCGTCGGGTCCGTCCTGGGCTTCAACCTGATCGGTGACGGTCTGCGCGAAGCGCTCGACCCGAAGCTTCGCACCCGTGGCTAGGGAACCGCTCCTCGCGGTCGAGGATTTACACGTCCGTTTCTCGACGCGACGGGGCACCGTGCACGCGGTCAACGGGATCACGTTCGACATCGCGCCCGGCGAGACGCTGGGCATCGTCGGCGAGTCAGGCTGCGGCAAGAGCGTCACGTCGCTGGCGATTCTTGGGCTGCTCGCGCGTAACGGCCGCGTGGAATCCGGCCGAGCGTTGTTCGAGGGCCGCGACCTCATCCGCCAGAGCGATCGCGCCCTCCGCCGGATCCGCGGCCGCGAGATCGCGATGATCTTCCAGGATCCGATGTCGTCGCTGAATCCGGTGCTGACGATCGGGCGGCAGATTCGCGAGGCGCTGGAGACGCACTTCGACATGGATCGCAAAGAGGCCGAGGCAACCGCGGCCGAGGCGATCGACCGCGTGGGGATTCCCAGCGCGAAGGCGCGAATCAAGGACTACCCACATCAGTTCTCCGGCGGGATGCGTCAGCGCGCGATGATCGCAATGGCGCTCGCGTGCAAGCCGAAGCTGCTGATCGCCGATGAGCCGACGACGGCGCTCGACGTCACGATCCAAGCGCAGATCCTCGACCTGCTCCGCGCGCTCGTCGCCGAGGAGAACGCAGCCTTGATTCTGATCACGCATGACCTCGGCGTCGTCGCCGGCATGTGCGAGCGCGTGAACGTGATGTATGCGGGGATGTTCATGGAGACCGGCTCGGCCGACCAGCTCTTCGGCGCGCCGCGGCATCCGTACAGCCTCGGCCTGCTGCAGAGCGTTCCGCGTCTCGACGCGGCACGCCGCGCGCGGCTGCATCCGATCGAGGGCGCGCCCCCGAACATGCTGCGGCCGCCGTCGGCGTGTCCGTTCCAGCCGCGCTGCCGCTTCGAGGTCGACCTCTCGCGCCTGCAGGTTCCGCCGCTCGTCGAGCTGGAGCCCGGACACAAGGTTGCGTGCTTCAACCCGGTGCCGGTCGACGAGTGGGACCGGACGCGGGCGGCGGCGACAGCATGACGAGCGTCGCTCGCCTTCGGCTCGCTCCCGTAGGGGAAACGATGTTTCACCTACGAGACTCCTTCTTTCGGTCACGCCTCAGCCCAGGCGCCGCTGCCATCGTCGCGTGGGCTGAGGAGAGGGAGGGGGGAAACCTCACGGTTTCCC
>JBKPGW010000226.1:0-9523 GCA_046729555.1 Actinomycetota bacterium | reverse complement strand
GGGTAGGGCTCGTCGAGGGCGAGCCGGACGACGGCGTCGAGGGCGAGCAGGCCGGCGCCCGCGGCTCCGAAGCCGCAGCGGCGCCAGTGGAACGTCACTGCTCCGGCCAGGGGTGCGTGCGGAGAACGTCCTCGCGGAGGTCGACGCCCCAGCCCGGTCCGGACGGAATCGCCAGCACGCCGTTCTCGATCTTCGGGATGCCGGTCGTGAGCTCCTCGCGCCAGGGCACGTCGTCGACGTCGACCTCGAGCATGCGCACGTTCGGAATCGCGGCGCACCACTGAGCCGAGATGAAGGTCGCGAGGTGGCTGTAGTAGTTGTGCGGCGCGCAGTTCACCTCGAACGTCTCGGCGAGGTCGCCGATCTACTACGCCTGGAGGAACCCGTTCCAAATCACGTCCACCGATGCAACGTCCATCGCTCCCGCTTCGAGGAAGGGACGGAAGCCGCGGTTCGTGTAGAGGTTCTCCCCCGAGCAGATCGGGATCGCCGACCTGTTGCGAACCGCCCTCAGCGAGACGGGGTCGAACGCGTCGACCTCCAACCAGAGCAGGTTACGGCCGTCGAGAGCACGGGCGACACGCAGAACCCCCTCGGCAGTGAGGTTGAAGTTGAGGTCGACGATCGGCTCGGCCCTGCCGTCGGTGCCGGCCCGGAATGCGTCGAGCAGCCGCACGAGTGCCTGCTCCAGCTCGGCTGACGGGTTGCGGTCGAGCCCGTCCCCCTGGAAGCCGGGCATCAACACCTGCGGGTCGTCGCCCGGGATCACGATGTTCGTCTTGAAGGCCTTGAAGCCGCGCTCGACGACCTCCCGGCCGAGCGCGCTGACCTCGTCGTACGACGTGAGCTTCGGTGTGTTGGTCACTTCCCACGCACGTGCGCGTGTCGTTCCGCAGTGCGACCAGTAGACGTCGACATCGTCGCGCGTCGGCCCGCCGAACAGCTCGTACACCGGCACGCCGAGTGCTTTTCCCTTCAGGTCGAGCAGGGCGTTCTCGATCCCGCCGATCGCCTTCTGGATCACGGAGCCCGGGCTCTGGCGCGTCGCGCGGAAGAGGTCCCAGACGATCCGCTCGACCGCGCGCGGGTCACGGCCGACGACGTGGGGCGCAAGGTCCTCGACGATGCCGGCCAGTCCGTGCGGGGAACCGTGCGAGTCGGTGATCTCTGCCCAGCCGACAGCCGCGTCGTCGGTCGTCGCCTTGAGGAAGATCCACGGGCGCCAGCCGGCGTCGCAGTAGAGCGTCTCGACTTGTGCGACCTTCATGCGCGCGCAGGATACGGACGCTCGGGCTGCGGAAGCGCGGCCTCGCCGGAGTCGAGCAGCAGTCGCGCGCGCTCCCAGTCCTCCTCGTCGTCGATGTTGAAGCCCTCGTGCCCTTCGGTCAGGTACGGCGCGACGACCTTGCCCTCACGGGTGCCGGTCTGGGAGACGACGCGCGTCCACGCGATCTCGAGCGCGCTGTTCTGCACGTAGATCGGCGGCAGTGCCTGGTACTGGCCCGCGTGCCAGGCGACGTCGAGCTGCTCCTGATCGAGCAGCGGCCGCATCGTCCGGCCTTCGAGCACCCACATCTTCCCCGGATGCTGCTTGACGAGCTCGACGGCGCGGATCGAGTCTGCCTCCGGCGTCGCCAGCAGCTGCTCCAGTCCGCGGCGCAACACCTCCGGTCCGCGGAACGGGTTGGTCGCGCGCACGATCGCGAACAGGTCGTAGTGGTCGTCGAGCTGGTCGAGCGCATGCGTGATCCATTCGATGTCCGGCGACGTCGACGTCGCGAGCTCGGCCGGACGCAGGAACGGAACATCCGCGCCGTAGCGCTGCGCGACCTCACCGATCTTGCCGCTGTCGGTCGAGCAGACGATGCGCTCGAAGACGCCGGCCTGCTGCGCAGTCGCGATCGCGTATGCGAGCAGCGGATGTCCGGCGAGCGGGCGGATGTTCTTGTCTCGGACGCGCTCGGAGCCCGAGCGCGCCGGGATCAGCGCGACAACGCTCGGCACGCTTCCTCCGCCTCCCGCAGGAGGCCCTCGAGCGCCGGCACCTCGACGCCGAGACGGTGCGCGGCACGCACGGCCGCGCCCGTGATCGCATCGAGCTCCGAGGGTCGCCCGGCCGCGATGTCGCGGGCCGTCGAGCTGGTCAGCAGCGGTGGCATCGACTCGATGATCTCCCACTGCGCCTCCGGCGGGAGCGGGACTCCGTCCGCGGCCGCGACGGCGCACGTCTCCGCGATCGCGTCCTCCAAACGGAAGCGCAACTCCGGATCGCTGCGCAGCTCGCCGATCGGCCGCTGCGTGGCCGCGGTTGCGGCGGCCATAGGAGCCTGCCGTGCGAGCTTCTCCCACAGGACGGCCGCCTCGCTTCCGTTCAGGCGCACATCGACGCCTGACCGTCTGAGCAGCTCGGTGGTCGCTGGGTCGGCGTCCGAGGCGAGTGTCATCACCACGCGCGGCGTGTTTTGCACGATCACGCCGGGTCGCTCGAGCCAGGCCTCGATCCACCCGATGCTGCCCGCGACCACGCGGCTGCCGGGGAGCCGCCGGCGCAGCGTCTCCATGTGCTCGATCCCGTTCAGCTGCGGAATCACTGTCTCGACGGGAGCCTGGACGCGGTCGAGCGCGTCGTCGAGCGCAGGCGCCTTCACCGTGACGAGCAGGAGCTCGACCGGCTCATGCAGCTCCGTCACGGCCTCGGGGCGGGCGGTCTCGAGCTTCTGGCCATGTCTGAGGGACAGTCCCTCGGACCTGATCAGCTCAGCCGTGTCCGGGCGGGCGATGCAGACGACGCGAACACCTGCCCGCATGAGGCCGACTGCGAGCACGCCGCCGACAGCACCGGGACCAAGAACGGCGACCGTCACGTTTTCTCCGGGTCGGCGATCAGGTTCACGTACTTCCACTCGCTGTAGACGTCGAGCGCCTCGACGCCGGCTTCACGCCAACCGGTTCCCGACTGCTTGACGCCGCCGAAGCCCATGTGCGGCTCGCTCCCGTGCGTGCCGCCGTTGACGACGACGACACCTGCCTGCACGGCGTCGGCGAAGCGCATCGCGCGATGCAGGCTCGCCGTGTGGATCGCGGACGTGAGCCCGTACGGCGAGTCGTTGACGAGCGCGAGCGCCTCGTCGAGACCGCGCACGCGATAGAGGATCGTGACCGGCCCGAACAGCTCGGTGCAAGAGACGTCAGCGTCGGCCGGGACGTCCTCGACGACCGTCGGCGCAAGCCACGACCCCGGCCGGTCGAGCCGCTCGCCGCCGGTCAGAACATGCACGCCCTCCAGCGCGGCGAGGATTCGTTCGAGGCTCTGCTCGCTGATCACCGGGCCCGTCTCGTAACCCTGCGCGCGGTCGACGAAGCGATCGCGGAACTCTTCGTACACCGCGTCGTAGACGACGATCCTGCTCGCCGCGGCACAGCGCTGCCCGGCGTTGGAGAAGGCCGACGCGAGCGACCACTCGACGGCGCGGTCGAGGTCGGCGTCGTCGCAGACGACGAGCGCGTTCTTGCCGCCCAGCTCGAGGCAGACCTTGGCGAGCCGGCGTCCGGCGACCTCGTTGATCCAGCGGCCGGTGGAAGCGGAGCCGGTGAAGCTGACGAGATCGACGTGCGGCGATTCGACGAGCGGCGGTCCGGCCTCGCCGCCGAGCCCGTGCACGACGTTCACGACGCCGGGCGGCAGGACCTCGTTGCAGAGCCGGCCGAACAGCGCCGCAGATGCGGGCGTGTGCTCCGAAGGCTTGAGCACGGCCGCGTTCCCGCACAGCACCGCCGGAAAGGCCTTCCAGGCGTAGTTCGGCAGCGGCGTGTTGAAGGAGACGATCAAGCCGGCCACGCCGACCGGCTGCCGGACGGTGAGCACGGTGCGATTCGGCATGCTCGAGGTCGTCGTCCGTCCGTAGAGCCGACGGCCCTCGCCGGCGACGAAGAAGCCCATTTCGACGGCCGCGTCCGCCTCGCCGAGCGCCAGCTCCATCGACTTGCCCGTCTCGGCGACGACGAGCTCCGCCGCCTCCTCACGTGCGTCCTGCAGGGCGAGCGCGAGCTCGCGGAGCAGGCGGCCGCGCTCGACGGCGGTCACCGTGGCCCAGCCGGGCTGAGCGGCACGCGCCGCGGCCACAGCGGCGTCGACCTCGGCCGCGCCCGAGCGTGCGACGTTGCAGAGCAGCGTTCCGTCCGCGGGCTGGAGCTTCTCGAACGAGCCGCCGGAGACGGCGGGAGCATCCCGCCCGTCGACGAGGTTCCGGACGTCCGTGAGGCGCGCCGTCGTGGACATGCATATGCGAGTCTGACTGACGGTGGCTGCCGAGCCGAAGCGGGTGACGCTGGTCGCGGATGAATTGCTGGGCTACGCCGGAGCGGGCGGGCTCGGCACCGCAACGACGTTCCTCGCCGTCGCCCTCGGCCGGCTCGGGCACCAGGTCGAGCTCCTCTACGTCGGCGACGCCCCAGAGAAGCCGCTCGCCCCGGGGTGGGTGACGATGTACGACGGCGCCGCCGTGACGATCCGGCTCCTGGAGCGCAGCGAGCAGCGGTCGGAGCCGAACTTCTTCGGCCGCATGCTCGACGCCGAGCGGGCCCTGGCCGCGGATCCGCCCGACGTCGTCATCACGCAGGACCTCGCAGCTCCCGCCTACACCGCGCTCCGGCGCCGCCAGCTCGGGCTCGGCTTCGGGCAGACGCTGTTCGTCGTCTACTGCCACGGCACGCGGAGATGGATCACCGACGTGGCGCGGAAGGTGCGCGTCCTTCCCGGTGCGCTCGCGGTCTCCGTGCTGGAGCAGGCGTCACTCGAGCTCGCCGACGTGGTCGTGAGCCCGAGCATGTATCTCCTGCGCTGGATGCAGGGACAGCGCTGGCGCCTACCGGAGCAGTCGTTCGTCGTCCCGTACCTGACGCGTTCGGTCGCAACGGGAGAGCCACCCGACGGCGCCCCACCCGACGCGCGCGTCGAGCGCATCGCCTTCTTCGGCCGGCTCGAGGAGCGCAAGGGAATCAGGCCGTTCGCGGCGGGCCTCAACGCCATTGCCGGCGAGCTGCTGGAAGGCGTCGAGCTCGAGTTCGTCGGCCGGCCAACGCCGGCATGGCCGCCCGAGCGCGTGACGGAGCTGTTGTCGCAAGAGACGCGCGCCGTTCTGAGCGGCGTGACGTTCGCGGGCGAGCTCGACCACACGGCCGCGCTCGAGCGCCTTCGCCGCCCGGGGACGCTAGCTGTCATCCCTTCGCTCGAGGACAACTCTCCCAACACCGTCTATGAGTGTCTCGAGCGCGGCGTGCCGTTCATCGCGAGCCGTGCCGGCGGGATCGCGGAGCTCGTCGCAGAGGAGGACCGCGAGCGTATGCTGTTCGACCCGACGCCGGAGGGTGTCGCCGGCGCGCTGCGGCGCGCACTGGACGCCGACGTCTTCGCCGCGGCGCATTTTGCCTTCGACCCGAGCCTCGCCGTGGACGCGTGGGAGGAGGTCGTCCGCTTCGCTCCCACACGCCGTCCCGCGCCGGAGCCGAGCGACGAGTCGGAGTGGATCGTCCGCGTCGACCGCGAGGCCGTCCCCGACGAGAGGTTCGTCACGACCCTGAAGCACGCGCAGGCGGCGTCCGGAGCGGACATCGTCACCTGCGCGCTGGCGCTCGACAACGGCGCGCACCACTACTTCCTCGGAGACCCGGGAGGTCTCGGCGTGCTGTCGAACGCCTACGGCACGGCCGCGCTCGTGCGCCGCTCGCTCCTGGAGGAGGGGCTGCACGCACGGGGGGCAGACGATCCGGCCTGGCCCTTGCTGGCGAGTCTTGTTCTCTCCGGGGCGAGCATCGTCTCCGTGCCGGAGCCGCTCGTGCGGACGAGTCACCGCCCGGGTGATGTCAACCGCGATCCGGTCGGAGCGCTCGCCGTCCTGCACGAGTTCGAGCGTCGCCTTCCGGAGACGGCTCACTCGCTGGCGCGGCTGGCGACCGGCCTCGCGGCCCAGGCTGCGGAGCCGCACCACAATTCCCGCCGACGACTTTCCAAGCTGCTGTCGCGCCGATGACGGCCCGCCGGATCACCGTCGTCGCAAGCGAGCTGCTCGGCCGGGCGGGAACGGGCGGCGCGGGCACGGCCGACTCGCTGCTCGCCGTCGCACTCGGCAGGCACGGGCACGACGTCGAACTGCTGATCGCCAGCGGACGCCACATCGGCGAGCTCAGCCCGGAATGGACGCGGACCTACGACGCGGCCGGCGTGCGCATACGGGTCCTCGAGCGCTTGCGCGGCGTTCGGCCCGAGTATCTGGCGCCGACCCTCGAGGTCTTTCACGCGCTGCGCGAGCGACCGCCGGACGTCGCGATCGTGAACGACTGGCGCGGCCTCGGCTATGCCGCGCTGCGCGCGCGCCAGGCGGCTCGCGCGCTCGGCAAGACCGCGTTCGTCGTGCACTGCCACGGCCCGGGCCGCGTGCTCGCCGAGTTCGCGCAGAAGGTCCCGGACACGATCGAGCGGTTCGGCGAAGAAGTCACCGAGCGCGCGTCGCTCGAGCTCGCCGACGCCGTCGTCAGTCCGAGCCAGTGGCTACTCGACTGGATGCGCGCGCACAGCTGGCCGGCGCCCGAATCAGCGCAGGTGATCCAGTACGTGCGCCAGGAGGCAACCGCACGGGCGCCGGCCGACGCCGCGATTCGCCGGCTCGCCTTCTTCGGCCAGCTGCGCGAGGGCAAAGGGATCCGCATCTTCCTCGACGCGCTCGACGGGCTCGAGCCGGTCGAGGTCGTGTTCCTCGGTAGCGAGAGCAAGCGCTGGACGCGCGACGTGATTGCAGCCCGGGTGCCCGGCGCACGCGTGGAGACCGAGCTCCCGCGCGAGGCCGCGCTGCAGGAGCTCATGCAGCCGGGAACGCTCGCGGTGATGCCGTCGCTGCTGGACAACTCGCCCAACACCGTCTCGGAGTGCATCGAGCACGGCATTCCCTTCGTGAGCACGAACACGGGCGGCATCCCCGAGCTCGTCGCGGAGGAGGACCGCTCACGCGTCCTGTGCGAGCCGACGAGCGCGGCGCTGGCGGAGCGGCTGCGCGCGGTGCTGGGAGACGGCACCTTCGCGCCCGCGCGCCCTGCGCGCGGGCCGCAGGAGGCGCTGGACGAATGGCTGCAACTGGTCGAGTCGGTCCGACCTGCGGCCCAGCCCGCAGGGCGGCGCCCGCTGCAGGTCTCGATCGTTGCGGGCGGCACGACGACCGCAGCACGGGCACAGGCGCTTGCAGAGGGGACGCAGTCCGTCGAGGTCGAGGTCGTCGAGGCCGCTTCCCGGGAGACCGGGCTGAAACGAACGGCGGGCGACTGGGTCGTGTTCCTCGAGGACGACGATATCCCGGAGGCGCATTTCGTCGATGCGCTCGTTGACGCGCAGGTCGCGTCCCAGGCTGACGTCGTAACGGCCGCGGTGCGGCCCTCGGACGACCCGACCGGCATTCAGCTGTTCCTCGGCGAACCGAGCTCGCTCGGTCTCGTCGAGAACCAGTACGGCGTCGTCGGCCTCGTCAGAAGCGAGCTCGCGGCCGGAGAGCCGCTCGCCGACGACGGCCCAGACCCCGACTGGCTCCTTTTTGCGCGTCTTGCGCTGGGCGGAGCGCGTGTCGTCTCGATTCCCGAGCCGCTCTCAGAGCTCGTCGGCCGGCCGGGTCGCGTGGGGGACGTTCCCGGCGAAGGCCTCGCCGTGCTCGAGGCGTTCGAGCAGGCCCGCGGACGCCCCGACCTGCCGCAGCTGGCGGCCACGCTGGCCGCCGCCTACGCCCGTGTCCCGGCGCCGAGTGGCAACTCGGCCCCGCCGCGACACGATCTGTGCACGCGCATCGCCGCGCTCGCACGCCGCGCAAGGGCACGGCGTGGCTGACCTCACCGTCGCCGAGAATCAGCGCCTGAAGAGGGAGGTGCGTGAGCTCCGCGCACGGATCGAGGCCTTCGAGTCGAGCCGCTGGTGGCGGCTCCATCCGCGCTTCCTGCTCGGACGCGTACTGCCGAGCCAACCTCGGCAGGCGATCGCGCCCACGCCGGTCGCGGAGGACGACGGAACGACGGCGCAGTTCCGCAGCGAGGTAGTCGCGCGCGGAACCTTCACCGAAGACTGGTTCACCGTCCACATCCCCGAGTGGGAACGTGTCCTGCGTCGCTTCGACGGTCGCGCCGCGCACGTGCTCGAGCTCGGATCGTTCGAAGGGCTCTCGGCCTGCTTCGTGCTCTGGCGTCTGCCCGACGCGCAGCTCACCTGCGTGGACACCTTCGCCGGGATCGCCGGCTACGAGGCGTACGGAATCGCAACCAGCGAGCTGGAGCGCAGGTTCGACGAGAACGTTGCGCTGGTCGACGCGTCACGTGTGCGCAAGCTCGTGGGGACGACGCACGAGATCCTGCCGCGGCTCGTCCACGAGGAGCAGGCGTTCGAGCTCGTCTACGTCGACGCCTCACACACGGCGCTCGACGTGCTGGCCGACGTCGCGCTGTCCTGGCAATTGTTGGCACGCGGCGGCCTGATGATCTTCGACGACCACGGTCCGACTCCACCCGGAGAGGATCCGCTTCAGCATCCCGCGCCGGCGATCGACGCCTTCCTGAACGTCGTCACGCCCGAGGTCGTGAGCAATTCGCGCCAGCTGATCGTCCGCAAGACAGATTGACGCTCACCACGCGGTCCAACCGCCGTCGGCGACAAGGTTCGCACCCGTCACGTACGACGATGCGTCCGAGGCGAGAAAGACGACCGGACCGACGACCTCGCGCGCGTCGGCCATCCTGCCCAGCGGCATGCGCTCCGCGTATGCATCGAGGAATTCCTGCGGCTGCTCGTTCCAGACACCGGCAAGCGTGAGCGTGTTCACGCGCACGCCGCTCTTCGCCCAGTACGTCGCCAGGTAGCGCGTGAGGTTGTAGAGCGCGGACTTCGAGACGGAGTAGGCGATCGGCTTGTAGAACTCCTCGCCGCCGCGCCGCCGGAACTCGTACAGATCCTGGACCGGGGACAGCATCCCGTACACCGACGAGACGTTCACGATCGAGCCGCGGCCCTCGGCGGACATGCGTGCACCCACCACCTGACAGCACAGGAACGTGCCTTTCACGTTCACGTCCATCACCTGATCGAACGACGACTCCGGATACGACTCGACCGGGCCGACCTCCTCGGCGGGAGCATCGGGTGGCGAGTCAAGCGCGGCGGCGTTCACGAGCACGTGCGGCGTCCCCCACTCGTGCACCACCTCCTCCGTCGCGGCTTCGATCGCCGAGCGGTCGGTCACGTCGACGCGAAAGCGTTCCGCCTGAAGGTCGAAGACGGCGACGCGTGCACCGCGCTCCTCTAGGCCCCTCACGATCTCCCGGCCGAGCTGGCCCTCGCCGCCGGTGACGACGGCGACCCGGTCCTGCAGGGAGAAGAGCTCGTCCGTCATCGCCGCTGCACGTCCCAGACCGCATCGCAGAACTCCCGCACGCAGCCGGCGCCGCCGGCGCGCGAGAGCACCCAGCGCGCGAGCGGCTTCACCTCGGGCCACGCGTCGGC
>JBKPGW010000225.1:0-8861 GCA_046729555.1 Actinomycetota bacterium | reverse complement strand
GCACGAGGACCGGCTCTGCGTCACCGTCGAGCTGCCCCCACAGGGCGAGCCGCGCTTCTACCGCTCCGTCATCCGCAGCCGCGCGCGCCTGACCTATGCCCAGGCCGAACGGCGCGAGGCCGAGCCCGACGTCGCCGCCGCGCTCGAACTGACCGACCGGCTGACGGCCGGAATCCGCGAGCGCCGCTTCGCGCGGGGCGCGCTCAGGATCGAGAGCCCAGAGATCGCCTTCGAGTTCGATGGGCACGGGAGCATCGACCGCGCGTGGAAAGAATCGGAGCCGACCTCACACCGTCTCGTCGAGGAGCTGATGATCGCCGCGAACGAGGCCGTCGCCCGCCTGCTGTCGTCGCGGCGGCGCGAGGCGCTCTACCGCGTGCACGAGCGCCCCGATCCGCAGGCGATCGAGCTCCTGCTGAAGAAGCTGTCCGACCTCGGCGTGCCCACTCCGCCCGCGCCCGAGCAGCTGACGCCGGCCCTCGGCGCGGAGGTCGCCGCGAGCACCAGCGAGCGCGTGATGGATTACGTCACGAGGGCCGGCCGTGGCCGGGAGGCGTTTCCGGCGCTCGTCCTGCGCTCGCTCAAGCAGGCGCGCTACCACCCCGAGAATCTGGGCCACAGCGGCCTCGCCAGCACCGCCTATTGCCATTTCACGTCGCCGATCCGCCGCTATCCGGATCTGCTCGTCCATCGCGCGCTCCTGAGCGAGCTCGGGCTCGCGAACGAGCCGGCCCCCGCCGACCTGGACGAGCTCGCCGTGCACACGTCCGAGCGTGAGCGCGAGGCCGCCCAGGTCGAGTACCTCGCGGACGAGCTCTGCCTGGCCTGGCTCCTGGACGACGAGCTGTTCGAGCGGGGTTGGGAGGAGCCGTTCGAGGGCGAGATCATCGGCCTGATCGGATCGGGCCTGTTCGTCCGCTTCGGCGAGGTCTTCGAGGGCTTTCTGCCGGCCCGGCGGCTTCCCGGCGACTATTTCGAGCTCAACGAGCTCGGCACGGCCATGGTCGGGCGCCGCGGCGGCGGGACGTTCCGGCTCGGCGACCCGCTCGAGGTGCTGGTGGAGAAGATCGAGAAGACCGACGGCAAGGTCGAGCTTTCACCTGTCCGCCGCACCCGCAAGTAGGGAAAACCGTAACGACTTCGCCCGTCCTGTAGACGAGAGTGCAGGACATGAAGAAGCGACTGTTCATCGGATTGATCTTCCTAGCCCTCCTCCTCCTGGCGGCGCTGGGCACGATCATTAGCGCGGGAGGCGACTGATGCTCTCCCTGGCGGTCGCCTTCCCGCTCGCCCTCCTGCCAACCGTGAGCCTCGTGGCGACGCTCGGCTGGATGGCCCGGACGACCGGCTGATTCAGCGGACGATCTGGAAGCTGCTGAAGCCGAGCACGTCGCCGTAGTCAACGGCTGAGCGGGCGCCGAAGCCGGGCCAGACGTACCAGCGATAGACGCCGGGCGTGAGCTTGTACGTGTGGCCTTGGTACTTCCAGGTGCGCTTGAGCGCGACCGCCGGCTTCACCGGCCACGTGCTCAGGATCTTCACCGCGCCGCGGTAGACCTGGACGTTGTAATAGCTGGCCTCGGAATTCCTGACCCACACGAGCTTCGGGGGCTTCTTCAAGCGCGCCCCGTCCTTGGGCGAGCGGAGCAACGTGGCCTTCGGCAGGGCGACGACGGCCACACCGGCGGAAGAGTTCCCGTTCTTGTCGACGGAGACGACCACGTAGCGGTACTCGAGGCCGTTGACGAGCCCGCGATCCGTGAACGATTCGGCGGACCCCGTGTAGACCACCTGCGTGTCGCCGCCGGCGCTGAGTTGGTGGGTGACCACGACGTGATCCACGCCGTCCGGGATCTTCCAGCTGAGCCGGACCCGTTTGTCTCCCGCGTCGGCCTTCAGCCCGGTGACGTCCTTGGGCGGGGTCCGAGCGGGCGGGGTGGGGAGCGGGGGGGTTCCAGGGGCCGGCATCGGCCGCACCTCGAGGGTCGCACCTTTCGAGATGCCGTTTCCACTGGCGTCGTACGCGGTGAAGATGACGACGTGAACGCCGACGGTGAAGAAATCGGGTGCGTTGCTCGAGACGTGCGGGCTGGGATCGACGCTGTCGACCGCCTGCGCCTCGCTCAGAAACTCCGCGACGTAATGGCTCTGTGCGGAGATGCCGTCCGGCGTGTCTGCGTAGACGGCTCGATCCGCCGGGACGATGAGGGTGGGCTTCGTCGTATCGACGACGCTGACGGAAAACGACGCCGTGCCCGTGTTTCCGTGAGCATCGGTCGCGCTGCAGGTGACCGTTGAAGTTCCAAGTGGAAAGGTCGAGCCGGATGCTGGAACGCAGGTTGCGATCGCAGGTCCGTCGCTCGCATCCGTGGCCGTCGGGGTCGTGTAGTTGACGACCGAGCCTGCGGGTCCGTTCGCTTCACTGGTGATCGTGCCTGGCACGTTCGAGAACGCGGGCGGTGTCGTGTCGACGAAGGTCAGCGTAACCTTGAAAGACGCGGACGCCCGATTGTGCGCAGCGTCCTCGGCCGTGCAGTTCACCGTCGTGTCGCCGACGGGGAATGTCGAACCTGATGCCGGACTGCAGGTGACCGCCGGAGCATTGCCGCTGTCGTCTGTCGCTGAGACGGAATAGGTCACCGTGCCGCCTGCCGGGTTCGACGTAGTCGCCGTGACGTCCGGGGGTGGGTTCGGAGTGAACGTCGGGGCGGTTGTGTCATTGAACGTGACCGTGACCGTGAAGCTGGCGCTGCCGGTGTTGCCGTGACTGTCCGTTGCCGTGCAGGTGACCGGTGTCGTGCCGACACCGAAGCTGCTCCCGGAGGCCGGGCTGCACGACGCTGGAAGCGCGCCGTCGACGGTGTCGTTCGCCGTGGCATCCGGCCAGGTCACAATCGCCGTCCCCGAGTGATCGTTGGTCGTTCCGACCGCACCGGCGGGCACGGAAACGGTCGGGGGCGTCGTGTCCACCACCGTTACGTCTGCGCTTGCGCTGTTCGTACCGTCCGTGCAGTTGATGGTCGACGTGCCGAGTGGGAAATGTGCCGTCGCCGTGAAATCCATCGCTGGACCGCCGGTGGGCGTGCAGGTGACGTCGAGGTTTACGTGGGACTTCACGTGGTACGTCACATCCGCACCGGAGGCGTCAGTCGCCTCGACGGGCATGTCCGGTACGTCGATCGTGATCTCCGGCTGGTCGCTGGAACTGCCGAACGTCGTGGACGCGAGAGCCCCGAAGGCGATCAATGCCGCAAGGACGAGGAGCAGGCGTCTCATGAGCCGATCCCGGTTACGGCGAAGAGCAACACAGTCAGCAGGAGCGTCCCGACGCCGGCGAGAACGAGGTCCGTCTGGTGGTCCATGACGACGCGGCCTGGGGCTGTGAAGCGGATGCCGGTCGCAGGCACCGTCACGACGAGCAGGAAGAGGAGTGCCGCGAAGCCGATCCCGGCTATGACGAGCGCGCGCCCGATGCCATCGCTCCCCTCGGTTCCAACGGTGGCGGTCGGGACGACCCTGACGCGCTCGACGTTGGCGTGCTTCACCTGTGCCTTGGGTTCCGGCGCGATTGAGGCGTGCTTGGCGGCGCGGTGTCGCTTGTGCTGTTTGTGGGGGACGGTCTCGGCCTTCGGCGTGACGCGGGTGGGCGTATATGTCGCGCTTGGCGCCGTCGTGACTGGAGCGTGGTGGACCGTTGCGGGGTGCGAAGCCGGCTTCGGTGCCGGCTTCGGCGCAGCCTTAGGGGCCGGCTTGGGCGCGGGAGGCGCGGGATCGGGCGCCGGGATCGTCTCCGAGGGCGGCTCGGTATCCTCGAACGGCACCGCGGCGGCCGCCGCGCCGCTTGACACCGCATAGCTTGCGCAGACGTAGCCGGCGGCCAGTGCCGCAGCGATGGCAACGCCAAATAGAACCCATCTCCGCATAAGCCCTCTCAGCTCGAGACCTCCCTCTAGCCTCAGCCTTTCCGCAGTCTAGGGCGGCAGAGTAGCCGGGACTAGACTCGATTGCATGGCCGGAAGCAGGGGGGAGAAACTGATCGTCGACAACCGGCGGGCCCGGCACGACTACCACCTGCTCGAGCGGGTCGAGGCGGGCCTGGTCCTGACCGGCACCGAGGTCAAATCCCTGCGCGACGGGCGGGCCTCGCTCCAGCAGGCCTACGCGGACGGCCGCGACGGCGAGGCCTGGCTGGTCGGCGCCCACATCTCCGTCTACGACCAGGGAAACATCGCGAACCACGATCCCGATCGCGACCGCAAGCTCCTGCTGCACAAGAAAGAGGTGGCCTCGCTCGCGGGCAAGGTGGCGCAGCGGGGGCTGACGCTCGTCCCGACGAAGCTCTATTTCAAGAATGGCCGGGCGAAGGTCGAGCTCGCGCTCGCGCGCGGCAAGGAGCAGCGCGACAAGCGGCGGGACATCGCCAAACGTGAGGCCGATCGCGATATGGAGCGCGCTCTCAAGTCGAGGCGTTAGTGCTTCGCAGCACGATCCGGCCGTGCCTCGGTCCCGTAACCTGAGCATAGGCCGTGAGCTATCAGGGGGGTTGACATGTTTCGCGTGCTTGCGCTCGTCGTGGTCTCGGCCGCGGCGGCTTTCCCGCAGGTCATCCAGCTGCCGCGCGGTTTCCAGCCCGAGGGAATCGAGGTGGGTCGAGGGACGACGTTCTACGTCGGCTCGGTTGCGAACGGGGCGATCTATCGGGGCGATCTGCGCAGCGGGACGGGTGCGATCCTCGTTGCCGGACAGGCGGGCAAGGCCGCGACGGGGATCGAGCTCGACCGATTCAACCGGCTCTTCGTGGCGGGGGCCGGCACCGGCGACGCGTACGTCTACAACGGACGCACTGGCGCCCTCATCCGCACCTATGACTTTGCGAGCGGTGACACGTTTATCAATGACGTCGTCGTTACGCCGAAGGCCGGGTACTTCACCGATTCCCGCAAAGCAGTTCTCTACGTCGTGCCGATCGGGCCCGGCGGGGCGCTCGGCGCCTTCCGCACGTTGCCGCTGACCGGCGACTTCGTCCTGGCCAGCGGATTCAACCTGAACGGAGTCGATGCGACGCCGAACGGAAAGACTCTCGTGGCCGTTCAGACGAACAACGGCAAGCTGTTCCGCATCGATCCCACGACGGGCTCCACGCGCGTGATCCCGCTCGCCGGGGGCGAGAGCGTCCCAAATGGAGACGGGATCTTGCTCACCGGCAAGACGCTCTACGTCGTGCAGAACCAGCTGAACCGAGTGGCCGTCATCGCCCTCACGCCGACCCTCACCTCGGGGCGTGTGGTGACGCGGCTGACCGATCCCGACTTGTCCGTTCCGACCACGATCGACGACCACGGCCGGCGGCTCTACGCCGTCAACGCGCGGTTCGGCACGCCGAGCCCGTCGGCCGCGGACTACCAGGTCGTCCAGCTCGCGAAGCCGAAAGGGCGCTGAAACGCCGCTACAATTTCGATGACATACGGGGGCGACCTGGTTTCGACGTGGTCGGTTCTCCGGCAGAGCTGCAAGCCGAGGTCGCCGGTTGGCCTCGTAAATCCACCGGCAAACAAAGCAAGTGCGAAGAACGATCTCGCACTCGCCGCCTAACCTAGTTAGGTAGCGACGTCGCTCCGGATTGGGCCCGTGGTTCGGGTAGCGGCGCCAACTAACGGGCTCGGCGCGGAGGGAAAGCCAATCGCCCAAAGCGCGACACCAAAGGATGGCTGGCCCGCCGGTAGGGCGTCCGCCTCCGGCCGTCGGGCGAGATTCAACGGCGGACTACGCTTGTAGAGGTTCTGACCGGTGCGTCCGCGGACGCGGGTTCGATTCCCGCCGCCTCCACTTTTGGCTCAACCAGGCGACTCTCAAGGCCGCTCGATTGAAATCGTTCCCTCGGGCGGCTCGTCGGAGTCCGTCTCGAAGTCTTGGACGATCTCAAAGCTCCGGCGTCCCTTGTCCTTGAGAAGCGTCGCAGCGTCGGCATACACGACGATGAATGCGTCGCCGTCGCGATAGTTGAAACCGGGCCTATGAAGGCCCGTTCCGGGCCGCACGCGAAGTCTGATCCAGCGTGCCACTAGCCTTCTTCCTGCTGTTGTGACCGGCGCGCAGCGAGAGCCTCCATCGCGCGTTCGAGGTCGCGCTGATCCTCGTGGCCGTAGATGCCCATGTCGTCGAGAGGTCGCTGTGGCCGAGCGCCTGCGAGGCGGCTTCGACGCCGGCAACGCGGCGCAGCTCGGTCGCAAACGTGTGCCGGGCCCGGCGCTGGACGATGGTGTCTTGACGATCTTCGTCGACAGATCGATGCGAGAGTCGCCGCGTCGTGGCGCGGGGGGCCGTTAACCTCGCGATTGGACCCGACGCTCGGCTTCGCCTCGCGCGGGTCAAACGCTGGAAGTTAGGCCACAGAGGAGAAGGTGCGATGGCGAAGCCACGCAAGCCAAATGCGGCCCGAAAGCCGCCTGTGCCATCGGATAGCCACGCCGCCATCGAGGATTGGAGCCGGCGCGTGATGCCGGATCTGGATCCCATCGTCAAGCGGCTGGACGAATTGATCTGCGAGACAATCCCCGGGCTTCGATACGCCGTCAAGTGGAAGAAGGCGTACTACGGGTTGCCAGAACTCGGGTGGATCATCGAGATGGTCGCCTACGACGTCTCCGTGAATGTCGTTTTCTTCGGCGGCGCGGAATTCGACCCTCCGCCGCCGCTTGGAAGCACCGAACGGACCCGCTACGTCAAGGTGAAGACCCTGGAGGAGGTGCAGGGACCGGAGATGCACAAGTGGATCGAGCAAGCGGGGCGCATGCCGGGTTGGAAATGAGGTCCACGAGACGAAGACGCGACGTCCGGGATGTTCCAACTGAGGGCCCGCCAGCAGGACGCCACGGGGCGGCTCGACGAAGAGGGCGTCTCGCATACCGGCGTCGTAGAGTCCGTTGTCATAGGGGAAGATGACGAGCGATGGTCCGGGAGTTCTTCAGGACGGTCAAATCTCCTCGGGGATCGATCCCTCGATCGGCGGGAAACCCCAATGCGAGGCCGGATTGAGCGCCGAGAGCAGCGGGCTGGAGGAGTGGGCAGAACCGGACGTTGCGCAAACCAGGCTTTCCAAGCCGAACTTCTGGTCTGGAGTAGCGCACCGCGGCTCAGGTGAGAGCACGCTCGCCCAGGCGAGGGTGGCGTGTCGGAGGTCCGGCTCGTATGCTGCTGGTCGAACGGCGCTGACGCGGAGTGACGCCCGCCGAGCCGATCCGGTTGGCCCCCGATAGTTGGCCGAGAGGCCGCCGCGACGGCGGTGAAGTGCGGTGGCACAGCGGGGACGCCTCCCGCCCGCACAGGTAGGGCGACTGTGGGAGGAGGTGATCTTGGTGCGAGTGCTGTCGAACGAGCTAGCAGATCGGGTAGGCGAGCGGGTCCGCTTGGCCGGTTGGGTGCATAGCAGGCGCGACCTCGGCGCTGTCTCATTTCTGGTTCTTCGCGACCGGGCCGGTCTGGCGCAGGTCGTTAGCTCAGAGGTCCCGGACGTGCAGCCGGAGACGGTGATTGAGGTGGAAGGGAAGGTCGTCGCGGCTCTCCAGGCACCGTCGGGTTTTGAACTGCACGAGCCTGTTCTGGAGGTTCTTGCCGCCCCGGTAGACACTGCTCCGGTGGAACTGCGTCGTCGCGTCTTGAAGGAGACGCTGCCGACGTTGCTCGACTTCGCCCCCGTCGCGCTCCGGCATCCGCGCGAGCGGGCGAAGTTCGAACTTGCTGCTGCATCTTTGTCCGGCTTCCGGGCTGCCCTGGACCGGCTTGGGTTCAGGGAGATCTCGACGCCCAAGATCGTTGCCTCGGCGACCGAGAGTGGTGCCAACGTCTTTCGGCTCGATTACTTCGGCCAAGAGGCGTTCCTAGCGCAAAGCCCGCAGTTCTACAAGCAGACGATGGTCGGCGTGTTCGAGCGTGTCTACGAGACTGGGCCGGTCTTTCGGGCGGAGCCGCATGACACCGCGCGGCACCTTGCCGAATACACCTCGCTTGACGCCGAGATCGGGTTCATCCGTGACCACTTCGACGTGATGCGAGTGGTCCGTGAAGCCGTTGCGGGCATGGTCGAGGCAATGCGAGAGCGGGCGACCTCGGCGATCAAGCTGCTTGAGATCCAACTGCCGGACGTGCCGAGCGCGATTCCCTCGCTGCATTTCGCAGACACTGGCGTTGACGATGTGGACCTCGCCCCTGCCGACGAGCGGCGACTCTGCCAAGAGCACGGCGAGTGGCTGTTCGTGACCGGCTTCCCAATGGCAAAACGCCCCTTCTACACCCACCCAGAACCAGCCCGGCCCCAATACTCAAACTCGTTCGACCTTCTGTTCCGGGGTATGGAGATCGTCACCGGCGGCCAGCGCCTACACCGCTATCACGACTATGTGGACGCGCTCGGAGGCGAGGTCGAACCGTACCGGAGCTACCTACAAGCGTTCCGCTACGGGATGCCACCACACGGCGGCTTCGCCCTCGGCCTCGAACGGTGGATCGCCCGACTCGTCGGCGCAACCAACATCCGCGAAACGACCCTGTTCCCCCGCGACCTGAACCGCCTATCTCCCTAGCCGGGGATCAAACCCTCAGGGGTCATTCCGGAACACTGGCCCAGCCGAACGCCGCCTCGTTTGCGCGTAGATTGGTGTTGCCATGTCGAGCTGGTACGACGCCTGGGCGGACCGATACGGGGACTGGTCCACTAGCGTCATTGCTGACGTCCCGTTCTACGTCGGGCTTGCCCGTGATGCTGACGGGCCACTGGTCGAGCTTGCAGTTGGCACCGGGCGCGTTGCGATCCCGGTTGCTCAGGCAACGGGCAGGCGTGTAATAGGGATTGACTCTTCGCCGGC
>JBKPGW010000224.1:0-6377 GCA_046729555.1 Actinomycetota bacterium | reverse complement strand
CTACCGAACCGCGCCGTGAGCGCGGCCTCGACCTCGCACTTTGTCAGCACAGCCCGCGAAAGGATCGTCGAGAAGTCTGAGAGCTCTTCCATGACGCCGGCAATGTCGGAGCGGTGCCGGAAGCTGCCGATGCCCGCAAGCTCCATGTAGTGGGTGCCGGAAAGGGGGAACATCGCCGTCCCCGCGTCCTTCGCCGCACGTGCCGCCTCGAGTGCCTGGAGGTAGCGGGCACCGTCCCTGTGCCCGGTCGCAGCCTTTGCGAGGCCAATCCACTGATTGAGGTCGAGATAGACCAGCTTCAAAGCTGGGCGAAAGATCGCAGGCCAGGCGTAGTCGACCTCTGTGCGCAGCATTCCGTGTTCAGCCATCGTGGCCATCCACGAAGGTTGCCTGTTGCCACGGACTGTGGGCGAGCGTGGGCAAGCGCTCCCATGCGCGAGCGTGCTCTCGCCTTGAGCCCTGGGCTCGTCAGGCGTCGTGAAGTGGGTGCGACAGAGCCAAAGTTAACGCGGAGGGCTGGTCCGAAGTATTGGCGCACGTTTGCATGTATGGGCCGTGAGGCGATGTGAGTTGTGGGTGGTTACTCGCGTTCGGCTTACGTCGGCGCCGTCTCGCGACAGAAGTGGAGTTCGTCGCCTTCTCGGCGGAGGAAGGTGAAGCCGGACTTCTCGGCGACACGCTGCGAGGCGGTGTTCTTGACGTGACAGGCGAGGTTAACGCGCTGAAGTCCCAGCTCGCGCCTCCCCCAGTCGATCAGCGCGACGAGCGCGCGTGGCGCGAGGCCTTGGCCTCGCAGCTCCGGCGCGATCATGTAGGAGACGTTGGCTTCGCTGCCGGTCGGCCTAAGCTCGACCGAACCGACGGCTTCGCCGTCTGAGCGACGCCGGATGGCGAGCGAGAAGCGGGTTCCCTCTTGCCACTCGCGGGCGAACCTTGCGACCACGTTGTGGTAGTGCGCATCGGGTGCGGCTGCGGCCTGCTCGACGGTCCATCCGAAGAACCTCGCCGCGTCTGGGTCGAGCGCGAAGCGCCGGTGCGTTGCTGCATCCTCGGTTCGCCACTCGTCCAAACGGAAGAACTCGTCCAGGACGATGACGGGCGGCTCGACCTCGCGGCGGAAGAACTTCACCTCCGGATCATGGCGGGCCGAAAACCACCTTGAGGGCCTGTTCGCGCCGTCCGGTTAGCTCCCGCTCGGGCCTGGCCTTCTGGCCGTCTGAAGGACGCCAGCGACGAAGTCGGCCTTGCCCTTCTCGTAGCCGAGCCGATCCTCGGCGTGCTGCTCTGCCAACCTCGTCTTCAGAGCTCCGTATTCGCTCGCGACTTCCGGATGGTCGCGAAGGTAGTCGCGAAACTCGATGTGATCGAGGTAGGGCTGGCTTCCTTGAACAACGATGTAGAGATGATGCGGTCTTGCGCCGCTCGGCCACATAAACGCTTCGCGGCCTTTGATCCCCTTATCGCCTTGATAGACGTAGCCAAGCGAGCGCAGCCGCTCGATCGCAGGCGCCACGTCCTCCGCTGAGTCAACCACCACGTCGATGTCAATGATCGGCTTGGCGGCAAGACCCGTCACCGATGTGCTGCCGACATGCTCGACCCGCGCGCCGAGATCGGCCATTGCGTCTCGTACGGATCGCGCGATCTCCTCGAAGAAGAGCGGCCACTCGTTGTCGTAGTCGGTCACGACGATTGGCGACCGGGTGGAGGTTGTCTGGGCAAGGATTTCCTCGACCGTTTCCTCTGGAGTGAGGTGTGTCGTGTCGAGCCAGAGGCCGACACGCGGCGTTCCGCTGACGAAGCCCTCGTAGAGCTGCTCGACTGTCCAGGCCCCGTAGCCCTTGTGGTCACGTGCGGCTTCGCGTGCAGCGACGGCCTCGACTGAGGGAACGAGGACGATGACATGGCAGGGGCGGCTGCGGATCATCGTGCGGTAATCGCCGAGCATCGCCCCGGCGACCACGTCCTCCAACGCGACGCTGAAGCCAGCCTCGGCGTAGCCGTCGGCGGCGGCAGCGGCCAACCGGTAGCGCAAGCGCAACTGTTCGACTGCCGCCGGCGACGGATCAGGCGTCATCTCTTCGCGCCCGCTGACGATGCTCCGTCGAAAAACATCGCCTTCGAGGTGGACACCGCGCTCAAACCGCGACGCGAGCAGACGCGCCACGGTCGACTTCCCAGCCGCCATCGGGCCCGTGATCAAGTAGATGACAGGTTGTTGTCCCACATCGCGAGGGTAGGGGCTCGGTGCTGTGCCAGGCTAGAACTTTCACCTGACGCCCACCAGCCGCGGCTCCCGTCTCCTGGCGCTGCGCCGGTGCTTTCGCTGGAGCCGTCGCCGTCCGCTCCCTCAGGCGCCGTGAAACGAGTGCGACAGAGCCAACGTCAACGCGGAGGGCTGGTCGGAAGTATTGGCGCACGTCTGCCTGTTGATGGTGCTGGTGGTGTGGCGGACGCCGAACGGCTTGCGGTGTCAGGGATGCTCTCTTTAAGTACCCGCGTGGGGGAGCTACTGCGACGTCAGCAGTTCGTGCCAGTGTTCGGCGATGGCGCTCGCACCGGCGAGGTTGGGCTCGATCACCTGGACGAACCATGGCTCGTTCGATGTGATGCCATGTCCGCGGAAGAGCCGCTCGAGATCGGCGAGCACGAAGCCGCGCTCGCGCGCCAGCTTTGCAATGCCGCGGTTGACTGCGTTCAGTCTGCGTCGTAGCTCGATCGTTGCCAGCCGCGACAGACCGAGCTCCCGCCGTGCGACCTCGTTGTCGCTGTCGCTGGGGTCGTAGATCGTGTTGATGACAACGCGGGCGCCGAGCGGCTGGATCCACACCGCGATCTGGTGAAGCCGGTGCAGGATCGTGCGGGGGAGATCGCCGCCAAGCAGGTCGTTGCCGCCCGCGGTTAGGGTCACGACGTCTGCGGCCGCCGGTGCCTGAGCGAGGTCGGCGAGGACGCCGCGTGTCGTGTTGCCGTCGCGCGTGAGGTCGACGACGTCGAGGCCGAGCTTGCGCGCGAGCTGTGACGCCGCTCCGCCACCGCGTACGCCGGTGTAGTCATCGATGGAGATGCTGTCTCCGAGGGCGAGGTAGATGGCCATCGCAAGAAGGATGCTCCTAAGGTGCGGCCGGTTCGAGGTCGCTCTTGACCTGTGGTGTCAGTGTCCTGATCCGCCGCTACCGTGGTTGCGCGATGACCGACAAGATCGCAGGTACGAAGCCGCCGACCGCTTCCGAGGTCTGGTTCGACACCTACCTGCGCGCGCACGGCTACACGTGGGAACCCGAGCCTGACCTCGGCATTCCGAAGCGTCCCGACAGATTGATCCACCGCGACGGCCTGAGCGCGGTGTGCGAGGTGAAGCAGTTCGACAAGGATCCGATCGGCTGGATGCGCGAGACCGGTCAGGGAGGCTGGTTCGACGAGAACAAGCCGGTGCGCGGTGCGGTGAGGCAGGCCGCGAATCAGCTCCGCCCGTTGAAGGGACGTGGGCTGCCGCTCGTCGTCGTACTTGCGAACCCGAACGGCTACCACGTTGACCTGTCGGGCGAGCAGGTCATCCACGCCCTCTACGGCGACGACACGATCGTCTTTACGGTGTGGACCAGCGAGGGCCCGCCGCCACCGGATCTCCCGGACCCGCCCGACTACAGGCGCGTCGTCGGGCGCAACGGCCAGATCCGCGTCAGCGGTCAGTACATCAGCGCAGTCGTGATGCTGCACCGCCGCTCGTCCGACTTCTTCGACGTGCGCGACGAGGCCGATGTGCCCGAGGACGAGTGCTGGGTCGAGGTCATCCCCGCGGTCAGCGAGGAGGCGGTACCGGTGCCGGAGTCGTTCTTCAACGGAGCGAACGATCGGCGCTGGCGCTACGACCGAGAGACCGAGCGGATCGAGCGCGTGAAGTAGGTGGCGGACACGGAGCTTGAGGAACTACGTCAGGAGCTGCTGTACCGGCTGCGGCTTGACCTGACGCCGCAGCAGGGTTTCGAAGCGTTCGAGTGTCACCAGCTTCTCGCCGTGCGCTTCCACCGTGCGGCGCGTATCAACGGGTCTGGGATGAGTGAGGCGAAGGGCTGGATGCGCTTCTTCAAGGAGCACTTCCCGCGCGGCGACCAGTACGCGGAGTTGCTCTGGGTGCGTTGGCGCATTGCGCTCTTGAAGGACGCGTACCCGGGACCCGGCGTCGCGATCTCGCACGGCCAGGCGCACGGGCACTGGCACGTCGTGAACCCGGGCGGGCTCTTCATCAACCTGGAGTCGATGTGGGACGACTACGAGCAGTCGATCGACTCGATGATCAAGACGCTCGCGGCGGACGACGCGCGCCGCGAGGAGTCGCTCGAGTGGTGGAGGGGTCGACGCTGGGCCGTGCAGCTCGTGCAGGTCCCGCCGGTCTACCTCGGCGGGATTGGTGCTGCGTCGGCTGCGTCCGTCTCGTTCAGCGAGACGGCCATCAAGCCCTAGGCCGCTTCGTACTCAATCTGCTGCGGGACCGCGACCTCAACGGGACCCCGCGGCGGGACTGGCTATCGGGACGGTGAAGGGCGTAGCACTGGTCGAAGAGTAAGTGCGCACGTCTGCGAGTCCAGGGGCTCAGGCGATCAACCGCCTTTACCTCAGCGGTCGATAGTCGCCATGCTCGCCTCTTCGTGGCGCTCGCCGGCTGCCGGGGTGAGATCGTTGAGGCGTGCGATCTGCTCCGCGCTCAGCTCGATAGCGTCGGCTGCCGTGTTCTCCTCGACGCGGGAGACTCGTTTGGTGCCGGGGATCGGGGCGATGTCGTCGCCCTGCGCGAGGAGCCAGGCGAGCGCGATCTGGGCCGGTGTCGCGTTGAGCTCGGAGGCGACGGCCTCGACCTCGTCGATGATGCGGAGGTTCTTTTCGAGGTTGCCCTCGGTGAAGCGCGGGTTGTTCTTGCGCCAGTCGTCGGCGGCGAGGTCTTTGGGGGAGCGGATCGTCCCGGTGAGGAAGCCGTGCCCGAGCGGGGAGTAGGGCACGAAGCCGATGCCGAGCTCGCGCAGCAGCGGGAGCAGCTCGGCCTCCGGGTCACGGGTCCAGAGGGAGTACTCGGTTTGCAGCGCGGTGACCGGGTGCACGGCGTGGGCGCGGCGGATCGTTGCTGCGCCGGCTTCGGAGAGGCCGATGTGCAGGACCTTGCCTTCAGCCACCAGCTCGGCCAGGGCGCCGACGGTGTCCTCGATCGGGGTGTTCGGGTCGACCCGGTGCTGGTAGTAGATGTCAATGCGATCGGTACCGAGCCGCTTCAGGGAGCCTTCGACGGCGGTGCGGATGTTCGCCGGGCTGCTGTCGAGTGCTCCGGGACCGCCGCCGGAGTGGGAGACGAAGCCGAACTTCGTCGCCAGCACGACATCGTCGCGGCGCCCTTTGAGAGCGCGGCCGACGAGTTCCTCGTTCGTGTAGGGGCCGTAGATCTCGGCGGTGTCGATGTGGGTGACGCCCAGCTCGAGTGCTTGCTGGATGGTGCGGATCGACTCGGCGTCGCTGCTGGTCGGGTCGAGGTAGTAGCCGGACATCGCCATCGTGCCGAGTCCGATGCGAGAGACGTCAAGTCCGCCTACTGAAATGTGCTTCATGACACCCTTCCTGTTGGGTGGTGAGGCGGCGTGGTCGCGGCCTCTTGCTTCGGTCCACGAAAGCACGGGATCGCGAGACGTGAGAGTCCCTGTTGATAGGGGTACTGGCGCGGTCTCCCAGGGACGGGCAGTCGGGTCTACGCTTGATCTCGTGGACACAAAGAAGGAGATCCGCGACTTCCTCACCTCGCGCCGCGCCCGGATCGCGCCCCAGCAGGCGGGGTTGCGCTCCTACGGCAGTCGCCGGGTGCCCGGGCTCCGTCGCGAGGAGGTCGCCGTCCTGGCCGGTGTGAGCGTTCCGTACTACACGCGCCTGGAGCGGGGAGACATGAGCGGGGTCTCGCAGAGCGTGCTGGAGGCGCTGGCGCGGGCGCTTGAGCTCGACGACGCCGAGCGCGCCCACCTTTTCGACCTCGCCCGTGCCGCGCAGCCCACGGTCGCGCGTCCTCGTCGGCGCCGGGCTAAGCAACGCGTCCGGCCCGAGGTGCAGTGGACCCTCGAAGCGATCACCGGGGCAGCCGCGTTCGTCGGCAACCAGCGTCTTGACATCCTGGCCGCCAACCAGCTCGGCCGTGCCTTGTTTTCCGAGCTGTACGCCACGCCCGCGCGGCCGGTGAACAACGCCCGGTTCGTGTTCCTCGATCCGCGAGCCGAGGCGTTCTACGGGGACTGGGAACGCGTTGCCGGCGAATGCGTCGCGATCCTGCGCTGGGCCGCGGGCCGTGATCCGGACGACCGCGACCTCTCAGACCTCGTCGGCGAGCTCGCGACACAGAGCGAGGC
>JBKPGW010000223.1:0-4475 GCA_046729555.1 Actinomycetota bacterium | reverse complement strand
GTCGATCACGTGCTTCGTCACCCAGACGAGTGCGATCTGCGCCGCCTGCGAAGCGACGGCGAGGACGATCGAGATGGAGAGGCCGACCTTGTACGGCCGCAGGAACCCGAGCAGACGCGCGAACGTGTCGCGATACGCGGGTCGGTCCGGCTCCTTCACCCTTGAAATCTAGCCAGCAAGGTGTGCCAACTCGTCGCGCACGAGGACGGCTGCGTGCGCGGTGAGCTCGCGATTTGCAGGGACGTTCAGCCAGCCGCTCGCGCCCGACGGGTGCGGCAGCGGGATCACCGTCGACCCGTGCGACTCGTAGCGCCGGCCGATGCAGGAGGCGAGACCTGTGAGCCCGAGCAGTTGCTTGATCGCGAGCCCGCCGACCGGGACGATCAGAGCCGGTCGCAGGATCCGCAACTCCCACTCCCGCCAGAAGGCGCAGAGCTCCTGCTCCCGCGGCGTGGGCGTGCGATCGCCGCGGCCGGACGCCGCTCGACCGGGATAGCAGCGCGTCACCGACGCGCAGTAGAAGGTCGCGTAGAACTCGTCCTCGTCGAGCTCGAGCCAGCGGCGCAGCGTCTTGCCGGCGCGGCCGCGCCACGGTCGCCGCTCTTCACCCTCGACGATCCCCGGTGCCTGCCCATACATATATGCGCGCTGGCCGACGTGCACATTGCGGACCGGCAACGACTCGAGCGGATAGCCGGCCTCGACGCAGGCCCGACAGACGCTCAGGTCTCGTTGCAGCGACGCGAGGGAGCGGTACGAGGTGCGGCGGCGGGTCACGCGCGCACGACGACGAACCAGCGGCCTTCGTGCAGGATCTCGCCGCCGCCGAGCTCGGCCGCGAGCTGCTCGCCGGTGAACACGCGCTTGTAGACCGTCCAGCGCGAGCCGTCCCTGAGGACCCGCTCCTCCCACCGTTCGAGTGGGTCGCCCGCACCGGGCACTGACGCGACGACGACGAGCTCCCGCGCCACCCGGCGCGCCTCGCCGAGGAATCGCTCGCGTTCCGGCGGCTCGAGGTGGCAGTAGAAGTAGCTGGTGAACACGCGGTCGAAGGCGCCGTCGGCAAACGGAAGCTCGAGCGCATCGCCCTGCACGAAGCGCGCCCGCGGTGCCTGCTCCTGGGCGACTGCGAGCATCCGCTCGCTCTGGTCGAGCCCGACGACGTCGCCGCGAAGATGCCGGGTCAGGAAGCCGGTGCCACAGGCGATATCGAGCGTCCGCGTCGGCGGGAGCGCCGCGATGACCTCCGCGAGGGCTCCGAGCTCCTCCTCCCAGCCCGGTCGCTCGCGGTCGGCGTAGAGACCCTCGCCGCGCCACCAGTCGTCGTACTCGAGCGCCCGCCGGTCGTAGTACGTCTTCAAGGTGCTTCCTAGAGTACGTCTGTGGCGCTCCCGCTCGAATCGGTCCCGAACTTCTCGGAGGGCCGCGACCGCGACACCATCGATGCGCTCGCCGACGCGCTTTCCGGCCCGGCCGAGCTGCTCGACGTCCACTCGGATCCGGATCACAACCGGTCCGTCTTCACGCTCGTCGGTGACGAGGACGCACTCGTCGCGGCGCTCGTCGCCGGCGTCGCGTGCGCGCGGGAACGAATCGATCTGCGCACGCACGAAGGAGCCCATCCGCGCATCGGCGCCGCGGACGTCGTGCCGGTCGTCGCGCTTGCTCCGGCTGACCGCGAACGCGCCCGTGAGTGTGCGCTCGTCGTCGCCGGGCGGATCGGCTCGGAGCTCGAGCTGCCGGTCTTCCTCTACGGCGAATCCACGCCCGGCCGTGGGCCGGCGTTCTTCCGGCGCGGCGGTCCGGAGGAGCTTCAGCGGCGCCTCGACGACGGTGAGCTCGCGCCGGATTTCGGGCCCGCCCGTCTCGATGCGTCCGCGGGGGGCGTGATCGTCGGCGCGCGCCGGCCGCTGATCGCCTTCAACGTCAACCTCGAGACGGACGACGCTGACGTTGCGCGCTCGATCGCCGCGGTCGTGCGAGAGAAGGGCGGTGGCCTTCCAGGTGTGCGCGCGCTTGGTCTTTTGCTCCCTCGCGCGGGGCACGCGCAGGTGAGCATGAACGTCGAGGACTACGAGGCCGCCGCTCTGCACGACATCCTCGCGCGCGTCGAGGAGGAGGCCCGGGAGCGAGGTGTGGCGGTCTCCGGCGCCGAGCTCGTCGGGCTGATGCCTGCGGGTGCGGCGGTCGCCGCGGCGGGAAGCCTGCTGCGGATCGACGGGTTCAGTCCCGAGCGCGTGCTGGAGCTGCGCCTGCTCCGAAGGGAAAGTGGCGAAGCCTGATCGTCGCCAGCGCAGCAAGTCCGACGAGCGGCAGAGTCGCCGCCGCGCCGAAGAAGACGGTCGGCACCGCGAACACCGCGAACAGCGGCCCGACGAACAGCAAGCCGGTCGCGTGCGCGCCGCGATGCACGAGGGAGATCAGGCCGACGACGCGGCCGAGCACGGCGTCCGGAATCTCCTCCTGCGCAGCCGAATAGAGCAGGATCAGCAGCGCGGCCTGAATCAACCCGCAGACCGCGCCGGCGACGATGGCCGGAATCAAGGAGCCCGTGAGCGCGAACAGTGCGTATGCCGCCGCATAGGGCAGCCAGAGGTAGAAGCTCGCGCGCGCCTTGTGGCGGACGTGGACTCTCGACAGGATTGCGCCGGCAGTCACCGCTCCGACGGCGTAGCCTGCGGCGACGGCGGAAAAGCTGCCCGCGCCGAGGTCGAGCGTCTTGCGCACCAGTTCCGGCACGCCGACTATCCAGGCGCCCGATCCGATCGTGACCCCGACCGCAAGCGCCACAACAGCCGTCGCGAGGACGGGGCGTGGGCGCAACGCGGCGAACCCCTCGCGAATGCGTGGTGCTGCCTCCTCCGAGGCGACGCCGCGCGCGCGGACACCGGCGATGAGGATCCCCGACGCGAAGAACGACGCCGCGTTGAGCAGGAAGAAGGTGCTCAGCGGCATGAACACGAGAAGACCGGCGGCCGCGGCCCAGCCGCCGACGCGGAGCGCCTCGGCGGTGGCGCGCACCAGCCCGTTGGCGGCCTGAACGTTCCGGCGTTCGACCAGCGTCGGCAGCAACGCGCCGTAAGCGGGCTCGAAGTAGCTGGTGGCGGTTTCGAGCACGAACGCGGCCACGACGAGCATCCAGAGGTCGAGGTGACCGGCGAGACCGGCGGCGGCGATGGGTACGAGGACGGCGCCGCGCGCAACGTCGGCGAGCACCAGCACGCGCCGCCGGTCGCTACGGTCGGCGACGAGCCCTCCGTGCAGGCCGAAGACGAGCGCCGGGACGCTGTCGGCCAGACGCACCGCGAGCACTCCGAGCGGGCCCGCGCTGACGAGCGCGAACCACATCAGCGCGACGTAGTGGAACGAGTCACCTAGCTCGCTGATCACGACGGCGGCGTAGGTGCGGCGGAAATCGCGCCGCCGCAGTAACCGCAGCGCGCGTTCTGGCGGCACGGTCGCCTCGACTTCGGCTTCCTGCGGCGCTCCGCTCAGTGGGTCGGGCACGCCGGGAGACTAGAGTGGGCGCCGATGGCGCAGGCCACGGCGATCCGCCTCACCGGGGACGATCTCCGGATCGAGGACGTCTGGGCGGTCGCCTCCGTCGCTGCCGGCGTGGCGCTCTCGGACGACGCGCGGACGAAGATGCGCGCCGCCCGCGAGCTCGTAGAACGTGCGGCGCACGGCACGCGCGAGCACACGTACGGGATCAACACGGGCTTCGGCCGCTTCGTGTCCAGGTCGATCCCGGAAGAGCAGACCGAGGAGCTGCAGCTGCGATTGCTCCGAAGTCACGCCTGCGGGGTCGGCGAGCCGTATCCAGCGGAGATCGTGCGGGCAGCGATGCTGCTGCGCGCGAACGCGCTCGCAAAGGGGAACTCCGGTGCGCGGATCGAGACCGTCGAGCTTCTGCTCGAATGTCTCGCGCGCGGAGTGATTCCGCGCGTGCCGAGTCGGGGCTCCGTCGGTGCGAGTGGCGACCTCGCGCCGCTGGCGCACCTCGCGCTGCCGCTCGTCGGCGAGGGTGACGCGTGGTTCGACGGCGATTTGATGTCGGGCGCGGATGCCCTTGCAGCCGCGGGTCTCGAGCCGACGCGGCTGGCGGCCAAGGAAGGGCTGTCGCTGATCAACGGCACGCAGTTCATGGCGGCGTACGGCGCGCTCGGCGTCGTGCGCGCGCGCCGTCTCACGCGCGCGGCCGACCTCGCGTGCGCGCTCTCGCTCGAAGCGCTGCAGGGCTCGCGTGCGAGCTTCCTGCCGCAGATCCACCGCCTGCGCCCGCTGCGGGGGCAGGCGGACGCCGCGGCGAACATCCTGCGGCTGCTGGAGGGATCGGCGATCAACGAGTCGCACAAATGGTGCGACAAGGTGCAGGACGCGTACTCGCTGCGTTGCGCGCCGCAGGTGCACGGCGCCTCGCGCGACCTGCTCGACTATGTCGAGGGCACGGTCGCAGTCGAGCTCAACGCCGCGAC
>JBKPGW010000222.1:0-1414 GCA_046729555.1 Actinomycetota bacterium | reverse complement strand
GTCCAAGGTGAAGAACCGCTCGCTGCTGGCGGTGGACTTCAAGACGGGCCAGCTACCGCCGGGTCCCAAGGGCGACACGGGGGACACTGGCGCACCCGGCGTCAGCGGCTATGAAGTCGTGGAGGGCGCGCCAAGCATCGTGATGAACCAGATCTACAACTCCTTGTATATGACCTGCCCAGCTGGAAAGAAGGCGATCGGGGGAGGGGGCGGCACCGGCGGCGGCATCATCCCCGGCGACGGTCCGTACATCGTCGTCAATATGCCCTCGAGTGACGGCAGCGGCTGGCTGGTGCAGACGGCGCGCGGGACGTCGGGATACTCGGCGCTCGTCGGTCGCGTCCTCTGCGCCAACGTGCCCTGAGCCGACGTACCGTCGCCTTGGTGTTATTCGCTAATCGCCATCGGCGTTCGCCTGTAACGGAGCGGCACAGGAGTCGAACCTGCCTAGCGTCGGGCTACGACGCCGTACTGGTTTTGAAGACCAGTTGGGGCACCGGCCCCGGCCGCTCCGCGGCAGAGGCTAGCGAGGCGCTCGATAGGTGAGCGGCGTGCGCACGATCTCGCTGACTTCCCTAGACGGCTCGTGATCGGCGCGCAGGGCTAGGCGAATCTGCTGTCGGACCGCTCCGAAGGAGCGCCGGTGGTGAAGGCGTTTTCACCTTTCGCCGCTCCCTCGACGGGTTGCGACGTCTCGTAGGCCGTTATGCAGGCGAGTCCGCGCGGCGACTGTCTCGTTGGAGGTAATGCGCACCCGAACCGATCTCCGCCGCCTCGTCGTCGGGGTTGAGGAGCTCGCAGGCGTCGATCGAGAGGCAGCCGCACCCGATGCAGGTCGTGAGCCGGTTGCGGAGTGCCTCGAGGGTCGCGATGCGCCGGTCGATGTCCGCGCGCCAGTCGTGGGACAGCCGCTCCCAGTCGCGGCGGCTCGGGGTGCGGTGCGCCGGCAGCGTGGCGAGGGCGGCGCGGATCCGTTGGAGGGGAATCCCCGCCGCGCGGCCGGCCTGGATCAGCGCGATCCGGCGAAGGACGGCCCGCTCGTATCGGCGTTGGTTCCCGCCTGTTCGACGCGAGACGATCAGCCCTTCCTCTTCGTAGAAGCGGAGTGCTGACGGTGCAACGCCGCTGCGGGAGGCGACTTCGCCGATCGTGAGCTCATTGGCCATCGCTGCTTGACTTAAACCTTAGTTGAGGTTTTAGCCTTTCCGAAGTTAGCCAGCCGAAGGAGGAGCAGATGACCGCCGTCGCCAGCGAACCTCTCGTCCGCGCCGCGTCGCTTGCCGAGCTGCGTGCGTCGGGACGGCTGGTCGTCCACGTCGACCGGCACACGCTCTGTTTGTTCGCAGACGGGGATGAGGTCTACGCCGTCGACAATCGCTGCCCGCACATGGGCTTTCCGCTGCACCGCGGCACG
>JBKPGW010000221.1:0-3634 GCA_046729555.1 Actinomycetota bacterium | reverse complement strand
GGCCGCGCGGTTCTCGCCAGACGCCTGCCCAATCCCCATCAGCGCAGAGCCGGCGTCGCGCATGATCGTGCGCACGTCGGCGAAGTCGAGGTTCACGAGCCCCGGTTCGGTGATCAGGTCGGTGATGCCCTGCACGCCCTGGCGCAAGATGTCGTCCGCCATCCGGAACGCCTCGACGACCGAGGTCTGCCGCTCGACGACCTGCAGCAGCCGGTCGTTCTCGATCACGATCAGCGTGTCGACGCGATCCCGCAGCTGGTCGATCCCACGTTCTGCTTGATCGGCGCGCTTCCGCCCTTCGAACGCGAAGGGACGCGTGACGACGCCGACGGTGAGCGCCCCGATCTCTTGGCCGATCTCCGCGACGATCGGCGCCCCGCCCGTTCCCGTGCCGCCGCCTTCTCCGGCCGTGATGAAGACCATGTCCGCGCCCTTCAGCGCTTCCTTGAGCTCGTCGCGGCTCTCCTGCGCGGCGGCGAGCCCGATCTCCGGATCGGCGCCCGCGCCGAGGCCGCGGGTGACGTGCGCGCCGACCTGGATCTTGATGTCGGCATCCGCAATCAGCAACGCCTGTGCGTCAGTGTTGACGGCGATGAACTCGACGCCCGAAAGCCCCGCGTCGACCATCCGGTTGACGGCGTTCGTCCCGCCGCCGCCGACGCCGACGACCTTCAGGACTGCGAGGTAGTTACCTGTCTGGCTCATCGTTTCTCGGGGTTGCTCGGCCTCAAGCTGGACTGGAGCGTTGGGGCGGCCGAGCTCGCCTCTGCCCGAGGGTACGTCCCGGGAACCCCGCTGTCAACGCGCGCAACCCTCAACCTCAACCTTCGGGTTGAGGGTTGCGGCCGGCAACGGGTCGCTCGGGGACTGCGAGATCGAGGTAGTCCGGGCCGCCCTGCGACGGGAGCGCGAGCGTCGGGACGATGCTGTGGACGATCGCGATCTTGAGGCGGAGATCGACCGGAGCGCCGAGCCCGATCTCCAGTCCGCCCCGCAGCCCGAGCGTGATCTGACCGTCCAGCGCACGCACGAAGGTGATCCGATTGGTGAAGCCGCTGCCCACGAACGCCGCGAGCGAGCGCGCGGCCAGTCCTCCCGAATCGCCGCCGAGCAGGGAACCGAGCTCGAGGTCGGTCCGGGCGGGCAGCCAGATCCGCGGCAGGTCGGCCCGCGCACCGCGCGGCACCTCGGCGATCACCCGTCCGCGCGCCGACACGAGCCACGAGCCGGCGCCGCGCCGAAGCACCGCGACCGCGATCTCCGGAATGATCCGGACCCGGAGCGTGTGCGGGAACGAGCGGTCGACGATCGAGCTGCGGACAGCCGGAAGACCGCCGAGGTGGTGCTCGACCGCGCTCGCGTCGAGGCTGACGAGGCTGCGACCGTCGTAGCGGCGCAGCTCGCGTTGCACCTCTGCCGCCAGGGCAGGGCTCGCGCCTTCGATCCGGATGCGGTCGACGGCGAACATCGACGTCTCGCGGGCGAGCCCGTACAAGCCGAGCGCGATTAGGGCGAGCGCGCCCCCCAGCAAGAACGAGCGGCCGGACGGGGCGAATCGGAGCACGTCGTAGCCACGCCTGCGCGGCAGGGGAAGGACCTTCTCGCCCACCCTCGGGACTTCGCCGCGAGCGGTGAGGGTCCTACTTCGCGAGCGGCGGGAGGTCGAGCTCGCCGAGGAGCACGACCTCGTGCTCGAGCTCGACGCCGTACTGCTCCCAGGCGCGCCGGCGTGCCTCCGACATCAAGGCGATCGCGTCCTCTGAGCGCGCACCGTCTGCGTTCTCGATGAAGTTGGCGTGGCGAGGAGAGATCTGAGCGCCGCCGCTGCGGTGCCCTTTCAGGCCACAGGACTCCAGCATGCGTCCGGCTGTCAGCTCGTGATCCGGGTTCTTGAAGACGCTGCCGTAGGTGCGCTTGTTCGTCGGCTGCGCCGCCTTGCGTTGTGCCTGCAGGTCCGCGATGACCGCCTTGATCTCCTCGGGCGGCCTGCGCGTGAGGCGGAACTCGACCTCCGCGATAACCTGGCCGGCGCTCAGGTCGGAACGCCGATAGCGGAGACCGAGCTCCTCTCGCGAGTGCCAGCGGGCGCCCTCCTCGTCGACGACGAGCGCCCGCTCGAGAATGCCGGCCCAGTCGCTTCCGTAGGCGCCCGCGTTCATCCGGACGCCGCCACCCGCCGTGCCCGGGATTGCGCAGGCGAATTCGAAGCCGCCGAGGCCCGCCGCGCGCGCCCGATGCAAGCTGACTGCGTTTGGCGCACCACCGCCGGCGACCAGCAGGTCGTCGCGCACCTCCGCCCGCGCGAGCTCGCCGGCTAGCTTGACGACGACACCCTCGAACCCCGCATCGGCGACGAGGAGGTTCGAACCGAGCCCGATCGTCGCGACGGGAAGGCCGCGCTCGGCGGCGAATGCGAGCGCCGCCTGGAGGTCGTCGATGGTTTCCGCCCGAGCGAACGCCTTTGCCGGGCCGCCGGTGCCGATGGTGGTGAAGCGCGAGAGGCGCACTCCCTGCTCCAGCGTCATCCCAGCAGCCCCAGGATCAGGTCCGCGGAGCGGTCGACATCGCCCGCACCGAGCGTCAGGATCCGGTCGCCCGGCCGAGCGCGCCTGACCAGAAAGCGCGCGCCGTCGGCGCACGCCGGCGTCCACGCGAGCGCCATCCCCGGGCGGCGTTCGGCGAGCGCGTCGACGATCAGCTTGCCGGTCACGCCGGCGACCGGTTGTTCGCGCGCGGCGTAGACGTCAGCGACGGCGACCGCGTCCGCCTCCGCCAGCGCAGCCGCCAGCTCGCCCGCGAGGTGCCTCGTGCGCGAATAGAGATGCGGCTGGAAGAGCACGAGCACCTTGCCGTCGCCGCGCGCCGCCTCGAGGGTCGCGGCGATCTCCGCCGGGTGGTGTGCGTAGTCGTCGAGCACCTCGACGCCGGCCGACTCGCCGCGAGGTTCGAGTCGCCGTCCCGCCCCCGTGAACTCCGCGAGCACAGGCGTGACTTCCTCGCGGCCGGCGCCCGCACGTTCCAGTGCAGCGACGGCACAGGCGGCGTTACGCCGGTTGTGCGCGCCGGGCAGCGCCAGCGGCCCGTCGTACGGTGGCAGCTCGGGTCCGCGCACGACCTCGGGAACCTCCGCAAGCCAGCGTTCGAACAGCTCCTGGACCTCGGCTCGAGAGGCGAACGTGGTGTGGTGGTCGAGGTCGACGTTCGTGACGACGGCGATCCGCGGCCGTAGGGCGGCGATCGTCCGGTCCGACTCGTCACCCTCGACGACGAGCCAGCCGCTGCCGGCCCCGGCATTCCCCCCGAGCTGTGGAACGTCGCCCCCGATCAGCCACGCGGGATCCCGGCCGAGGCGCGCGAGACAGAAGGCGACCATCGCCGCCGTGGTCGTCTTTCCGTGCGCGCCGGCGACGACGATCGCGTCGCGGAGCGAGACGAGCTCGGCAAGCAGCTCGGCACGGCTCCTCCCGTCGATGCGGTCGGCAAAGGCGGTCGAGACGTAGGGCTCCCAACCGGCCGGCGGACTCGGCGGCTCGTCGGAGATCTCGACCTCGATGCCGTGTAGATGCTCGAGGTAGGGCGTCCGCACACGGTCCCAGCCGCGCACTTCGGCTCCCCACGCGCGGGCGAGCAGCGC
>JBKPGW010000220.1:0-9812 GCA_046729555.1 Actinomycetota bacterium | reverse complement strand
TGTCGCGCTTTCAGCCGACTCCATAAGTCGCAAAGACAAAACGCGGGGCGTCTCGCCTCGTCGGCAACCACCCCTTGAGGGAGCGACGCCAGGGGCCAGGCCAGAAAAAGGAGAAGGACGGCCGCGGACGGGACCGTCCTTCGCCTTGTCCAGCAGCAAACGTTCCGAAGGGGCGATCGCAAGCGGCGAGCTGAAGCGACGTGTCTCACCCGCCTGTCCCGGGCTGGAATGAGCTGCGGCAGCCCCAAGCAGACCTCCCGCACCGCAACCCGCGCGACGTCCGAGATTCGCTACATACCGCGCGGTAGCTCGTCACTCGAAGTCGCCCGTGATCCGAGGCTCGCTGCGCCTGGCGGCTGTCGCACTTTGGCGGAAGGGCGACACGCTCCTCTAGGCAAGCGCAGAGAGTCACTCGCCCGCCGCAGCGAGGACGCCGCCCTCGCCTTCACCTTGAGTAGGACTCGGCTGAGGGTCGGATGGGTCTGGCGGCCGATGCCGTGGCTGAATCTGCGACCTAGCCTCGGAGGTGTGAGTCGTGAGCCGCCTGAGGTCGAAGCCCTTTCTTGGTTCTCGGAGGAGGAGCGTGGCGAGTGTCCGTTCTGCGGCGAACGGGCGGTGGTCGGTCCGGCAGGCGCTCGTATCTGCCTCGCCTGCGAGACGCCGGTGCATTCGGCCGCTGAGGAGGAGCAGTAGCCGGGGACGCACCTGGGGAGGCCGGACGCGACCGCGTCGGCCTTTTCCAATCACGAGGAGTCGGCGTCGTCGCTTGCGTGCGGCGCCCGCTGCCGAGTTGGAATGGCCCCTAGCAGGTACCCGCTAAAACCGGCGACCACCAGCGAGAGCGGCAAAGCCGGCGCCGACCTGGCCGCAGCGTCTTTGTGCGGCGCAGCGGGGGTGTCAAAACCGCCTCTCCGGAAATAGCCACTGCAGGTGCGGAGATGGGGTCAGGCACTCCCGATGACGACGCGGCTGCTGTGGTGTCTTGCGGCCGTGATCATCGCTGTGTGGATCGTGCTTGTCTTGGTCGGGGCAACGATCAGCTAATGACCACTCTTTAACGGCAAACACGCCGGCTCGTGCTCTGAGGCGACGCTCTTGCCGCATCGTTTGGTTCTCGCGTCACGAGCCCTCCCCCGTTCCTTCACGAACTCGGCGGCGAGGCCGCGCATCGCGACGATGAGGTGGCGGCGGTCGTGCTCGCCCACGACATCTTCCACATCAAGGTCTTCATATCCGTGACAGACGATAAATCGGTTCTGTGTCTGGTTGATCGCCTCGAACTCGTCGATCGTCATCGTGATCCGGCTGTGGCGATCCGCCTCGTCGCACTCACAGCTGAAGTCGAGGTCTGGCATCGAGAACTCTTTCGCCGAGTTCCTTGATTTGCTCGTTGACCGCGCGGAACAGGAGCCGTTCCGCGCGGCTCGCAGTTGGCGTTCTGTGCTCGCCATCGCCGCACCCGATTCTGTAGCCGGAATAAAAGAGCCGGCCGACAAAAAACTGGCACTCCTAACCCCAGTGAAGAAAAGCGCGCAACGGGTAACGGATGAGGTGGTCACGCCCAAGAGCGAAGGAGGTTCAGATGTCGGCTTCCATGCCAGACCCGGAGGGTGAGCGCCTGGAACCGCAGCCTGATGAGCCGGAGACCATGCCGGACGAGGGCGGCGGTATTACGCCGCCGGAGCCGGACATGCTGCCCGAGGAACCCGACGTAGTCGCGCCGGAACCCGAACCCCCGACAACCTAAGCTTGCCGCCGCGTGTGCTGCGGTTTCCGGGTGCGGCCTGGGGGTGCCGGTACCGCCGGGAGAGCGAATCGGCAGAGGAGGCGGCCACATGGCTTCCACACGGCAGGTACAGGCCGCACGGCGAAACGTCAAGCAGGCGCAGCAGGCGGCGACGCGGAAGCGCACGATCGCGAAGCTTCCGAAGAGCACGCGTCGCGAACTCGGGAAGCAGGCGGCGCGGGGCCGCCGGCGCAGGGGAGCAGCTGGTCGCGCGCTGGAAGACCGTAATCGCGATCAGCTCTACGAGATCGCTAAGAACGAAAACATTCCCGGCCGCTCAAAGATGGGCAAGTGGGAACTGATCAAAGCGATCCGCAAGGCCCGCTGAGCACATGGATGGGGAGGGATGCCCCCGTTCTCCGCGTCTTCGTCGGCCACTACAACCGCGAGAGGCCGCATCGCGCTCTCAACCTTCAGCCATCGAGAGCTGAGGGCGGACAGACGCGATCAGTCTCTGGCGTGATCACCGGGCGCGAGCGAGTCCCATCTCTGCACGAACCTCGGCCGTGCAGACTGGGCCGTGTCTGTTGGGTCGTCCAAACCGTTAGAGATGTGTGAGCACCGCGAGAAGAGCCTTCGTGACGAGCGTGGTGGTTGTCGGCGTCGTCGCCGGCGCATTAGCGCTCTGGCACCTGCGCCTGCTCCTCTTCCTACTATTGCTGGGGTTCACGCTCGCGGCCGCGATGCGTCCGGGAGTGGAGCGGCTGCACGAGCACGGCGTGCCGCGCGCGGGAGGCGTGATTCTCCACTTCGCCGCGCTGGCCGGTCTCGTTGTGCTCTTCCTATGGCTCGTCATCCCGAGGGCGATCACGCAGGTCGAGGCGGCGATTGGCGACGCTCCGACCTCGAGCGCGGAACTTCGTGACGCCGCCCGGAACTCGACCGGGATCAAGCACGAGTTCCTCGTCGGCTTGCAGAAGGAGCTGCAGAAGCTTCCCTCAGGCTCGGGGCTCGTCCACCCTGCGCTTACCATTACGACCAAGGCGCTCGAGGTCCTCGTCGGCATTTTCTTCGCACTCGCGACGGCCGCTTACTGGATCTTCGAGCGTGAGCGTGCCGAGGAGTTGGTGCTCTCGCTGTTACCCAGGAAGCACCGACGCGTCGTGCGCGAGACCTGGAACTTGATCGACGTGAAGCTCGGCGCGTACGTGCGTGGGCAGCTGCTCATGATCACGTTCGTCAGCACCGTCCTGTCTACGGCGTTCGCGCTGATCGGCCTGCCGTTCTGGCTCCTCCTCGGCGTGTTCGCGGGCATCGTCGAGGTCGTCCCCGTGATCGGCCCACTCGTTGCCGGCAGCCTCGCCGTCGCCGTCGGGCTCACGATCGACTGGCAGCACGCCGCCTTGGCCGCGGTTGCGGTTTGGGGCCTGCGGCTGCTGCAGGACTACCTGATCGGACCGCATGTCTTCGGTCGGGCGGTTGGCCTCTCTCCGTTGATCGTGCTCGTCACGGTGAGCGCAGTGGGGCTTCTCTTCGGAGGCGTGTACGTGCTGCTTTCTGTGCCGCTCGCAGCTGTTCTGGCCACGCTCGCCGACGTGCTCATCCTCAATCGCGACCCGGCGAAGCAGGAGGTGCCCAGGATCCTCTTCCCCGCGAAAGACGCCGAGACGTGAGCAACGCACGGATGGTCTGAGGCGGCGTCCAGCCCCGGTCAGGCTGCAAGTGCTTCATCGGGTGCGGGCTTCGTGCGTTACCTAGCCAAGATGAGGACACACCCTGAGGAGCAGTCCTTGTGGCGGTGCTGACGCCAGTTGCCCTCGCCGCGGCGCATCTCGGTCCGCTCCACCCGTCTACCGCGTCGACCACGTGGTCGACGCGGACACGATCGCGCTTCGCAGGGCTCGGCCTTGATCTCCGGTGCCCGCGCTAGATTCGCTCTCAGCAGACCGGATTGGTTCAGCTTGCGCGTCTTACCGACCTTCCGGCGCGATCGCCGCGGCGGCGACCACCTCGCTGCCGGAGGAAATCGGCGCTGACCGCAACTGGGACTACCGCTACTCCTGGCCGCGCGACTCGGCCTTCACGCTCGAAGCCCTACTTGCGCTCGGCTGTGCCCCCGAGGCACGCGCCTTCTTCTACTGGCTGCTCCACGCCTCGCAGTTGACCAACCCGCGTCTAAAGGTCCTCTACCGCCTCGACGGCCGTGCCGAAGCGGAGGAGAAAACGCTGCCGCTCGCTGGCTACCGCGGCTCGCGCCCCGCCCGCGTCGGCAACGGCGCCGCCGGCCAGACGCAACTGGATATCTACGGCGAAGTGTTCGCCGCGGCCGCCCGATTCGCTGACTTCTCCGGCGGACTCGACCGCGACCACGGACACCGCTTGGCCGAGATCGCCGACCAGATCTGCCGGATCTGGGAACAACCGGACGCGGGCATCTGTGGGAGCTGCGTGACGGAACCACGCCACTTCACGCAGTCGAAGATGATGTGCGCGGTTGCCCTCGACCGCGCCTGCCAGCTCGCCGAGCGCCGGCTGCTGCCGGCCAAGCACCACGGACGCTGGCATCACGAGCAAAACCGGATCCGCGAGTTCGTCGAGACGCGCTGCTACTCGCACGCGAAAGCGAGCTACCGTACGCAGCGCCGGCGAAGAAGAACTCGATGCCTCGCTGCTCCTCGCCGTCCTTGCCGACTACGACGACCCCGTCTCACCGCGCTTGCTCGGCACCGTCGACGCCGTCCGCCGCGAGCTCGGCCGCGGTCCACTCGTCTACCGCTGGGCCGACGAGCCCGGCGCGTTCCTCACGTGCTCGTTCTGGCTCGCCGACGCCTACGCCCGCCAAGGACGCCTCGAGAAGGCCGCCACCCTGACCGACGAGCTCGTCGACCTCGCCAACGACCTCGGCCTCTATGCCGAAGAACTGCAGCGTGAAACAGGCGAGTTTCTCGGCAACTTCCCGCAAGGCCTGACGCACGTGGCGCTGATCAACGCTGCCGTCTCATACACGCGCGCGCAGGAGCGCGACCGGTGATCTGGGGAGCGATCCTCGGTGGACTCGCCGGCACGATCGTCCTCACGACGATCCTGCGCGCGGCAAGCGAGCTCGGCCTGACGCGCATGGACATCCCCTTCCTCCTCGGCACCGCTGTCACCGCCGACCGAGTCCGGGCAAAGGCGATCGGCTACGCGCTCCACTTCGTCTTCGGACTGCTCTTCGCACTCGCCTACTACGCCATCTTCCGCGTCATCGGCCACAGCGGCTTCCTCCTCGGCGCCGGATTCGGCCTGGTCCACGCTCTTTTTGCCGGCAGCGCGCTGGTCACCATCCTCCTGCCCGTTGTGCATCCACGCATGGGCACCAGGCTTCGACGCCGCCGGTTCGACGCCGCCTCTCGAACCACCAGGCTTTCTACTCCTCAACTACGGTCGGCAGATCCTTGCGACGGTACTAGCCCATATCGCCTATGGCGCAATCGTCGGCGGCTTCATTTCGCTCGCTAGCTGAGGTCAAACAGCGGAGGGCGGGCCGAACCTGGCCCGCGACAAGGTGCACGTGCAGGCGGGCTAGTCACGATTTCGCAGGTGGCCGAACCCACGCCGATGTGCGCGAGCGTCACTCGCGATCTGAGTACAGCGGCGGCGTTGTCATGGATGTTCAACCGCGCCGGTCGTGCCGCCGCCGGATGATGCCGGGCGCCCAATACTGCACCGGGATCGGGAATCGAAAAGTGCACCACTCGCGGCGTAGCTGATCGCGTCCGCCTCGGCGTCGAGGCTCGTGTCGATCACGGCGTCGAGCGAGAGGTGCGGAGGTGCGGAGCGCGTTGGAGTGGGCGCAGGTGCGGGCTTTGGTCGCGGACGGGGTGTCGGAGCGGGAGGTCGCGCGCCGGCTGGGGATCAACCGCCGGACGGTTACGCGGCTCGCGCGGAGCGAGGAGCCGCCTTGGTATCGGCGTGCGCTGGCCGGGTCGAAGCTCGATCCGTTCGAGCCGGTGCTGCGGCGGCTGCTTGCGGAGTGGCCGCAGATCAAGGCGCCGCGGGCGACTGAGCTGCTGCGCGACGAGTACGGCTACGACGGCTCTGTCGATCTCGTGAAGCGGCGGCTGCGCGCGCTGCGGCCGCCAGCCGTGCGGCCGGCACAGCGGACCGGCTACCGGCCCGGGCAGGTGCTGCAGCTGGATTGGGCGGAGATGCCGACGCGGCCGACGCTGGCTGGCCGCGAGCGGCGCGTGTACGCGCTGATCGCCTCGCTGCCGTACTCGGGCGCGCAGACCGCGTTCTTCTCGTTCGAGATGACGTTGGAGGCGTTCTTGGAGGGGCACGTGCGCGCGTTCGAGTGGCTGGGCGGGGTCCCGCGCGAGTGTGTGTACGACAACCTGCGCGCGGCCGTCGCCCGCCGCGAAGGCGACCGCGTCGTCTGGAATCCGCGCTTTCTGTACCTGCGTGGCCACTATGGCTTTCACGCCACCGCGTGCACGCCGGAGACGCCGCGCGAGAAGGGCGCGGTCGAAGCGAGCGTGCGCTACCTCAAGAGCGGCTTTTGGCCGGCGCGGCGCTTCGGCGATTTGGGCGAGCTCGATCAGCAGTACACCGACTGGCGCGACCGGATCGCCAACGTGCGTGTGCACGCGACCGGACGCTTTCCGGTCGCCGAGCGCCTCGCCCAAGAGCGCGGTGCGCTGCGGCCGCTGCCGCCGGCGCGCTTCGACTCGTCCGGGCACCGGTCGACGCGGGTGCCGATCGACGGCTACCTGCGCCACGGCCGTTGCTTCTACCGGGCGCCGGAGCGGCTCGTGCAGGAGCGGGTCGAGCTGCGCTTCGACCGCGACCAGGTCTGGATCATGCACCGCGGCGTCGAGGTCGCCCGCTATGCGCGCAGCTACGAGCAGGGCGTCTGGCTGCCGCCGCCGATCGTGCGCGCTGAGCGGCCGACGGCGCCGCCGCCGCTTCAGCTGCCGCGAATCGTTGTCGCACCACCCGAGCTTGCCGCCTACGCGGAGCTGTGCGCGTGAGCAGGGCCAAGGCAGGTGAGCGGCTGCCGTACCTGCTCTCGAAACTGAAGGCACCGCGCGTGCTGGAGCGGCTCGAGCAGACCGCGGCGGTCGCGCGCGAGCAGGAGTGGCCGTACGAGCGCTTCCTCGAGACGCTGCTCGAAGCAGAGGTGTTCGCGCGCGACGCCTCCGGCGCCCGCACGCGCATCCGCCACGCCGCCTTCCCGGCGTTGAAGACGCTCGAGGACTTCGACTGGAGCGCGCAACCGTCGGCGGAGCGGCCGCTCGTGCTGCACCTGGCGCAGCTGGCCTGGATCGAGGAGCGCGCCAACGTCTGCTTCCTCGGCCCGCCCGGCACCGGCAAGACGCACCGCGATCGCGCTCTCGCTGAAAGCCTGCGAGCGGGGCTTCCGCGTCGCCTTCGCCACCGCGCAAGAATGGATCTCGAAACTGGAGGCCGCGCAGGACCGCAACCAGCTCGAGCAAGAGCTACGCCGGCTCGAGCGCTACCACCTCCTGATCGTCGACGAGGTCGGCTACCTGCCACTCGAACGGCAGGCCGCCAACCTGCTCTTCGCATTGGTCTCCCGCCGCTACGAACCCGGCTCGATCATCGTCACCAGCAACCGCGGCTTCGAGCAGTGGGGCGAGATCCTCGGCGACGCCATGGTCGCCGCCGCGCTGATCGACCGGCTCGTCCACCATGCGACCATGATCGCGCTCAAGGGCAAGAGCTACCGACTGCGCGAACGCGGCCTCGACGTCGCGCCCGCTCAGGCTCCGTCGCTCCGCGACTCCGCCTGAGCGGCGAAATCCGGACAAGCAATCACCTTCGCCCACCCCTCACAGGCCCTCAGAGCGCCTCCTACGACCCCGAATTTCCGGCGCCACCCCAAAAACAGCTCTCCCGAGTTCGTGGTGCACCTTTCGGCGCCCCAAACCGGCGCACTCTTCGACGCCCCTTGACACCGGAGAAGCCGGAAAACGTCTTCTGCCGGTAAGTCGAGTCGTTCGATTGGGACAACTTTCGCCTTCTCGATGACGATGGAGGGGGCAAGGCGGTCCGTAATTTGCGTGTTCTCTGTTTCCAACCGATCCGTTTCGGGCTCCGACTTCGAAGACCTACCGCTCGGTCGCGTGCTCATCAATTATTGCTTGGCCCTACTGAATTGATGACCGAGCGGTCATCCTTGGGACCGGCTGCCCCACCCCCGTTGCCGCAGGACGGGCGGCAGACGATGTTTGGTCGAACCTACGTTTCGTGGACCGATAAGTCCAGCGTTCAGCGCTTGCGTGCGGTCGCTTTTCCGCCCTTGCGCCCAGCGGCTTTCTTTTGTGCGGTTGTTCCGCCTTGCGACGATGACGAACGGGAAGAGCTCGAGTGTGAGTTCTTGCCGCCGCGGCTTGAGGCGCCGGGTGAGTTGGCGATCCTCGCCGCGCGCTGCTTCGACATGCCTTTGTCTTTCAGAGCCTCGTACTGCTTCTCGTTCTTGACGTTCGCGCGTTTAGCAGGCATTCGTGTCTCCTTTCTCCCGTTCCCCGGATCTGTCACGAGCCTTGCCCGCCGGTGCCCTTGACAAACCTCTTACTCGGCGTCTACGCGTGCACCGCGCACCATGATGTTGGGAGCACGAACGTGCCCAAATTGTGGGCTTGAGTCGGTCGTGCGCGAGCCGTCCTTCGACGACATCAAGTCCGAGCAGTGTGCGCAGTCCGAGCAGCGGTGCGGCGGCAGCCCATGACTGGGGCTTCAGGGCCCCCGGGGTGGCTCGCCTGGCCAGTTGCTGATGCGCTTGCGCGTGCGCGCGAGTACGAGATCTTGCGCTGCTTTGCGTCAGCATCGCGGCGTTTCGACAACCGTCAAGGGATTGACCATCCCACGGCAGCCCTAGGCCGGATTCGAACCGGCGACCTCCTGGGTGCGATAACGCCGCAGAATCGTGCGCCGGGCTAGCTCGGCTTGTTAAGCCCGACGTCCGTTCAGTTCTGCCAGATTCGCTCAGTTTGGTAGCACGGTAGGTAGAACGCCCGCCGGCGGGTCCGGTGGAAGAGCACCGTCGCGCCCGAATTGCGGATGTCTGGCAGCGGAGTCTTGCTTGGGGCCTGCAAGGTCAAATGTTGTCGGTCTTAGCCCTCGTCATTCCTGATGGTCCGACTTCGCGTTCATCCCATAGGGTTCGCAAACTCAGGCGGCGTCGTATTCGTGAATGAGTCCGCCGATGAGGTCGCGACGACGTAGCTGAGTAGTCGCCCCTCAGTCCGGAAGACCTCGTCGACGGCGTGGCTGAACTTCCTGTCGCGGTCGTGGACGAGAAACCGGAACGGCTGCTCGTCGCCGAACCGCATCATGAGATTGCGCGCCTGCTGGGTGACCCGGCCGCCGTCCGGATTCGACGTGCAGGCGACGTACTCGATCCGTCGCGTCGCGAGCGAGATGAAGAAGAGGACGTAGATCCGCTGTAGAAAGGCGGTTTCGACGGTGAGGAAGTCGCAGGCGAGCAAGCTCGACGCCTGCTCTCGCAAGAACCCTCGCCACGACGAGTGCGTTCGCTGCGGCGCCGGCGGGAGACCAGCCTCGAGTAGCACCTTGCGTACGGAGGTTGCTGAAACCGGAATGCCGAGACCCTTGAGCTCGCCGACGATCCGTCTGTATCCCCAGTGCGGATTCTCATCAGCGAGACGAAGGATCAGCTTGCGGAGCGAGCGGTCGAGCGGCGGTCGGCCGGGCGTCGCGTGCGAGTTGGTCCACCGGCGGCCGATGAGCTCGCGGTGCCAGCGAAGCAGCGGCTCTGGCTTGATCGGGAAGACTGCACAGGCCGGCCGCGCCAGCGAACGGCTCAGCGACGCCAGCAACACGCGATCAGCCCGAGTCAGCGTAGGCTGTGAGGTCTGCCGGCGGAGGATCGCCAGCTCATGCCGGAGGACGAGGATCTCCAGCTCCTTCGATCCGTCCCAGCAGCCAGACCAGCGCGAACAGGTGCCGGACAACGACATACGCGAACGACCACAGCAAACGACCCTCTGGGTCCCAATTAATCGGTTCGCTCCCTCGGATCGAGTATTTGGGATCGACAACCCCACAAGGCCGGAAAGCC
>JBKPGW010000219.1:0-8700 GCA_046729555.1 Actinomycetota bacterium | reverse complement strand
ACGAACATGTGGTGCGCCCAGACGGAGAAGCCGAGCACGAGGATCGCCATCAGCGACAGCGCCATCAGCCGGTAGCCGAAGATCGGCTTCCGCGACATCGCGGAGATCACCTCCGAGGCGATGCCGAAGCCGGGCAGCATCATGATGTAGACCGCCGGGTGCGAGTAGAACCAGAAGATGTGCTGGTACCCGAGCGGGTAGCCGCCGCCGCCGGTCTCGAAGAAGTTCGTGTGCATCATGCGGTCGAACATCACGAAGAACTGCGAGCCGGCGATGAACGGGGTCGCGATCACGACCAGCAGCGACGTCGTGAAGTTCGCCCAGACCAGCAGCGGCATGCGCCAGAAGGTCATTCCCGGCGCGCGCATCGTGATGATCGTGACCAGGAAGTTGAGGGCGGTCATGATCGAGCTCGCGCCCGCCCACTGGACGCCCATGTTGAAGAAGATCGTGCCGAGCGGCTGGTGCACCGAGAGCGGCGCATAACCCGTCCAGCCGGACGCGAACGCGCCGCCGGGAACGAGGAAGCTCGACAGCATCATGATCCCGGCGATCGGCAGCAGCCAGTACGAGAGCGCGTTCAACCGCGGGAACGCCATGTCGGGCGCGCCGAGCATCAGCGGGACGACGAAGTTCGCGAGCCCGGCGAAGGCCGGGATCACGAACAGGAAGATCATCAGCGACGCGTGGACTGAGAACAGGCCGTTGTACGTCTGGTTGTCGAAGAACTGCATCCCGGGCTTTGCGAGCTCGGCGCGCACCAGCATCGCCAGCAGTCCGCCGGCGAGGAAGAAGAAGATCGTGGTGACCAGGTACTGCATCCCGATCACCTTGTGGTCGGTGTTCACTCGGAAGTAGTCGCGCCAGCTGTACGCGCCGTGGCCTGAGTGGTCCTCCGGCTGCGTCGGCGCACCGATCGCGTACCGCGTCCAGTAGTCGAACGCGCCGATGCCCGCGAGGAAGCCGATCGGAGCGGCGATGAGCGCCGCGACGAGCACGATGATCGAGCCGAACCAGATCGGGTGCCAGCCGCCCCACCAGCGGCACAGGACGACGATTCCGCTGCCGATGCCGAAGAAGAGCGGAGTCATCCACGCGGCGCGCAGGAAGCCGGGGTAGACCAGGCGGCGCCAGCCGCCGGGGGGTGGCGGCAAGCCCTGGCGCACCGGGTGCACGTGCTCTGCGGCGACGACCGTGCTCACGAGGGCCCCTTCTTCGACGCCCACTTCTCGAACGCGCCCGGCTCCATCACGATCACGCGCGAGCGCATCAGCGCATGGCCGAGCCCGCAGAGCTCCGTGCAGATCACCGGGTACGTCCCAACGTGGTCCGGTGTGATGTGCAGCGTCGGGTGGATCCCCGGCACGACGTCCTGCTTCTGGCGGAACTCAGGCACCCAGAAGGAGTGGATCACGTCTTTCGACGTCATCCGCAGCACGACTGAACGGTCGACCGGGAGCCGGAGGACGTCCGACGCCTTGTTGTCGTAGCCCGGATAGCGGTAGCTCCAGAAGAACTGCTGCGCCGTCACCTCGACGCGCAGCGGATCCGCGCCCTGCGCGTCGTCCTTCGCCAGCACGATCGCGCTCACGATGGCGATTGCCGTGACGAGCAGTGCCGGGACCGCGGTCCAGACGATCTCGAGCCCGGGGTGCCCGTGGATCGGTGGGCCGTCGGAGTCATCGTCCGGCTTTGCGCGGAACTTCCAGACTGCGAAGACGCTGACGGCGGCCACGATCGAGAAGACGAAGATGCAGATCCCGGTCACGAACCAGAAGACGAAGTCGATGCGGCCGGCCTCCCGTGAGGCGGAGTGCGGCAGCCAGTTGGGAACGAGCGCGACGACGGAGGCGACGGCGCCGGCCAAGACGCCGATCACGATCAGCTGGACGATCGAGCCCTTGCGCACGGACGCCGCGAGCCTACTTCAAGGAAGCGTCTGGGGCGTCGCTTGCGATGCCCTCAAGAGGACGGCGGGCTCCGCCCGCCGTCCGTCCAAAGTGCGGCGGTTTTCGCCGCGGTCCGGCGGGGAACCTGCCGCTCGCATCCAAGGAGGTCGAATGGGACTCGGAGTCGGAATCTTCCTGATCGCGGTTGGGGCAATCCTCACATTCGCCGTCAACGCGACCTCGAGCTCGGTGAACGTCGACGCGGTCGGCTGGATCCTGATGGGCGTCGGCCTGGTCAGCATCCTGCTTTCGCTGCTCTTCTGGCAGTCGTGGGCGGGCCCGGGGTACTGGTCGCGTCGCCGTACGACGTACGTCGACGAGGGACCGCCGCCTACGTACTAGGACTGGGGGTCGTCCGTCGGGGGAACCTCCCGGTTCCCCCGAGCCCCCTCCCCTGGTCCGCTCTCGCGGACGGGCCGCTCCGCGGCCCCACCGAACATCCCTTTGAGCCAGCGTCGCAGCCTGCGCGCCGCGAAGCTCTCGTCCACGTCGCCGTGAGCCTCGCAGTCGGGCGTTTCGTCCCGATCGTCGTCGGGAGTCTCAGCCCAAAGGACAGCGCCGCCGCTCACCGTACAACTCTGTCACGGCACCGACGGATTTTCTAGTCGGCCAGCGGTAATTCGGCGACAAAGCTGGAACCACCCTGGCCGCTGGACTCGACCCAGATGCGTCCGCCCATCCGCTCGAGCAGCTCGCGGCTGATGTACAGGCCGAGCCCCGTCCCGCCGACGCCGCGGGTGAGGTCCGGGTCGAGGCGGTAGAACTTCTCGAAGATCCGGCGGTGCTCCGCCGGCGGCACCCCGAGCCCCTCGTCGCGCACGGTGAAGCGCAGGTGCCGGCCGGGGGCCTCGGCGATCTCGACGCGCACGTGGCCGCCGTCGGGTGAGTACTTGACGGCGTTGTCGACGAGGTTTGCCAGAACCTGGCGGGTCTTGTCCGGGTCGGCTGCGACGAGCGGTACGGTCTTCGGTGCCGAGAGTTCGAGCTTGATGCTCGGCGGGATGTACTGCCGGGCGGCCTCGACGATGCTCCGCGCGAGCTCGACGGCGTCGCAGGGCTCGATCGTCGTCCGCAGCCCTTCCGATTCAAGACGGCTGACCCAGAGGACGTCGTTGACGATGCGCGCCAGGCGATCCGACTCGCTTGCGATCACCTCGAGCAGGCCGGCCCGCTGCGGTTCGGGGAGCAAGACGTCGTCGCGCCGCAAGGTCAGAGCGGCGCCGTAGATCGCCGCCAGCGGTGTCCTCAGCTCGTGCGAGATCGTCGAGACGAAATCCGACTTCAGCGTCTCGACCGCGCGCTCCTCCGTCAGGTCGCGGAAGGCGTACACGCTGCCGTCCTCGAAGCCGACGCCGGTGATCGAGAGCCAGAGCTCCCGATCGTTCACCTGCACGGCCTGTGTCGACGGGCGGAGCTGGTCACTCTGCGCGAGGACCTCGATCCCGTCCCAGCCGGGGAAGACGTCGACGGCGGAGCGACCAACGGCGTCGCTCGCGGCAAGGCCCGTGATCTGCTCGGCGGCCGGGTTCCAGAGCCTGATCACTCCATCGTTATCCACAAGCAGGACGCCGTCCGCGACATGCTGGACGACGACGGTTGCGCGTGCGCGCCGCTCGGACTGGCGATAGAGACGGGCGTTGTCGACCGCGACCGCAGCGCGGCGTCCGAGGTGCTTGGCGAAGTCGAGGTCGTCCTCGTCGTACAGGCGGTTGGGGTCGGCGGACACGAGCATGAGCGCGCCGAACGTGCGCCCGGCCGCGGTGAGCGGGACGCACATCGCCGATTCCATTCCGAGCTCGCGCAGCACCTCGTGATGTTCCGGTCCGAGCGTGGAGGCGGCGAGCAGCTCGTCGCTGATCGTACGGTAGAGGACGGCTTCGCCCGTGCGCACGACGCGCGCCGTGCCCTCCAGCTCGTCGGCCTCCGGTGCGAACAGGTGCTGTGACTTCTCCGCCCACTCCGCCTTGGCGGGGTCCTTGTGCACTACGGCGATCCGCCGGAAGCCGCCGCCACTCGCGACGTCGACGGCATACCAGTCGGCGAACTGCGGCACGAGCAGGTTGGCGAGGTTCGCGAGCGTCGACTCGTAGTCGAGCGAGCCCGCGAGCTGCTGGCTGGCCTCCGCGAGCACGCGCAGCCGCTCACCCGCCGCCTCGGCTGCCGCACGCGCCTGTTCGCGCTCGGTGACGTCGGTGATCACGACGCCGACGCCGATCGTGTTGTCGGCCGCATCGCGAACCGGGTAGTAGGAGACGAGCCAGTTACGCGTCTCGCCGGGCGCCGCGGCGGTCTGGCCTTCGACCGGCAGGTCGAGGATTGCCTCGCCGCTCTCGAGCACCTGCCGGTGGTAGGGCTCGATCGTCGCGGCAAGCTCGTTCCCGAGCACGTCGCGCAGCGATCGGCCGTAATGCTCCTCGGCCGGCAGGCCGTTGATAGTCGCGAGCGCCTCGTTGACCCGCACGTAGTGGAAGCTGTTGTCCATGAAGGCAAGGCCGACGGGTGCCGCGCCGAAGATGGCGTCGACCACCGCGAGCGAGTCCTGAGCGTCGCGGCGCGCCGCCTGTGTCTCGCGGAAGAGGACCGCGTTGTCGACTGCCGTGGCGGCGCGGCGCGCGAGGTCCTGCGCGGTCGCGAGGTCCGCTTCGTCGTAGCGGCGCCCACTCTCCGCCGCGACGAAGGTGATTGCGCCCAGCGCGCGGTCGCGTGCGACGAGCGGGACGCACATCGACGAGCGGAGGCCGAGTTCGCGCAAGACCTCGAGCAGCTCGGGCGTGTCAGTGGTCGCCTCCTGGAGCAGCTCGTCCGTGATCTCGGAGAAGAGCTCGGGCCGCCTCGTCCTGATCACATCGGGCACGCCGTAGGCCGCGGCCGGGTCTGGCGGATACTTCTCCAGCAGTTCGCTCGCCAGGCGCACCTTGTCCGGGTCGACGTGGGCGACCGTCAGGCGGCGGATCGAGCCGTCCCCCTCGACCATGTCGATCGCGCACCAGTCGGCGAACTGCGGCACGGCCAACGCCGCGACGTTGGCGAGCGTGCGCTCGTATTCGAGCGACGACGCGAGCAGCTCACTCGCTTGCGCGACGAAGCGCTGGTCCTCGGCGAGCCGCCGCTGCGCCTCGTACAGCTCCGCGGTGCCGACGGCTGCCGCGGCGAGGTTTGCGAGCAGCGAGGCGGCATTCTTCTCGCCCTCCGTGAAGCGACGCGGTGCGCGGTAGTAGAAGGCGAGCGTGCCGACGACCCGGTCGCCGTAGCGCAGACCGGTGACGAGCAGCGACCGCGTGCCCGCCTCCGTATGTGCCTTCCGGTGGGCGGGGCTGAGCCACTCCACCGCAGCAAGATCCTCCGCCACCAGCGGCTCGTCGAGCGAGACAGCCTCGGGTTGGCCGCGGATCGCCGCCGTCGCGCTTTCGACGTACGAGTCCGGCAGGCCGGAGGAGGCCGCGACACTCCAGCTTCCGTCCGTATCGTCGCGCAGCCACAGCGCGTAGGCGTCGGCCGCGAGTGTCCGGTTGGCGAGCTCGAGGATCTCGGGGAGCATCGCCTCGAGGCTGAGCGAGCCGAGCAACGTCGACGAGGCCTCGAGGAGCAGGCGGAGCCGATCGATCTCGTCGACGTAAAACCGGTCGTCCTCTACCGCTCGGTGTTCGACGTCTTGAATCGCCAATGGGACCCCCCACGGGTTGGGCGAACTTGTCTGACTTTACTCCGCTTCTGCGGAATTTCCTCATTTCGAGTTGGGTTCCGCGATCTCCAACTCGCTGAGGCTCGGCGCCCCGCGAACGGCCGGGCTGAGGGTTCCCCACAGCGCGAGCCCCAGCCCGATCGCGGCGACCGCGCCGACTGTCACACGCGGGCTCGTGGCTTCCAGCAGCAGACCAGCGGCAAGTGGGCCGAGCGGACCGACGAGGAGCGAGATCGTGGTGCGGACGCTCTCGACGCGGCCGACGAGCCGATCGGGGGTCATCGCCAGCCGGTAGCCGAGGACGACCGAGTCGGTGATCGGTGCCCGCCAGCCCGAAGACCGCAACCGCCGCCGCAAGGACGTAGGCATGCGGCCAGATCACGAAGAACCAGCAACCGAGCCACGTCCACAGCTCCAGCACGAGGATCGTGCGGATGGAGAGCGCCCTTCGGAACAGCGGCGACGCGAGCGACCCGACGAGCGTACCCACTCCCACTGCAGCCGAAAGAGCGCCGATCTCGCCGGACGAGAGGCCCTCACGCTTGCCGACGACGACGATCAACAACAGGACCGCGGAGGCGACGAAGTTGCCGACTCCGTAGATGAACGCCGTCGTCCGCAGGAATGCGTGCTGCCAGATGAACCTGAAGCCTTCGGCGAGTCGGCTCCGGAGCGGCGTCACCTCCCTCCTCGAACGGTGTCCGCATCGCGAGCAGAGACAGCATCGAGAACGCGTACGAGGCTGCGTCGGCGACGAACGGGACGGCGCGGCCCAAGCCGAACAGGGCGCCTCCGAGCGGCGGGCCACCCAACCGGATGACAGAGCGCCGGGCCTCACGCGCGCCTGCCGCTGCAGGCAGCTGCGTCGCCGAAACGACCGCGCGCAGTGCTCCGGGCTCCGCGTCGGAGGCGATCATCAAGCCTCTGCGGCTCCAGCGATCGGCCGCGATGCCGGCGGCAAGAGAGAAGAGCCCGAACGGTGCGAGCCGGACGAAGGTGACGAGTCCGGCGTTCGCCGCGGAGTGAGTGACCGCGAGCGTGAGCAGCGGATACGCGATCGTCGTCAGCGAAGAGCCCGCACTCGAGAACAGCTGTCCCGCCTGAAGGAGGACGAAATCGCGATTGCGCCAGAGGGGAGTCAGGCGCGGCGAGGATTCCAGATGATCTCCCAGAGGTGTCCGTCGGGATCGCGGAAGTATCCGGAGTAGATCCCCCAGGGACGCTCGTGGGGCTCATCCGTGAGCGTCGCGCCGGCCGCCTCGGCCTGGGCGAGCAGCGCGTCGACCTCGTTCTTGCTCGCGACCAAGTGCCCGATGCTGAACTCACCCGTCACCGATTCGTCGAACTCGAGGTTCGCATCCTTTGCGAGATCCGTTCGCGAATAGAGCGCAAGGGTCAGCCCACCCTCCAGCTCGAACATCGCGGCGGCGCCGCCCGGTGTCGTCTCGTCACGCTCGAACTCGGTCCCGATGATTCCGGGTGACTCGAGGCTGAGCCCGTCGCGGTAGAAGGCGAGCGACCGCTCGAGGTTTCGGACCCCCAGCGTGATCACATGTATGCGAGGCTCCATTTAGCTGGACGAACAGGAGGGAAGATGTCCTACGGCATTCTGCTGGTACGCGTGGTCGTCGGCCTCGCATTCGTCGGGCACGGGACACAGAAGCTGTTTGGCTGGTTCGGCGGCTATGGGCCGCAAGGGACGGGCGGATTCTTCGGATCGCAGGGTTACCGGTTTCCGGTGCTGATGGCGGTCGCGGCGGGACTGTGCGAGGCGGGAGGGGGCACGCTGCTTGCGCTCGGATTCGTCACGCCGCTCGCCTGCGCGCTACTGGCGACGGTGATGATCAACGCCATCGTCTCGGTGACGCTGAAGAAGGCCTTCATGCTCGGCTCGGAGCTGGAGATCGCCTATCTAACCGTCGCCGTGGGTTTCGCGGCAATCGGCGGCGGCCGCTTCTCGATCGACCGCGCGCTTGGTTGGGACGACGACCTCTCAGGTCTGTGGTGCGGCGTCGGCGCACTCGGTGCTGCAGCTGTGGTCTCGTTGCTGACGCTCACACTCGGGCGCACCCGATCTGCGCGCGAGCAGCCCGCCGCCCCTGCGTGAGCGGTCGAGTTCGTCGGTAGGTACGGCGTCCTCCAGCGCTGGAGCCTGCGGGTCTGCGTAAGCACGTCTGAGCTGCGCCCGGGTTTTCGGGCGCAGCTTCCTTTTCAGGCTTCCCTAGATTCCTTCCCTCTACGCTTGCAAAGGTGCCGTTCGCGGCGTCGCACACCGAGGTCGAGGCGCGGTTCCTCGCACAAGCTCTCCGCCCAGGAGCCCGGGCACTCGACGCAGGCTGCGGCCGTACGACACGCCTCGCCGGCTACCGAGACCGGATCGCCGAGCTCGTCGGCGTCGACCTCGACGCCGGCGCCGGTGCCGAGAACACCGCGCTCGATCGCTTCGTCGTCGCCGATCTCTGCGCCCGCCTGCCCTTCGACGACGCGTACTTCGATCTCGTCTACGCCAACTTCGTGGTCGAGCACTTGGACGTCCCGGAGGCGGCCTTCCGTGAGTGGCGTCGCGTGGTGCGTCCTCACGGCGCGCTCGTCCTTCTGACCAGCAACCGGGCCAACCCCGTCCTCGCCGCTGCGGGCGTCTTCCCCCGCCGCCTACGGGTCTTCCTCAAGCGGGTCGGGGCGGGGGTGAGTGAACGCGACGTGATTCCCACCCGCTATCGAGCCAACACGCCGCGGCGTCTGGCCGCCCTCGTCGCCCAGGCCGGATTTACGCCAGTCGAGACCAGCTACGTAGCCACCCTCCACCGATACGCCGAGCGGGCACCGCTGCTGCCCAGCCTGATCCGCGCGCTCGAGCAGACCCTCCCTGCCCGATTGCACTCCACGATCGTCGCCTGGTACCGGCCGGCCTGAGTCGTTGCGGATCTGGGGACGGTGCCGCCTCTGAAGGCGTGCGCGCTGGGGAACCTCCCGGTTCCCCCAGACCCCTCCACACGGTCCGCGCGCTACGCGCGCGTACGACTGCTCCGCAGTGGGCCGTGCAGGGATCGAACCTGCGACCTTGGGATT
>JBKPGW010000218.1:0-20240 GCA_046729555.1 Actinomycetota bacterium | reverse complement strand
CCGAGCGGGTCCGGGCACGGGCGACGCGCGTGAGCCTAGCTCCACAGTCACGATGTCACAAGGCGATTCAGTGAATTCCTAGATCCGGCCTCATTTCGCTCCCAACAGGCCGCCTTCCTTCCTCTGAAGGCCGGCCTTAACCACCCGGCGCGACCGTGAGGGCCCGGAGCTTCCGAACGGACGGAGGGCTGCGGCACCCACGTCCGTATTTCCGGGCCCTCGAGAGAAAGGTTAGACCCTCGAACCTTCAGGCAAGGGTGCTAAGGCCGGCGAATTTTGGGGGAGGGCAATCCCGTCGCAACGGATCCCCTCCCCCGGGTGCCGCAGCCAACCTGTGCAGCAAATCCGCAGTCGGCCCGATCCTAAACCATGCAGGGGTACGTCAGTGAAGCGGCCCAATCCAGCAAGCGTGACCTCGACTCTCGGGAGCCCGCTGACACGAGCCGGCACCTGAAGCGCCGTGTCCGGCTAAGCGTGTTCTGCTCGGTCCCGGGAAAGCGTCGCGTTCGCTGCCGACGTGTCGACTTCGAGCGACTCGCGGAGCGCTCGCACGTCACCCGCCAGCGTCGCGAGCTGAGCAGCGGCATAGAGAAATCCGCTTCGCAATATCTCGTCCGGGCCTTCCGCTGACCGAAGTCGCTGCTCGGCCTCCTCAATCGCAGATGCGAGCCGCAAACGTTGGCCCTGGATGACCAGCTTCCCGGCGGCGTGCTGAGTTCGGATGCTGTTCTCGAGCAGCGAGATGTTCATTTGCCGCCAGTCCCGGAAGAGCTGGTCTAGCGTTTCGTTGCTGATTCGGTATTTGTGACCCTGAATGCGGACTGAGAGCATGGCTGGAAAAAGGCGGCGGTCAGCCGCGTCAGCCGCAGGTCGATTGAAGATCGGAGCATCCTACCCTGACCGGATCCGCCCTTCGCGTAGCTACAGTCGTTTGAAGCCCATTCGAGGTGTGTCATGGCGTTTTTAATCTGCCCGAACTGATAACAGCGCTCGTTCGACCACGACGGCCCGGAGGGGCTGGACAACGTGCCGGTCGCCTGCGAGCGCTGCGGCTTCGGCTTCCTGTTCGAGCTGATGGACGACTATTACCCCGCCCCGAACACGGGCTTCGTGGTCTGCGACCGGGAGGGTCGGATTCTCGCCGCCGGCCGCGGCGTCTTCGAGCTCGCGGGCTACCGCGAGCAGGAGCTGCTCGGTGGGCACGTCGTCGACCGCCTCGGCCTGAACGGCTGGAACGGCGATCAGAGCCCCGCCGCGATCGCGCTCGAGTGGGGCGTGCGGCGCCTCGGCGAGAAGCTTCAGCTACGCACGCGCGCCGGACAGACGAAGCCCGTCACGGCCGACTTCTTCCCCTCCTACGACGACGACGGCGGGCTGCTGGTCGCAATCACACCGCGCGGCTGACGTAGACCTCCGTCAGGTACGGGAAGTCGACGCGACCGCCCTGGGCGGCGACGACCTCGCGCAGCCTGCGCTCGAGCCCTTCGCGGCGTTCCGGCGGCGCGGCCGCAACGAAGCTGACCGACGCGATCCGGTCGACAAGCGCGTCGGCGTCGAGCTCCTGACTGAACCGGAAGCCGCGTTCCTCGATAGGACCGAACAGGTTGCTCGCGTCGAGCGCCCGCGCCGAGTCGCCGACCGGCGGCCTCCCCTCCGGGATGAACGGCTTGATCAGGTCGGTGATCTCGCGCTGCAGCTGACGCTCCTGGTCGCGGGAGTTCCAGATCAGCGCCACAGCGCCGCCCGGCAACAGCACGCGATGCAGCTCCGGTAACGCCTCGTCCTGACGGAACCAGTGGAACGCCTGCCCCACCGTGATCGCGTCGACACTGTCGTCGTCCAGCGGAATCGCCTCGGCCGCCCCGCGCACCGCCTCCACGTCGGGCAGCACGCGGCGGAGCTCCGCGAGCATCGCCTCGCCCGGCTCGATGGCGATCACGCGCGCGCCGGTCCCGAGGAGGGCGCGCGTCAGCTTGCCGGTGCCCGCGCCGAGATCGAGCACGGTCCGGCCTTCGCGCAGGTCGAGCTGCTCGCCGATCCACGCGACGGCTTCCGGCGGATACTCGGGTCGAGCGCGTTCGTACTTGTCGGCGACGAGCTCGAACGAACGCGAGTCCGGATGTTGCTGGCTAGACACGCGAGGACGGGCAGAGGTCGGTGAGGACGCACTCCTCGCAGCGTGGCATGCGTGCGATGCAGACGCGGCGGCCGTGCCAGATGAGCAGGTGCGGGAAACGTCCCCAGTCCTTGCGCGGCACCAGCCGGATCAGGTCGCGCTCGATCTTCACCGGATCGTCGTGCAGCGTCAGCCGCAGGCGCTGCGACAGCCGACGGACGTGGGTGTCGACGACGATCCCCTGCGGAGTGCCCAGCTCGGCCGCGACAACGTTGGCCGTCTTACGCGCGACGCCGGGCAGCCGGACGAGCTCCTCGAGTTGCCGCGGCACCTTCCCGTCGTACTCCTCGATCAGCATCTTCATCGTTCCACGCAGGGACTTGGCCTTCTGCCGGTAGAAGCCGGTGGCAAAGATGTCGCGCTCGAGCTCCTCCGGCGGCACGGCGAGGTAGTCCTCGGGGCGCCGGTACTTCGCGAACAACCTCTCCGTCACGCGGTTCACGTTCACGTCTGTCGTCTGCGCGGAGAGCATCACGGCCACCAGCAGCTCGACGTCGGAGCGCGACTTGAGCGCGATCGTCGCATCGGGATGCGCCGCCGCGAGGCGCTGGATGATCGGGCGAATGCGCTCGCGCTTCGGAGCAACGCGGCGGCGCGCTTCGCGGAGGTAGCTGCGGGCCAAGACTACGTGACCGTAGCGAGGGCGCGCTCGGCGTAGGACGCGCTGCGCAGCCGCGGTCCCGCGCAGACCACGTCGAGCGCGGGGCAGCCCGCGCAGATGAAGTCGTCGGGCTTCGGCCGGAACTCGCCGGCGTTGATGCGCGCGATCGCCTGGCTCAGCTCCGCCTCGAGCTCGGGCAGCTGCTCGCGCGCGAAGGTCGTCGACACGATCGCATCGGCCCGCTCGAGGAAGTGGTAGACCACTTCGACCTCCCGCGCGCCGGCGCGGAAGCAGGCCAGCGCATACACGAGCCGCTGGAGGCGGTAGTCGTGCTCGACGATCTCCTCGGGCGTCCCCTCCTCGAGTGTGTTCGTCTTGTAGTCGACGACGAGGGCGCGCTCGCCCTCCTGTTGCAGGACGTCGAGCCGACCGTGCAGCAGGACTCCGTCGTGCTCGAACGCGAACGGCCGCTCGGGGCGTGCATTCGTCAGCGAGGCGACGCGGCGCGCGAGCTCCGACTCGCAGTAGGAGCGAACGAACGCGGTGATCCGGTCCAGCTCCTCGTCGCTGACCCGCGGATACCAGCCGCGCACGAGCGCGACGAGGTCGTCTGGCGGGAGCGGCTCCTGGAGGTTGACGAGCTCGAGCAGGCGGTGGACCGCATCGCCGATCTCCGTCGCCGCGAGGCCCGTCGTGCCTGGAGCCGCGGCGCGCTCGTCCGTCGGGCGCATCCCGACGATCCGTTCGGCGTAGTAGCGATAGGAGCAGCGCTCGAACAGCGCCAACGCGCTGAACGACAGACGCCGGACACGGTGTAGCGGCGGTGCGGGGATCTCGGGGAGCGCCGGCAGAGCCGGCACGAGTGCCGGTAGCGCTGCAGCACCGTTCTCGGCGAACAGCGCGAGCTGTCCGTCCTCCGTGACGGGCTCGACGAAGGCAGGCGCAGGCCCCTCCGCGTAGCGATCGACGCGGAGGATCACGCGCGCGCCTTGCCGTTCGAGCTCGACCGCCTCATGGCCGGCGCCTTCGATCTCCGCCCGTGCGTCGAGACGGCCGAGCACCCAGCCGATCGGCGTCGTCTCGTCCGCCGTTCGCGTCGGATCGATCGAGCCCGAGACGATCAGCCGGTCGATCGCCCGCGTCATCGCGACGTAGTAGAGCCGGAGACGCTCGGCGCGCTCCTCCGCCTTCCGCGCCTCCTTCACCTGCTCGTACCCGTAGACACCGCGGCGCTCGCTCGTGACCGGGTCGGCCACGCGGAAGCCGAAGCGGCCGTCCGAGAGCGCGAGGATCTCGTCGGAGGCGGGCGGCGCCCTGTCGCGACCCGCGTCGGCGACCACCACCACCTTGAACTCCAGCCCTTTCGCGGCGTGGATCGTGAGCAGGCGGACGGCATCGCCCCCCTCCTCTTCCGCGACCGCTTCGAGCTCGCGAGCGCCGACGGCCTCTTGGTCGCGGACGAAGCGGACGAAGCCTTCGACGTCCGGGCCCCGCAGCTCTTCGTACGAGCGCGCGAGGCGGGCAAGCTTGCGCAGGTTCGCGTAGCGGCGCCGGCCGTCCCAGTGCGCGAGCACCGCGAGGTCGTAGTCGTGCTCCGCCAGCACGCGCTCGCAGAGACGTTCGAGCGAAAGCCGCGACGACGCGGCGGTGAGTCGGTCGTAGCGCTGACGGAAGGCGCGCAGCAGCTGCGCGTCGCGTTCCGGCAGCGTCTCCGGGAGGTCGCGTTCGACCGCGACGAAGAGCGGCCGCTTCGGCGCCGCCCGCCGCAACAGCGCGAGCGCGTCGTTCGAGATGCCGACGAATGGCGACGCGAGCACGCTGACGAGCGCCTCGTCGTCGTAGCGGTTGCGGAGCAGGCGCAGGTACGCGAGCAGGTCGACGACCTGCTGCTGGCCGAAATAGCCACGTCCGGTGCCGCGATACGTGGCGACGCCCAGCGTCCGGAGCTCTTCCTCATACCACTCGGCATCGGTGCCGGCCGCGAAGAGCAGGACGATCTCGCCCGGCGTCGCGTCGCCCGCGTCGATCATCTCGCGGATCCGCCGTGCGATCGCGCGCGCCTCGCCCCGGCGCCAGTGCACGGTGTCGGCATAGGACGACTTGTCCGTGACGAGTAGCTCGACCGGCGGGCCGAAGACCGGATCCGGGAATTCCCCGGATGCCGCGAGCGGCTGGAACTCTTCGCCGAAGTCGCCGCCGAAGAGGTGGTTGACGACGGCCAGGACCTCCGGACGAGATCGGTAGTTCATCGTCAAAGGCAGCACGCCGGCGCCGGCGCCGGCGCGCCGCTCGCGGAAGACCTGCACGTCCGCGTGCCGGAACCCGTAGATCGACTGGAACTCGTCGCCGACAAAGAAACGCTCCGTGTTGTCGCCCGAGATCAGGTCGATCAGCTCGCACTGGAGCCGGTTCGTGTCCTGGAACTCGTCGACCATCAGCGCGCGGAAGCGCAGCTGCTCGCGTTCGCGGATCGAGGCGTCGTCGCGCAGCAGGTCGCGCGCCCGCAGCTGCAGGTCCTCGAAGTCGAGCGCCGACTCGCGGTCTTTCGCCTCCTGGTAGGCGGCGGCGAACGCCGTCAGCAGCTCCTGGAGCAGGTCGCGGTCGGCCGCGGCGAGCTCGTCGAGCGCCGCCTGCTGCGCGGCGCGGCGCGCCTCCTCGTACGTCGCCGCCCGCTCGCCCCGGGCCCGCAGGTCGCCGAGGTCGCAGAGCCGTTCCGCGCGCGTGTCAGTCTCGAGCAGAACGAGCGCCTGCCGCGCCGTCTCGCGCTGGGCGTCGCCGCTGCCGCTGTCGCCGGCGAGACAGCGTGCGGCCTCGCGCAGCTCCCGCACGCGCGTCTCGAGCTCCGGGCCCTCCCCCAGCTCGAGCACGAGCTCGCGCCCTGCCGAGCGCAGGGTCTCGTAGACGCCGGTCAGCATGCGCCGCAGGCCGTCCGCGCCGTAGACGGCGAGCAGCCGCAGCCGCGCCGGATCATCTCCGGACAGGAACTGGGTCAGCGCCGCCTCGAACGCTTCACTGCGCAGCACGCGTCCCTGGCTCTCGTCGAGCACCCGGAAACGCGGATCGACTCCGGCGGCGAACGGATGCGAGCGCAGCATCCGGTGGCAGAAGCCGTGGATCGTCGAGATCCATGCGCCGTCGAGCGCCCGCGCGAGGTCGGGACGGCCGCGCTCGACGAGCCCTGCGCGGATGCGGCTGCGCAACTCGCCCGCGGCCTTCTCGGTGTAGGTGATGACGAGGATCGACTCGACGTCCACGCCTTCCTCGCAGACGGCGCGCGCGAAGCGCTCGACGAGCACGCGTGTCTTGCCCGTGCCCGCGCCGGCGGAGACGAAGACCAGCCCACTCGCCTCGACCGCCGCGCGCTGCTCTGCGTTCAGGTTCACGCGCGCCTCACCCGGCACATCGGAAAGAGCTCGCACCAGGTCGGACAGTCCCCGCCCTTCGGGTCGTGGCGGATGTCGCCGCCGCGAACGCGCTTGACGATCCCGACTGCGAGCTCGCGCGAGCGCTCGACCTGCTTCCAGAAGTCTTCCTCGTCCAGATAGTCGTGCTTCGTGAACCCGGGGACGCCGTCTTCGCGGGCCTCCGCGCGCAGCAACCCGCGCGCCTTCCGCTCGCCGGCCAGCGGGCGGTAGAGGCCGCCGAGCGGCTCGATCCCGACGAGGTCGCGCAGCACGAGCATGTACAGCGGGATCTGGAGCCGCTTCTCCGATTCGATCTGCGCCGCCGAATGGCCGTGCTTGCCGGCCTTGTAGTCCTGCACGATCCCGCGCGAGCTGAAGGGATCGACGTCGATCCGGTCGATCTTTCCGGAGACGGTCAGTCCGTGGGCGAGCTCGAGGCCGCGCTGCAGCTCCGGTGCGGCGCGTTCGGAGCCGAACAGGACTTCGAAGCGGCGCGGGACGAGCGGCGTCTCGGCCGCGGCGTCTTCGCGGACGAACGCTTCGAGGTCGCGCCAGAGCCCGTGCCGCAGCTCGCGCTGCTGGAGCTCCGTGAACTCCATGCGCACGCCCTCGACCGCCTCGTCGAGACAGCGCCGCAGATATGCGAGCGCGTCGTCGATCCGTTCGGGGGCGACGCGTTCCGTTCCGAGCTCCTTCGGCAGGCCCGAGTAGAAGCGGTACAGCACCTGGTGCGCGATCGAGCCGCGCAGGCGGGCGTCGACGCGGCGATCCATCGTCTTCGGGTCGATCAACCGCTCGAGGAACCAGATCGAGGAACAGTCGGCGAAGCGCTCGAGCTCGGTCACGCTGAAGGTCGTCCGCCCCTGCAGGTCTGCGAGCACGAGCGGATGCGTGAGCCTCGTCGGGCGTTCGAACGCATGCAGCGCCCGCGTCAGCTGCCGCTCCCATCCGTTCGCCGAGGCGATCGCCTCCGCGGCGGAGCGATCATCTGCCGCGCGTAGCGCGACCGCGCGGAGTCGTTCCCGCTCCGTCGGAGCTGCTTCGAGCGGCCAGGTCAGCTGCGAGAGCGGACGCCGCCGCGTCCAGCGGAGGACGTCTTCGCTCGGGAAGAGGGCGGCGACCTCGTCCCAGAACGGGCTCGGCTCGCGGGGCGTGCCGTCGTCCCCGGCCGCCTCGCGCACGAGGTAGACGCGTCGGGTCGCGCGTGTGCAGGCCGTGTAGAAGAGGTAGCGGTCGCGTGCCACCTGGTCCGGGCGCGACAGGCGTGCGCGCGAGCGCTCGTCGAGCTCACGGCGCGCGTCGTCGGCGAGAAACGGTGACTCGTGCCCGCGCCGCGGCAACCGCCCTTCCTCCAGCCCGAGCAGGAAGACGACCTCGAAACGACGTGTGCGCGCACGCAGGAGGTCGAGCACGGCAACGCGGCCGGGGTCGCCCGTCGAAGAGCGCCGCACCTCGGCTCGCTCGAGCGTCGCGACCAGTTCCTCCGGCGAGAGTGCACCGTCGAGCTCGCTCCAGCCGCGCAGCTCGCCGAGCAGGCGCATGACGGCATCGTGCGCACGAATGTCGTGGCGAGAGAGCTCGTTCGCCGGCGGCGACTCCAGGCCGTAGGCGGCGCGCAGCATCGAACCGGCCAGCTCTGCGGCACCCTCGAGCGGCGTCGGCGCCGACCGCAGTGCCTCGAGCATGGCAAGCGGCTGGCCGTCGCGCAGCCGGATCGTCTCCTCTTCGACCTTGTCCGGGCTCTCGACCGCGCGCCCGCGCAGGCGACCCTCGAGAAAGTCGACGTTCTGCCGCGTGAGCGCGGAGTAGGGCGAGCGCAGGAACGCGTACAGCTGGGCGCGGCCGCCGCCGAGCCAGGCGAACCTGAGCAGGCTGAGCAGGGCCTGGCCGTAGGCCCCCTTGTCGAGGCGCACGTAGCCCTCGAGCGCAAACGGCACGCCGAGCGTGCCGAGCGCGGTCTCGAGCGGTGCCTGCCACCGGTCGAGCGACGGGCAGACGATCCCGATCTGCTCGGGAGCGGTGCCGCCGCGGATCAGGGTCAGCAGTTCCTCGCCGACGAGCTCGAGCGCGCCGCGCGTTCCGGCCGCCTCGAAGAAGCGGATGGCGCCGTCGATTGGTGGCGCAGCCGCGGTGGTCTCGGTGAAGAGCGCGCGCTCCAAATGCGCGAGCGCGGGCTCGGCGACCTGGCCGTGGGCGGGCGGCAGCTCTTCGATGCGGCCGTCGGCGAGGCCGGCGAGGTCGTCCATCGTCCGCGTCAGCGACGCGAACGTGGCCCGCCCCGGCTCGTACGGCATCGAGACCGTCACCTCGGCTCGTCCTGCGAGCGCCTGCAGCAACGCCCACTCGGCGCCGGTGAGGTCCTCGAACCCGTAGGCGAAGACGGGCTCGCCGTGCCACGCCTCGAGCTCGTTGACGATGCGCTCGGCTGCGTGCCGGCGCAAGAGATCCTGGTCCCAGAGACCGCGACGGTCGAGCTCGGCGCGGTAGGCGGCGTATAGACCGGCCAGCTCGCCGTCGAGGTCGTTCGGGTCGAGCAGGCCGGATTCGAGCTCCGCGACGGTGGCGAGCAGGGCGTCCGCGAAGCCGCCGAAGCGCGCGGAATGGCCGAGCCCGTTGAGCGACTGCCCGGCGAGCGCACGGCGGACGATCAGCGCGCGCTGCGCTTCAGTGGCGACCGGCCGGACGTCCGCCCCGCCGCGCGCGACACGCCTGAACAGGTCGTCGAAGGTGCCGATCGAGCCGCCGAGCAGCGCCGGCTGCAGCTCGAGCAGGTCGCGCTCGACCCGCTCGACGTCCGACCGATTCGGCACGATGAGGTACGGCTCTTCGGAGAGAGCCTCGAGATACCGGCGCAGCAGGAGCGCCACCTTCCCGGCATTGGCCGGGCCGGTGATCAGGTTCAGACCCAACTGACCTATGTTAAGCCCGGGCTCGGACGAGCCCGGGCTTAGGTACTGCGCGAGCGCCGGGCAAAGCCCGGCACTCGCGCGGAGGTTGCTGGGGCAGGCGACGGTTCCCGATGGTGCGGACGTGCGATTGCTTCGCGATCGCACGGCGCATCAGTTCGCCTGACGCTAAGCCCGCTTCGCGTGTCTTAGCGTCAGGCTTTGATCGCCCGGGAGGTCGAGGGTTAGTTCAGATCTATGCGGCCGCGGACTTCGGCCGTCGCCCGCGGCGCGCGACCGCCTGACCGGGCATCTTGCCGGCGCAGGCGTCGCAGAGATCCGCCTGCTTGGAGCCGCGACGCGCGTCGGTGAAGTTAATGCGCATCACCGCGCCCTTCGCTTCCTCGACTTCTTTCCCGCAGTTGTCGCACACCAGCCTGGTAACACGTGCCACGGATTTCCTCCTCGAATAGGCGATCTCTTGTGCGTGAGCTTAGCCCAAAGCCACCGGAAACTAGGCGGCCGTCCGGGCCTGCCGAATTTTCCAGGAGCGAAGGAGGCTCAAGAGGGCATGTTCTTCCGGGTCGAGGCCAGTGTCGCGCGCGCGTACGACGCGCAAATGGCGAGGCCGGAAATCCTCGATCGTTCTCCCGTCGAGATACTGGTCGATGACGGCCGGGCTGACGTATGAGCTGCGCGCAACCGCCGGCGTATTGCCGAGCTCCTTCCCCACCGTTCGCATCACGGCCGGCAGGACGCGCTTCGCCTCGCTCTCGCTCTCGGCGGGCCCGCGCTCAGCGAACGCGATCGCAGCGATCAGCGTTCCGCCCCACGTCCGGAAGTCCTTCGCCGTGAATTCGTCGCCGAGGTAGTCGCGCACGTAGTCGTTCAGCCGCGCGCCCGTGAGGTTGCGCAGGCTCCCCTCCCACTCGTACCGAAACAGGCGCGGACCGCCCGAGAGGTCGAGCAGCTCCTGGACCGCATCGGCGAGCTCCTCGTCCACGAGTGTCGTGCGGACGAGCGCGCTGTGTTTCGTGCGGAACTCGAGCGCGATCCGCTCGCCGAGCACGCGCACGTGACTCTTGCGCAGCGTCGTGATCCCATAGGTGCTCGACTCGCGCGCGTAACGCTCGGAGCCGACCCGGAACCAGCCGCGGTTGATCAGCCGCGTCGCGATCGCGGAGACTCGAAGCCGGTCGAGCCTGTCGTGGTCCATGTGCTCCGCCATCGCGGCGCGCAGGTCCGGCAACTGCTCGGCGAACCGGATCAGCCGATCAAACTTGGCGTGCTCCTGCTGCGCACGGAAGTCGGCGTGGTAGAGGTACTGGCGCCTGCCGGCCGCGTCGACGCCGGTCGCTTGGAGCTTGGCCGTCGGGCTCGGCGAGATCCAGACGTCCTTCCACGCAGGCGGAATCACGAGCGCGGCAATTCGCTCGAGCTTTTCCTCGTCGGTAATGGGGTTTCCGCGCGCGTCCTCGTAGCGGAAGTGCCCGCGCGAACCGACTCGTCTCCAGCCTCCTTTTCGCGGCATGGTTCACCGCTAGTCTCCGCAGCCGTGGACGCCAAAACGATCGTCGTGCTGGAAGGCGACGAAACAGGTCAGGAACTGCTCGAGGAAGCGTTGCGGGTGCTCGCTCCTGACGTCGTCGGCCTCGAGCTCGAGTTTCCGCGTTTCGACCTCTCGCTCGCATCGCGCAGAGCGACCAGGAACGCGGTCGTCTACGACGCCGCGCGCGCGATTCGCGAGCAGGGCCTCGGGCTGAAGGCCGCGACGATCACGCCCGAGGGTCGCGACGACGTCGGTTCTCCGAATCGCATCCTGCGCGAGGAGATCGGCGGCCGCGTGATCGTGCGGACCGGCCGGCGCATTCCCGGTGTGATCCCGCTCGGTGGTGTCCACGCGCCGATCTCGATCGTCCGCATGGCGGTCGGCGACGCCTACGGCGCGCAGGAGTGGCGCGAGGGTGAAGGCGACGACGAGGTCGCCTTCCGCACCGAGCGCATCGAGCGGCGGATCTGCCGGGCCGTCGCCGAATTCTCGTTCCGGCAGGCGGAGCAGGTGGGCGCGAAGGTGTTCGGAGGGCCGAAGTACACGGTCAGCCCGACGTACGAGGGGCTGCTGAAGGAGGAGATGGACGCGTCCGCGGAGCGGCATCCGGAGGTCCCGTACGAGCCGCAACTGATCGACGCGACGTTTGCACTGCTCATCGCTTCGACGGGCGATCCGCTCGTGATTCCCGCGCTGAATCGGGACGGCGACATCCTCTCCGACCTGGTGCTGCCGCTGTTCGGATCGATCGCCGGCTCGGAGTCGCTGCTCGTCGCGTTCGACGAGGACTATGAGACGCGCGCGCTCATGGCAGAGGCGGCGCACGGCACCGCCCCCTCGCTGCTCGGCAAGAACGTCGCAAACCCGATGGCGATGATCCTGGCGGGGGCGGCACTGCTCGCGAACGGCGACGACGCCGCACGGCAGGCGGGCCGCGCCGTCCGCGAGTCGTGCCTCGAAGTGGTCGGGCAGGGTGTCCGCACGGCCGACCTCGGCGGTCACGCGGGCACGACCGAGTTCACCGACGAGGTCATCCGCCGCGTCAGGTCGAAGCTCGAGGTCTGGGCGACTCTCTAAGTCACATCGCTGCAGCGTCGGCGAACGCGCCCGCGCTCCACGCCCGCAGGAACGCGTGGGCGATCTCCGGATCGAACTGTGAGCCGGCGCAGCGCTCGATCTCGGCGAGCGCGTGGTACGCCGGCAGCGCCCGCCGGTACGGACGGGTCGACGTCATCGCGTCGAACGCATCCACGACGGCAAGCAAACGCGCTCCCTCGGGGATCTCTTCTGCGGGACGCTGCGTCGGGTAGCCCGAGCCGTCCCAGCGCTCATGGTGGTAGAGCACGTACGGGACCGCTTCTGCCGCAGCGTCGACCGGGCCGATCAGCCTCACCCCTGCGCTCGGATGCGTCCGGATCTCCGCGAGCTCCTGCGGGCTCAGCGGGCCCCGCTTGCGCAGGATCGTCTCCGAGATCATCACCTTGCCGATGTCGTGGAGGCGGGCGCCGACGCTGAGCTGGCGAAGTTGCGTGTCGTCCCACCCCGTCCACGCCGCCAGCCGACCGGCAAGGTAAGTCACGCGCGTGCAGTGCGCCGCAGTCGTCGGGTCGCGCGCGGCTTGCGCTGAGGCGAGGGCGGCCAACATCGGGCTGACCTGATTCCAGCCGCGCCGAGAAATCCCTCTCTCTCTAGGACTGGCGCCAGATGCCGGCGATCGGCTTCGCGGCGGCGGAGCGGCCGAGGAGCGGCAGGCCCCAGGCGGCCTCGATCGTGCGTAGCAGTCCGTAGTGACCGGTCCTCTGTGCCGTGCGAGTCGCCGGACGCACGGCCGTTCCGAGCGCAAGAGCGGCGACGTGGTTGCCGGCCGCGCCCCACGCGCCCTCGTCGAACGTGACGAAGACGACCGTGCCGGGCAGCTCGAGCAGCGGCGGCAGGAGCGCGTGAAGCCACCGGTCGCCGGTTCGGACCCGACAGTCGTGCATCGAATGGCAGAGGTCGGGCACGATCAGCGCGAAGTCGGGCAGCGCGCCGCTGTCGAGATCGGTGGCCAGTTGCGGCAACGGAACGATGTTCGCGCGTCGCTCCGTATTCGAGACGACGTCGCGGAAGTAGAGGAAGGGAACGTGCTTCTTGACGTACCGCCCGGCCCGTGCGCCGGTGTAGCCGGCGCGTGGCAGGCCTTCGGCGTACGTCTTCCACGTGCGCCCCGTCTCCTCGAGCGTGTCGGCGAGGTTGCGCGCGTCGACGACGCAGCGGGTGCAATCGCTGCGGATGCCTTGCGTCGACCCCGACATCAGCGCGAGGTAGTTGGGCAGGCTCGGGTGCGTCACGGCGTAGTACTGGGTGAGCCGCACGTAGCTGCGGGACAGCGCGGTGAACGTCGGCGCCGCGCGATTCCCGATCACCTGGCTTTCCTGCTTGTTCTCGAAGACGATCACGACGACGTGCGCGAGCTCCGGCGTGGAGCCGAGGGCGCGCGTGCTCGGACACGCGGCCAGCGCCATGGCGACCAGCAGCAGCGCCAACGCGTGCTTCACGTCTCTTGGTCGACGACGCGACGCCGCCAGACGTGCAGTGCCCCGATCGCGAGGACGAGCAGGACGCCGCCGGCAATCCCGGCGTAGACGCCGTAGCGCGCCAGCGCGTCCGCTGCAGCCTTGCCGGCGTAGAAGGCGATCAGCCCGACGGCGGTTGCCCAGACGATGCCACCGGCCGCGTTCCAAAACAGAAAGCGCCACCAGCTCATTCGCGTGATCCCGGCCATCCAGGCTCCGGTGACGCGCACGCCACCGAAGAAGCGCGCCAGGAAGACGGCCTTGCCGCCGTGCCGTTCGAAGAAGCGCTCCGCGGGTGGTAAGACGCGCTCGGCGATGCGCCGGAGGAGCGCGTAGCGGTAGAGGAGGCGCCGGCCGCCCTCCCGCCCCAGCCAGTAGCCGATGTTGTCCCCGATGATCGCCGCGGCGGCGGCGACCGTGATCACCCCCGTGATCGAGAGGTGGCCCTTCGACGCATAGACGCCGGCGGCGATCAGCGCCGTCTCCCCCGGCAGCCAGAGACCGGCGCTTTCGAGACAGACGATTCCGAACAGGAAGAAGAGCCCGTAGTCCTCGATGAAGTGGGTCACGCGTTCGGCAGGCTACGTAAACTCGCGCCGTGCGCATCGGCGTCCCGCGGGAGCTCGAGCCAGGCGAGCGCCGAGTGGCACTCGTCCCGGACGCGGTTGCACGGCTGTTGCCCGCGGGCTTCGAGGTGATCGTCGAGCCCGGCGCGGGAGCCGCGGCGTCGTTCCCGGACGCCGCCTACACCGAGGCGGGCGCCTCCGTCTCGGATGCGGTTTGGGACGCGGATGCGGTCGCAAAGGTGCGCAAGCCGAGCGCCGACGAGGTACAGCGGCTCCGGAGCGGACAGGTGCTCGTCGGCTTCCTGGAACCGCTGACGGATCACGGCGGCGTCGAGCGACTCGCGGAACGCGGCGTGCATGCGTTCGCGATGGAGTCGATTCCACGGATCACGCGTGCGCAGCCGATGGACGCGCTCTCCTCCCAGGCGACCGTCTCCGGGTACAAGGCGGTGCTGATCGCAGCCGACAAGCTGCCGCGCTTCTTCCCGATGCTGATGACGGCCGCCGGCACGGTCGCCCCCGCGAAGGTGCTCGTGCTCGGTGCCGGTGTCGCGGGCCTCCAGGCGATCGCGACCGCGCACCGGCTCGGTGCCGTCGTCACCGGCTTCGACGTGCGTCCGGTCGTGCGCGAGCAGGTCGAGAGCCTCGGCGCGAGCTTTCTCGACCTCGGCATCATCGGCGAGGAGACGGCCGAGGGCTACGCGCGGGAGCTCACGGAGGATGAACAGCGGCGCCAGCAGGCCGCGTTGGAGGGACGCATCCCCGAGTACGACGTGGTGATCACGACCGCGCTCGTTCCGGGGCGAGCCGCGCCGCGGCTGATCCCGGCGGGCGCGGTCGCAGGCATGCGCCCGGGCGCTGTGATCGTCGACCTCGCCGCGGAGGCCGGCGGCAACTGCGAGCTGACCCAGCCCGGCGAGATCGTGGACCGCGACGGCGTCACGATCGTCGGGCTGACGAACGTCCCGTCCACGATGCCCTTCCATGCCAGCCAGCTGTACGCACGCAACGTCTCGGCGCTGCTTCAGCATCTCGCGCCGGGGGGCGAGCTCACGCTCGACTGGGACGACGAGATCACCGCGGGCGCGTGCGTGACCAGGACGAAGGTAGCGGCTTGAGCCACGGGCTGCTGCTCACGTTCGAGATCACGATCCTGGTGCTGGCGATCTTCCTCGGCTTCGAGGTGATCTCGAAGGTCCCGACGCTGCTGCACACGCCGCTGATGTCCGGCACGAACGCGATCCACGGCATCGTCATCGTCGGCGCGATGCTCGTCGCAGGCCTCGGACACAAGGACACGCTGACGACGATCGTCGGGCTGATCGCGGTCGTGCTCGCGTCGGCCAACGTCGTCGGTGGTTTCGTCGTCACCGACCGGATGCTGGAGATGTTCAAGAAACGGGAGCGCAGCGAGCCGAAGTCTTGAGCCGCGACGTCACGAACCTCCTCTATCTGATCACGATCGTGACGTTCATCCTGGCGTTGCGGTTCCTGTCGAATCCCGCGACGGCGCGGCGCGGAAATCAGATCGGCGCGGTCGGGATGCTCGTGGCGATCGTGGTCACGTTCGCGCAGGACGAGATCGTCAGCTACTGGGAGATCAGCGTCGGCATGGTCGTCGGCGGTACCTTCGGCGCGGTCGCCGCACGGAAGGTGCGGATGACGGCGATGCCGCAGATGGTCGCGCTCTTCAACGGCGTCGGCGGCGGGGCGGCGGCGCTGATCTCGCTGGCGGAGTTCCACAACCGCGCGCCCGATCCCGGCACGCTGAAGACAGACATCAGCGCGTCGATCATGCTGTCGGCGATCATCGGCAGCATCTCGTTCGCGGGGTCGATGATCGCCTTCGCGAAGCTGCAGGAGCTGATTCGCGGCCGGCCGATCGTGTATCCGCTGCAGCAGCCGACGAACGCGCTGCTGTTCGCGGCCGTGCTCGCAGCCGGAATCGCGATCGCGGCCGGCTCGGAGCAGCAGTGGCTGATCTGGGCGCTGGTCGGAGGGGCGTCCGTGTTCGGCGTCCTCTTCGTCCTGCCGATCGGCGGCGCCGACATGCCGGTCGTGATCTCGCTGCTGAATGCGTTCACCGGCCTGGCCGCGGCGGCGACAGGCTTCGAGCTGGAGAACAACGTGCTGATCGTGAGCGGGATGCTCGTGGGTGCGTCCGGAACGCTGCTGACGATCCTGATGGGGAGAGCGATGAACCGCTCGATCGCGAACGTTCTCTTCGGCGCGTTCGGGCAGCTCGCTCCGGCCGCCGCCGGCGGCGCCGCTGCGGGCGCGACGGACGGGCAGGTGCGCTCAGCGAGCGCCGAGGACGTCGCCGTCATGCTCGCGTACGCGCACAAGGTCGTGTTCGTCCCTGGCTACGGCATGGCCGTCGCGCAGGCGCAGCACGACGTCCGCACGCTCGCCGACCTGCTCGAGGCGCGCGGCGTCGAGGTCTCGTACGCGATCCACCCGGTCGCGGGACGGATGCCGGGGCACATGAACGTCCTGCTCGCCGAGGCGAACGTCCCGTATCCGCAGCTGAAGGAGATGGAGGAGGCGAACCCCGAGTTCACGCGGACGGACGTCGCCCTGGTCATCGGCGCGAACGACGTGGTCAACCCCGATGCACGCAACAACACGGGGAGCCCGATCTACGGAATGCCGATCCTGAACGTCGACAACGCGCAGCAGGTCGTCGTCCTGAAGCGCAGCATGAACCCGGGTTTCGCCGGGATCGAGAACCCGCTCTTCCTCAACCCGAAGACGGTGATGCTGTTCGGCGACGCCAAGGAGTCGATCGAGAAGCTGACCGCGTCGGTCAAGGCCGTCTGACCGACAATCGACACGAATTCGCCACCCCTCCGTTCGCCGCGGCCCGTTATCGTCGCCCTCGAGGGTGGTGGGTAAACCCCCACCCTGTACGGGTGGGGTGTGCACACGCGCGTGTACATCTATGACGGCGACATGTGGCGCTGAGCCTACGATTGCCGCGTGATCGCCGAGGTCCTTTTCTGGGCGTCGCTCGGTGCGCTCGCCTGGACGCAGGTCGCGTACCCGCTCGTCGCGGCTGCGCTCGCACGGCTGCGCGGGCGACCGGTGCACAAGGGCGACGTCACGCCACGGGTGACTGTGATCGTCGCCGCGCACAACGAGGAGAGGGTCATCCAACGCAGGCTGGAGAACCTGCTCGAGCAGGACTATCCGCCCGACCGCTTCGAGATCGTCGTCGCCTCTGACGCTTCGACCGACGCCACCGACGCGCTCGTCGAGGAGTTCGCCGCGCGGGAACCGCGTGTGCACCTGCTTCGCTGTCCCCGCGGCGGCAAGGTCGCTGCCCAGAACCTCGCCGTGCGCCAGAGCGACTCCGAGATCCTCGCCTTCTCGGACGCCAACGCCCAATGGCGACCCGACGCGCTGCGCAAGCTCGTGCGCAACCTCGCCGACCCGGACGTCGCGTACGTCTGCGGCGGTCATTTCTACGAGGCGGCCGACGGCACCAACCGCGAGGGAACGTACTGGCGCTGGGAGGCGTGGCTGAGGCGGAACGAATCCCTGCTCGGCTCGATCACCGGCGGAATCGGGCCCATCTATTCCGTCCGCCGCTCGGACTACGTCGACGTCGACCCCCGCTTCGGCCACGACCTCGCGCTGCCGTACCTGATGGTGCAGCACGGCCGGCGCGCTGTCTTCGAGCCTGAGGCCGTCGCGTGGGAGAAGCCATCCCGCGACATCGAGGACGAGTACCGGCGCAAGGTGCGGATGTTCGAGCACTGCTGGCTGATCGTCCTGCGCGGCAAGATGCTGCGGCGCCTCGGTCCCACGTACCTCTTGGAGATCCTCTCGCACCGGCACCTGCGCTATGCGAGCGGGCTCCTGCACCTCGTGCTGCTCGGCTCCTCGCTTGCGCTCGTCCGCAGCGGCCTCGTCTACCAGGTGGCGCTCGCGCTTCAGTTGTTGCTCCTGCTCGCCGCCGCGCTCGGCGTCGGAATCGCGCGCTACTACATCCTCGTGACGTGGGCGACGGTCGTGTCGCTCGTACGCTATCTCCGCTTCGGCGTCCCGGCCGTCTGGGCGAAGGCGGAAGGCACGCGGTGAACCGCATCCTCGACGCGACGATTGCGGGGCTCGGCCTGGCGGTCGCGAGCCCGGCGCTCGGTGTCGCGGCACTCGCGATCAAGCTCGGGGACGGCGGTCCGGTGTTCTATCGCCAGCGCAGAGTCGGACAGAACGGTGAGGAGTTCGAGCTCCTGAAGCTGCGCACGATGATGGTCGGCGCCGAGCACCAAGGCGCCGGCTATGCCGTCAACGAAGGCGATCCACGCATCACGCGAGCCGGTCTTTTGCTGCGGCGGCTGTCGCTCGACGAGGTCCCGCACCTCTGGAACGTCGTCCGGGGCGACATGAGCCTCGTCGGCCCGCGTCCGACGCTCGCGTACCAAGTCGAGCGGTACACGCCGCGGCAGCGTCGCCGGCTCGAGGTCAAGCCGGGCATCACCGGCTGGGCTCAGATCCACGGCCGTGCGCGCTTGCCCTGGGAGGAGCGCATCGAGCTCGACGTCTGGTACGTCGAGCACCGGTCGCCCTGGCTCGACCTCAAGATTCTCGCCCGTACGCCGGCCGCTCTCTTTGCGGGAACGTACAAGGGCGACTCCGGTGGCTGGCGCGCATGATTCCGTTCTTCAGCGGCCGCGATGTCCGCGAGGCAGTCTCGCCGGAGCGTGCGCTGGACGCGGTCCGCGAGGCGTTCGTCGCCTACGCCCGCGGTGAGTGGATGATGCCGCCGAAGGTGTACGTCGCCGCGTACCCGGCGGGCGACTTTCGTGCGATGCCCGCGCTCGGCGGCGGCCACGCGCTGCTCAAGTGGGTCACGTCGTTTCCGGGCAACCCCGCGCAGGGATTGCCCACCGTCACCGGTCTCGTGCTGTTGTCGGACGCGTCGAACGGCATGCTCAAAGCCGTGCTGGACGCAGCTGCGATCACCGCGTTGCGCACCGGTGCAGCGGCCGTGCTTGCTGCAGAGACATTGGGAAAGCCCGACGCAGCTATCGCCTCAGTGATCGGCGCCGGCGTGAACGGCGAGGCTGCAGCGCGGACGTTCGTAGCGCGTGGTCGCCGGGTGCTGCTGTGGGACATCGACCGCGGCCGCGCCGAGGCGGTCGCCGAACGCATCGGCGCCGAGGTAGCCCCCAGTCAGGAGGAGGCACTCAGCGCCGAGCTGCTCGTCACGGTCACACCGGGCCACGAGATCGTGCTCGCCGAGGGCACACTGCAGCCCGGCCAGCACGCGAGCCTGATGGGCGCCGACGGCCCCGGCAAAGCGGAAATCGCTGTGGCAGAACTGGCCCGCGTCGGTGTCTTCTGCGACGACTGGGAGCAGGCCGGCTCTAACGGAACACGACCGCGCGGACGTATCTACGCCGATGACTGGGAGCAAGCCTCCCACAACGGCGATCTCGTTCACGCCGTCGAGGCCGGGGTCCTGGGCCGCGACGACGTGGCGCAGCTCGGCGACGTGCTTATAGGTACAGCCGAGGGCCGCCAAACCGACCAGGACATCACGATCTTCGACTCGACCGGACTGGCAATTCAGGACCTTGCCATCGCACTCGCCGCGCTGGAGCGCGCGAACGAACTCACTCTGTCCTCGATACCGCTTTAGCCGTTCGGAAACCGTCGTGATGATTGACAAGCGCTCCGGCGCGTCGCATGATCGCGGCCCGAGCATGTCGCGTTCGAGATTTCGCGTTGCATTAATAGCTCTTGCTGCATTGAGTGCGGCGCTCGGCGGCATGGCCGTGTCGTTGAATGCGTCCACAGCTGTAGCGATGCCTCGACTGGGCGAGACGGCGGACCCACTCATCGGCACGTGGGATACGGGACGGATCTCGGCTCAAAAGCTGCGGTTGGCACTTCGATCCGCCGGCTATACCGACGCCGCGGTGTCGAAACTTTTTCGCGAGTTCGGAATCCGCAAAGCGCAGGAGTACAGGTTCACCTTCTACCGTGAAGGCGGGGTGCCGTTCCTCCTTGGGCAGGCCTGGGATCCGTCACGCCAGCAGCAGCCGAGGGGCGGCGACCACGGCCCATACAAGCTCCTCCCGAGACACCGCTTTGTTGTTCGCGGCGTCGATCCGCCGACAGACAAGAACCGGACGATCTTCTCCTACACAATCAAAGGGAAGCGTTTGCAGTTGCGACTCGTCAGCTTGAGTGAACCCGCGTTTTCTCCCTCAGAAGTCAAGTTCGATCGAATGGCCGACCGTGCGCTTACGGCCTTCCCCTACACAAAGACGGGCTGAAGGACCAGTAACGTCGGCCGCTAGGCATCGCTCTGGCAGCGCTCGAGCGCGCCGACGAACTCGAGCTTTCGATGATTCCGCTCAAGAGCGCTTCGGAACCAGCGTGAACGTGGTCGAGACCGAACGCCTTCTCCTCGAGCCCTTGGAACCGTCCCGGCTAGAAGACTTCATCGCGCTCACCGCCGATCCGGACACCATGCGCTACTGGGCGCCCGGC
>JBKPGW010000217.1:0-10736 GCA_046729555.1 Actinomycetota bacterium | reverse complement strand
ATCCGTGACAGCGTCGAAATTACGGCCCACGTCGAAGTCACGCCTGTCGCGACGTGCAGCGGAATGTTTCGGCAGGCGCGTGCGGGCGTGCTCAAGCGTCGGTGAGTGGTTGTCGAAGCCCTCAACCTCATATCAGCGCGGAAGGTGCTCGAACTGGCGGCCGGTGCCGCACGCGACGTCCAGCAGCTAGCGCGCTTCCGGGGCTCAGATTGGGCCGCTAAGGAGCAGAATTGGGACGTTGCCTTCACCGCGCCCGTCACCATCGACTGTGTCACCGAGGCAAAGTGTCAAGTGGCGGAAGCGACTCGTCGACGAGCTGCGGCGGCGCGGCCTGATCTCCGAATCGCGTGTTCAGCACGCGTTCTTGACCGTCCCAAGGGAGATGTTTGTGCCGGAAGTCGCAGCGCAGTGCGGACTCGAGGCTGTTTACCGCGACGAGGCGATCGTGACGAAACACGACGCGCACGGCGTGCCGGTCAGCTCATCGTCGCAGCCGGCGATCATAGCGTCGATGCTCGAGCGGCTTGACCTGCGCGAGGGACAACGGGTGCTCGAGGTAGGCACCGGCACCGGTTACAACGCGGCGCTCATCGCGGAGATCGTCGGGCCGCGGGGGGACGTCGTCTCAGTCGAGCTCGACCCAGACCTTGCCAGGCGCGCGAGGTCTGTCCTACAGCAGGCGGGCTATCCCGTCCGGGTCGTCGCCGGCGACGGACGCGCAGGCTGGGCTACGGGCGCCCCCTACGACCGCATCATCGCGACGGCCAGCGCGTCCGAGGTGCCGCGCGCCTGGCTGGAGCAAACTGTGGAAGGCGGCTTCATCGAAGTGCCGCTCCGCCTGCGCGGCTCGCGGTTCGGACAGGCAATCCCGACGCTTCAAAGGCAAGGGAGCAGACTTCGCTCGGTATCCGTTCTCTGCGGTGGCTTCATGCCTCTCCGAGAAAGCGCGACGGATGCAGGCGAGCGGCCACCGACGCTGAGCGCGAGCGAGATTGTCGACGGCAAGAACCTCGCGATATTCGAGCTTATGGGCGACGCTCTGTTTCGCCTCCCGCGTCCGGCGCGTCGGCGGGTGCTCGCGCTCACTCTGGGCGAGCCGAGAATGCGAAGGCTGGGCCTCCGCGCGCCAACGTGGTCGCTCCTCCTCTACCTCGTTCTAGCCGTGCCCGCGGAGCGTCTCGTCTTCAGCTCACGCATCGAGGTAGGCCTGGTTGATCGACGTGGAACAAGCCTCGCTCTCGTTGGCGGCATGAAGAGGACAGTCGACCGCCTCGTCGCCTACGGCGGAAGCGAGAGCGAGAAGCGCCTGGTTTCCCTGATCGACGACTGGAAGACGCGCGGAAGACCTACCGAGGACAATCTCGAGATAGGCGTTTCCTTCCGAAACGACCGCTCGACAATCCGCTATCGCTGGAACGCACACGCCGAGCGCTGACCCTTCATCGAGTGGTGGTCCATTACTCCGGCAGGTGATCCGCTGGTCGACCGTACCGGCGCGACGCTTCTCCACGCGCTGCTTCGTTCCGTCGGCGAGACAACTCCGGCTGCCTCGGTCCCCTCCGCAGCGCGATCGCGCAGGGGCAGTTCGCAGGCGTCGGTCCGTTCGGCGCGCACTTCACCGGGCAGGTCGATCCGGGTTCGCACCAGGGCACCGTCGGCGAGGAGGAGTTCTCGAGACGGTGATCGGGATTCCGGCCGATCAGCTACAGGTGTTCTGCGCCCAGTTCGCCACGCACTGACGCACCGTCGTGAACCTCGTTGCCTACGACCGTCGCGAATTCACCCAAACACGAAGCCGTAGTGCGTGTCGCCGTTCGGCTCTTGCGCGGGCAACCATCACTCGCCCCTCGATCGGGCGAGGGCGCGTCGCCCGCGAGCGATTCAGACCGAGGTGACCACGCTGACATCGCGTGCCTGCGGGCCCTTGGGGCCCTCCTCAACCTCGTATTCCACCTTCGCCCCCTCGGCAAGGCTCTTGAAGCCCTCACCGCTGATCGCGCTGTGGTGGACGAAGACGTCCTTGCCCCCATCGTCTTGTGTGATGAAGCCGTAGCCCTTGTCGTTGCTGAACCACTTCACGGTTCCGGTTGCCATCTCTACACCTCCCTTGACAGCGTCACGAACGTGCAGCGGAAGGCGCAAGCCAAAACCGGTACTCGCTCTTGCTTTCACCGGGGTCCCAAAATGACAGTAGCAGGCAACGCGACCTGGGCATCAGTGCCGAAACTCACACGAGACTAGAACGAACCGTCGGGCCGCAGTGCCGCGCGAGCGGAGCCAGCCGTCGGCTCGGAGCGTCCGCGCGACGTCCGAGATCCGATACCTGACGCGCGGCAGCTCATCACGCGAAGTCACCGGTGATCCTGGCTCGCGCCGCCGGCGGCTGCCGCACTTTGGTGGAACGCCGACAGGCTCCCTCCCCGGGAACAGCGCGACTCGCGCTCCATCTCCTCACGACTCGCCGAGACAAAGTGAGACGCACACGAGCGATACGAGCAAGCACGGCGTTCAGGTCGATGCGGCGACGGCCGCCAGTGTCTTCGCAGACTCACGACGCTGACCAGCAGCCGCGCGTGGCTAGCCGCGACCGGTAGCTCGCCGCAGTCCGATCACACTATGTGCACCCGACACGCCTGGAGCGGTCAAGACAGCGTGTTTTTCTGCTCACTTCTCGCACCCAGGCGTAGGATTGGAGACACGATGCTGTGGAGGCGGCTGCTCCGGTTACTTCGGCTCAGGTGGTACTTCCGCAAACGGTAACCCGGTCGGCGCCTTCGCGGCATGTGTGCACCGCGTAGGCCGTCCCCTCAGGGGGCGCCAATTCGGCTCGCCGGTCAGCATGGACGCAGCAGTAGCCCGCGTCGCCTTTTCGGCTCATCCGCGACACGAAACGCTCACTCCCGTGTCGCGTGGCGCAACGGACTCGGTCTTCGCAACCTCGGCTAACGTCGGCTGGGGACGACCGCGTCAGTGAGATGCGCGACGCGGGCTACGGCGCGCTCTTCGTTGCCGTCGACGACGGCAGGTTGGGTGGCTCGAGGCAGTGGCCTGTTTGTTGAGGAGAGTGCGTGGCGTCGGTCCGGCGGTGGACGAGGGCGTTGCCGCGTTTTCCTGTCGTGTCGAGGACGCCCATTGCTCTCAGGCAGTAGGTCATCTGTTGGGCGGTCCGGCGCTCGAGTGCGGCTGCTTTGGCGAGCTGGGCGGTGTCGAAGAGTTCGGGCAGGCTGGGCGGGAGCAGGCGGGCGACATCGCCGGGGCCGCTGAGGCGGAGGCGCTGCTCGACCGAGACGAGCCGGCGGCCGGCGACGACCCAGCCGTGGCGTCGGAACGCCTTCCCATGTCGGTAGACACGGAGCTCGTCTTGGTGGGTGAGGAGCAGCTCGAGTTCGAAGTGCGGGTGGCAGAGCAGCGACGGGATGCTGACGAGCCGGTTGAAGATGTCCTCCACCCGTCCGCGACGAGGTGAGCGACGGGCGGACAGCAGCCCGCCCTCGTCGGAGAGCCGGATGATCGTGCGAACGAGTGGCACAGGTGCGACCAGGCGCACCCGCTGCTGCCGTGTCAGCAGCTCGAGCTTGCGCCGCAGCGGTGCGAAGCTGCCGGTCTGGATCTCGACCAGAAGGTCGCCACGGACGAGATCGACGACGAAGCCGCCGACAACCTGTTCGATGCGATCGCCGGGGCGTTGGTACCAGCCCTTGAGCTGAGCGTGCAGCGCACCCTCGTTGAGCGTCCCGATCGCCGGGATCTCATCTTCGTGGGATGCGGCGACCTCGAACACCGAGCGCACGATCAAGCTCCTTCGCCGCCGCGGCGCAGTTGCCTTCGCCAGGTCACCGGCCGGAAGGGGCGGGCACCACCACCGACAAACGACTTCCTCCCCTCGTCGCCGGGTCCATGTTCGGGCGTTCGTCCCGTCCGGGGCGTCGCCGGCCGTGATGTCGCAGTTGAGCCGAGCGGCGACACGCACGACCGATTCGTCGACGCGATCAGCGAGCCGACGGACTACGTCGTCAACATCGATGGCAGTCGCCGCCGCCGTGGGGAGGGGTCGTGTCGACGGCTACTCTGGCTACTCTGGTGAGGTGAGGCTGGCGGTGGGAGACGTGGTCGTGTACGCCGCGCACGGGGTGGGCCGCGTCGCGGCCCGGGAAAAGCGGATGGTCCTCGGCGCCGCGCAGGAAGTACTCGTGCTCGAACTCGCAGGCGGCCTCTCCGTGACGCTGCCAGTCGAGCGCGCACGTGAGCTGCTGCGGCCGTTGCTAAGCAAGGCGGACCTGCGCCGGGTGCAGGAGACGCTGCGCGAGGATCACACGCTCAGCGAAGATGTCTGGCCGAAACGAAGGAAAGACACGCAGGCGAAGTTGAGAGACGGCGATCCGTTTGGACTCGCGGAGGTCGTGCGTGATGGCGCACGCCGCGAGCAGAGGCTGATGGCGAAACACACCGGGTCGCAGCTCTCACCGAGCGAGAGGGACCTCTACAAGAGAGCGCGAATGCTTCTCTCAGCTGAGATCGGCCTAGCGCGCGACCTCGAGCCGGCAGAGGCAGACGCCTGGATCGAGGAGCAGCTCGCCACAACAGCCTGAACGCGCGAACAAGCTCCTCCCAGTAGAGGCAGAGGAGGCAACTCCTGGGTCCCTGCGCGAGAAAGCGACCGCTCAGGCAAGACGACACGCATCCGAGCAGGTGAGCGCGATCGCGACCCAAGCCGGACAAGGGTTCGCTGGCCGCGTAGACGAAGCAGCGGTCGTGCGTGCGTGTCGCCGTTCGCTCTTCTCTGACAACCAAAGCCCGTTTCTGCGCCGGCGAGCGAACGCGCTCCGTCGCCAGCCGCGCGGAAGCCGCTGCCGGCAAGCGGCCTTCGAGAGCCAGTCGTCTCTCCACCTCCTGCGGCGCTCGCTCACGCGTCACAGAATGTGAGCACGACGTCCGCCTCAACTCGCACGCGAACCGCCTCGCAGAGTCGAAAAACCCCGACCCGCCCCGAAAACGCATCGATCAATGTAACGCGGGCGTCTGCTCCCCTTCGCGCCGCGACGCCTGCTAACTTCGCAGGCGCGAAACAGCATCACGTAGGCAAAATGAATAGGGAGCCAGGCGAGCACAGCGCCAGCTCTTGCTCTCCCCAGTGCTGCGCGCCGGGTCACGGGGTCTGGCTGCAGCTCTCCCCAGCCTGGCTCCTCAGTCACTAGACGTCGTGCGATCCCGAAAGTGTTCGGCGTGTGGGACTTCCCGAGCGGAAACCAGCGCACCGACGATCGCACTCGCACCGTCGTAGTAGACGCCATTTGCGGGGCGTCCCCGTACGGCGAACGACCCGACGACAGTGAACAGAGCCAGCACGACGGACGCGCAACGATCAACCCTCCCCCGAGGCGCCGCCTGTCGTCTTTCCGCCAGAAGGCGACAACGGCTCGCGTCGACCGCCGTTCTGCAACGAGTGGAATCGCGCGACCATCCTGACACGTTTGACAAGACCAAAAGCGGCTAGCGCCATGTGCCGTCTATGTGTCGTCTATATGTCGCGAGACGAGGATCACCAGACACGAAAAGGTAAGCGACCAGGTAGCACGCTGGAAGGCCTCAGGAGCAGGCAAAACGGCTTCCTGAGAGGCTACCTCGGGGCGTTGCACGACCACGGCTTTCGCGGCTCGATCGACGCGCCGTTCGAGCGCGACCCACTCTCGATCGACTGGTGCTGACTTCCGGTTCAGCAGCCCGTAGCCGGAGACGGTTCGCGTTCTGTGAGCTCGTCTAGCTCGTCGAGGCTCGGCGCGGCGCGGATGGCCGGGCTGAGGGTCCCCCACACCGCGAGCGCGAGCCCGAACGCCGCGAAGACTGCGATCATCGCGCGCGCGGAGACGGCCTCCAGAAGCAGGCCCGCGACCAGCGGGCCCAGCGGGGCGATGAGGAGCGCGATCGTGCTCCGCACGCTCTCGACGCGACCGAGCAGCCGGTCCGGGGTCAGCGCGAGCTGGTAGCTGTTGACGACCGAGTCGGTTGACGGGATCGCAAGCGCGGTGGGGAGGATGCTCGCGGTGAGTACGTACACGTCCGGCCAGACGAGGAACAGGCCGCAGCCGACCCACGTCCAGAGCTCGAGCAGCAGCACTCCCCGGACGGGCAGCACCTGCCGGACGAGCGGCGACAGGAACGCACCGAGAAGCACGCACGCCCCGAACGCGGAAAGGAGCAGGCCGACCTCGCCGCCCGACAGCCCTTGTCTCTTTCCGAGGACGAGGACCGCGAGCAGCACGCCCGGCCCGATGAAGTTCGCAAGCCCGTAGAGGAAGGCGCAGGCGCGCAGAAACGGGTGATCCCAGAGGAAGCGGAACCCCTCGGCGAGCCGCGAGCGGAGCGGGGAGCGGTCGCGCTCGCGTTCCTCCTGGAACGGCGTGCGCATCGCGAGCAGTGCGACCGTCGAGAACGCATACGACACGGCGTGGACGACGAATGGGAGGGCGCGGGACAGCCCGAAGAGCGCGCCGCCGAGCGGAGGGGCGGCGAGGCTTATGGCGGCCTCGCGGCCGGTCACGACGGCCACGGCCGCGGGCAGCTGCCGCTTCGGCACGACTGCCCGCAGCGCACCCGCATGCGCCGCCGAGAAAACGGCGGCGCCGCTGCCCTCGACGAACGCGATGAGCGGGACCGCCCAGAAGACGATCTCGTCGAGGAGGATCAGAGCGCCGAGGCTCCCGACCGCGAGAGCGCGCACGGCGTGGGCCGCGATCATCAGTCGCCTGCGGCTCCAGCGGTCGGCCGCCAGCCCTGCCGGCAGCGCGAACAGCGCCATGGCGAGCAGCCGCGTGAACGCGACGATGCCGGCTCTCGCCGGCGAGCCGGTCAGCGCGAGCACGAGCAGCGGATAGGCGATCGCGGTCATCTGTGAGCCGGCGCTCGACAGCAGCGTCGCGGTCTGGAGCAGCATGAAGTCGCGGTTTCGGCGAAGTGGAGCCGCGATCACGGGCCGACGCTAGCCGAGGCTTCGGCTCGCTTCACGCCTCGCGTTTCCGAACAGGTCGGCGACGCCGGGCGGTTACCGTGACTCAGCTACTCGCTCGCGTCTTCTTCGGGTCGCGACCGGAGAGCGGCGAGCGTCGCGACGAGTTCAGCGCGGAAGCGCTCCATCCGCCGGCGCCGGTTCGTGTGGCGTCGCCCATCCTGCTTCTCCGCGCTCGCCGGGATGATGCAGCGGCGGAGGGAGGAGCTGAGCCGCGGCTACTTCCCGCGCGAGGTCTTTTTCTTCGGCTTGGGCTTCCTCGTCTTGCCGGTCTTGTCTGGCGCCGCATCCCTCTTTGGCCGCTTGGGTGACACGGGCTCCCTCCTTCCTTGGCTGGCCGTACCTTCGCGCCTGCGCTCGCCGGCTCCCTCTCGTCCAGCGGGGCGATCTACCCGCAGATACAGATCGGCTAGCCCAGCCTGCCAGAGCACGGAGCCATCGCGTCCCAGGCCGGAGACGGCGATCGTGAACGGCTGTCGCAAACACGCAAGACCGGCGAAGGTCGCGCGCCGGTGCGTTCCGCCGAGCTTGAGCCGGGCGACGGCGGTATCGCGGCTGTCCCAGCAGACGACCTGCCAGCAGACGGGGGCGGCCGCGGCAGACCAGGCGACTCGCAGCTGATCACGAGTCGCCCGAACAAGGCGGAGGCCATCACCACCCGGGCCTGCGGCATCGCCCCGGGAGGGGCGGGTTCGCCCTGGATCCCTGTCACGGCTTGATGCTGGCCGACCGCGCATGCGCAGGCGAGCGATCCTAGCGATGATCCCTCACCCGCGAGCCTCTGCCCCTCCAGCGGCGGCCGGCCACGGCACGCACCGTCGTTTGCTCTGCTCGTGTCCCCCCTTCGGCGGAACGCGACACTTTGATCGGTGCCGAAACTCCGATCGCGCACTAATGCACCGACTTGCAAGTGGAACCGAGCTTAACGTTGACGCGCGCGCGCGAGTATCAGAACACGCGCGGTTGTGCAGTCAAGCCGGAGCACGCTCGATAACTGCGAAGCAGGCAGTACTCGGGCGTCGCCTTCTGGCGGAAGAGCGACGCGCAACCAGGCTCCTGGCCGGGGTGTCCTGGCGTGCGCGGCGGCGCACTGGCCGAGTGGACGGTGAGCGCGAGTCTTGGGTGGCAGCAGTTAGAGCAGGATGCGAAACGCGACCGCGAGAGTACAGCCGCCGCCAAGGACCGTGCGCGCCTGGGCGAGGTCTGCCTCCGACTCAGCTAGGGTCGCCGCCTCCTCGGTGCTGAAGCCGAGCTCGAGAAACTGTTCCAGCCGCCAACGGAAAACATCGTCGTGCGCCTCGTCGAGAAGAAGCGCGCTTCTGCTTTCTGGGGCGCGGCTCGCCATACAGAGGTAGACGCCGTTTTGCAGCCCCGTCTTGTGCTCCGCCGGCGTGGTGATTGCGGCACCTGGTTACCGCAGACGCGGTGCATGGTCGGGCCCTCGTCACCTGTTCCCGCGGGCGAGGTGTCGCGTTTTGGTGGAAGCGCGACAGAGACCTCGGCCAGGCGCGCTAGCAGGCGCCGCGCCCGCGGCGAGCCATAGCTGGCGATCTTTCCGCGTCGATGTCGCCTTAGTCGAGCGTCAGTCGTCGTGACGGTGCTTCCAGAAGAACCAGCACACAGCCGTCAGGATCGCGAGTGGAATCACGATCGACCCGAGGATGACGAACGCCGTCGCCTGAGCGCCCGCAGCCGAAACCACATCCGTCGCCACTCGCCCCATGAGGTGATCTTGCATCGCTGCGTTCCTCCGGCGCTTAACGAGCATTCTCAAGCGTCGATCGCCGCCTGACAGCTCGACAGTTGGTTGTCGCGGAAGAGCCGAAAGACGACACGGGACCGCCGTCTCCGCCGGGACGGTTTGTAAATCGTGCAGGTGGGAGCGCAGCCGGGTTGTCCAGACAAATCGTCGGCACGTGACCTCACCGCGCGGATCCGGGCGCGAAGTGGACGATTTGGGCGCGAACGGTCCGGTCGTGTACCGGCGAGCCTGCCGTTGGCGAAGCGAAATCCTGGAAAGAAGGCACCGCGGCTAGGAGGGAGCAGCGCAGCACCGCCAAGCGCTAACCATTCCGGTCTTGACATCGGATATCCGTGAGGGGAACATCGCGACCAGCGCGCACGGGCGCCGGGGGTTAGGGGGACGACCCCTCTGCGGCCCGGGTTCAGGGGAGAGACCCCTGCGGCCTAGGGGCCGGGACCATTCTGTGGCCTAGCGTGTGGCGCCCGCTGCGCGCCCACGAGCGCTAGCGATGTGCCCAGGGCGGCGGCGCCTGTGTCAGACGCTGCATCGGCTGCGCTCCCCGGGGAGAGTTAGGGGCAACGAAAACCCTGGGCGCCGCTGGTCCTGTACCCCGACATTGATTCATCCAACCGGTCATGGGATAAGGCAGGGATGCGGCCGGAGGTGGCTTCCCCTCCGCACCATCGCGGCGCTCTAGAAGTCTGAGCGCGTCAATGCACCTTCCTGACGAACGCCGGGTCGTCGATCCTGTGGGTGCCGAGAACTCCGTTCGGGCTTTCCCCGGAGCTCGATCCCGGCTCTGCTCGGACACCCCGTGCACCCCGCGAGTCAGTCTTGTCAGCGCCTACCGTCCTTGTTCACGCGCGCGCGTGAGTACCAGACTGCTTCGAGCTTGGCAAGGTGGATAGGCTCGCCCCCGAGGCGTGTGAGCGTCGGGATTCGAGGAGCGGCCGGCTACGCAGCGATTCTGTACTCGCGCAGCAAGCGCCGAGCCGGTCGCGACGGCGGAGGAGATCGAGCTGCGGCAACTCAGCACGTGGCGCCGGCTCATTGATCGGCGGCTTGGCAAGCGGCGTCCGCTGATCGAGCGAGCGGTGGGGCCGATGCGTGTTGTAGCGCTGCGCGTATTCGCGGACCACGTGTACGAGGTGGCGGCGGCCGACAATCAGCAATCGGTCGAGGCACTCGCGCCGAACGTTTCCGACCCAGCGCTCGGCCTGCGCCCGCGCCTTCGGCGCCTGCACCGGTGCTTTGATCACCCGTATGCCTTCGGAGCGGAAGACCTGATCGAAGTCACAGGTGAACTTGCTGTCGCGGTCACGGACGAGAAACCGCGGTCGGATGCCTCTGTCGCCAAGCTCCATCAGGAGGTTGCGCTCGTGAGGGTCCGAGCTTGCGTCCGAGCGGCCATCGCTTCTGTTTCGCGAAAATCGTCCGTTTTGACGTGCTCGCGTGTTGTCAGAACTGACGCGAATCTTGCACCGATTTTGTAACCGGATGAGGTGATACCAGCTGACCTGAGCTGATCGAATCTGCCTGAGCTGAGCCAAGCTGACCTCAGCTGATCTGGATCGGCTGGTCTCATAACCCGGAGGTCGCAGGTTCAAATCCTGCCGGGAATCTGAACCTCCCGGGTGTCCGGAGCCGCGCAGCCCAATGGGCACTGGTCGTGATCCAGTGCCCAAACCGACTGGAACCGTCCGCAAATCAGCATGTTCTCGAGTGCGCTGCTCCGATGTCGCGAGGCGCCAGAAAACCACAGCTATGCGGGTTTGAGTGTGAGATGGGCCGAACCCACGACCCGTTTGCCATGCAGAAGGTCGTGGGTTCGAGTCCCATCATCCGCTTTACTGCGTCGGGCGCCGAGCCGCCTCGGGCGGGGATAGCATCGTCGGCGTTGGGATCGCCGAGCGCAGAGCTCCTCGAGATCGACGGCCGCGAGGTCCGGATCACCTCCCCGGACAAGGTGTTCTTCTCCGAGCGCCGCGA
>JBKPGW010000216.1:0-4156 GCA_046729555.1 Actinomycetota bacterium | reverse complement strand
CCGTCATGATCAGGTTCCGCGCCTGCTGCGCGACCCGAGCGCCGTTCGGGTTAGCGGTCACGCCGGCCAGATGCACGCGACGACGCTTGAGCTCGATGAAGAAGAGCACGTGCAGGCGTCGCAGCCAGAGCGTCTCGACCGTGAAGAAGTCACACTCCACGATCCCGGCCGCCTGCTGGCGCAGGAACTCCCGCCAGCTCACGCTCGCGCGTGTCGGTGCGGGCTCGATGCCGTGGCGGTGGAGCAGGTCCAGACGCTGCTCGCCGCCAGGGGAACCCCGAGCCCGACCAGCTCACCATGGATCCGTTTGTATCCCCAGCTCGGGTTCTCCGCCGCCAGCCGTAGGATCAGCTGTCGCCTCTGTGCGAGCAGCGGCGGCCGGCCAGGCCGTCGGCCCTCATACCTCCAGCGGCGGCGGACGAGTGCGCGATGCCAGCGGAGAAGCGTCGCCGGCTGGACAAGGTAAGCAAAGGAAAGGCCCTCAAGCAGCAGACGCCGAGTACGCATCCGGCGACCCTATCCCGCGCAGGACACACCGACTGCCCACCCGTTTCCATCAGGCGGGCGGAGCCGCAGAAGCCGGTGCGCGAGTTTATGGGACCCACAGGCCATAGGGTTTGCCCGGACTCAAGACCGCGATGTCGCTGCCAAGACCGTGCGGCGGATTGCGGAGAGCTACGGGCTGAGTGCCGTCGTGTCAGTCTTATGTTCGTCGTCGTAACTCCGACGTCGCGATCAATCCAGCGGCTTGCTCCCAGCGTCTTCCTGGTTACTCGCTTGCCGTTCTCCATTCTTGTCTCTATGTGCAACGAGGTCTCCGTCCCGGGAGCGAATTGCGGGTTCCATGCCCACCAAAAGTGGTACTTGTAGTTGTTGCTGCGGTTGGCGTCGATGACGGCATCCGTAATGTCGACACCCCCCATGATCTGGTAAAGGTCGCCGCCGGCGTCGACGTAGCGCAGCTCCATGTTGGAGAAGGAGTGCGCAGCGGAAAGCTCGACCATGCCGGGAACCACCAGAAATCGGCGTTAGACATTTCGACCTCATCGAAATACGTGAGCATCTTGATGGTGACGGCGAACGGTCCCCCCGGCGGCGCGGCACCGAGGTTGTCGATGTCCGCTGTCACGCTGACAATTCGGACGAAAGCTGAAGCCCTCCGGCCCGGGATCTAGACAAACATCCGCTCGCGGCGCTTGTTGATCGCGGACTCGCGCTCGAGCTCGTACCGCCAGTAGTCGCGGTTCTTGGTCTTCACCCAACCGAGTGAACCCGGCTGGTAGCGGCTTGCGCATTCCTTCGCGACGATTCCCGCTGGCTCGTGCGCGCAGACCGCCTCGAACAGCGCCGCACCGTCGTTGCCTCAGCCGCCGGCCGCGCCGCAACGCAGCCGACGGCGATTCTCAGCATTCGCGGAAATGACGGACAACACGCCTGGCTAAAGGGTTGAATTTGCGGGACTTTGAGCTAGGAGAACGGCTTGGTGCACCCCGGCGAGCTGTACGACCGCGAGGCGCAAGTTTTGGGCCCTGAGGAACGTCCTGTTACGGGAGTTCGAGCGTCTTGACGGTTGGATATCACAACCAACCGCCCGGGATTGACGGCCGCTCGGACTCCCCTTGCGCGTCACAAGCGCGGCGGGAGTTCGGCACACTCGAGAGGGCATGACTGAGGGTGCCGGAGATCGGTGCTGGAACTGCGGCGTCGTGCCGGAGCGCGGGTTTGACGTTGCCTCCCCGGGGCGCGATGAGGAACGGCTTCTCTGCTCGAACTGCTTTGCGGCGACCACTCGGCCGCGCATCTACTACGGCTGGCCGAGAGCACTGTCCGGGGACTGGGACGATGATGACGAGGACGAGAAGCGCTCCTAGTTAGAGGCACGAGCGGACAACCGGCCCTGACACCCTCTCACGCGGCTCGCCGCATAAACCGGTCAATAACTCTCAGCGCCGCAGAGCGTTCTGCTTGTACTGCTTCAGAGAAAGGCGCACGATGTCTTTCGAGAGAGACGGTCACAGCGCATGCACGACTTCGACTTGCATCAGTGGTTCCGCGAGGGCGAGCTAGAGCGATGCCCTGAGTGTGGCGAGGTCTTTGGCGTGCCGCTTCCCAGCGGATCCTTCCTCTGCCTTGGGTGCGGCCATCTCAAGACCGGTAACGCACAGCCAGCAGCGTTACCGGAAGGCGAGACCGACTAGACGAAGAGCCGCTGCCGAGCTCGAGCTCGAGGCAGCGATGAACGAGCGGCGGGGGCGGAGAGTCCGGTCGGGGTCGATGCCGAACTCTCCTCCGGGATCTCAAAAGCCGCAGTCCGACCCGATCGGCTCTCCCAGGGGAGATCAGGGAGGAGCCGTCAGGATCGAGAGAGGCCGCAGACCCGCCCACCGCGACTCTTGCGCGTTTCCGCAGCCGGATCGAGGGGGCGCGCATCTCCCCCTGTGCTGCGCCCCCAAGGAGAAAACGCCATTGCCGCGACAAACCGCCGCTGCGCTCACACAACGTTTACGCCGAACCGCCGCGGGGCCGGGCCCCGCCGAGGGGACGCGCGGCGACTGCGGCGGCACCGCGCGACATACGACGAGGGCCCGACCCCCGCCGGCATTTTCGTTGCTACGGGTGTCGTGGAGATCGCGGGCGCCGACCACAACGACCTCGCGCTGCTTGAGGGGGAGAAGCTGATCGAGGCGGTCGTCGAGCTCGCCGAGCGGGTCCGCCGATCCCCGAACCAGGCGTTGCTCACGCCAGGCCTCGGCCATCACCGCCGCCGACATGACCGTCGCGTTGGTGAGTAGGTCGCCCGCCGTCGTCGTCGATTCGAGTTTCCGGTCCCACAGGGCTCGCGATCACCGCGACATGGGCGGGCTCGCGATCAACCGAACGAGGCGCTCGTGCGCCAGTTGCGGTCGGGCCGTGTAGACCGGCCGCGAGTTCCAATGAGTTTGCTGCGTCCGAGTCGAGAGGGGAAACCGAGCAGCACGGCCTTGCCCTCTCCCTGGTCGAGCCCCGCGGACAGGTTCGCGGGGCGGGGATCATGGCTAGGATCGCTCGCATCCGCATGCGCAGTCAGCCAGCACCAAGCGGCGACAGGTCTCCGAGCCGAACCAACTTCCGGGGGAGGGCCGCAGGCTCGGGTGGGGACGCGCTCCGCGTTGTTCGGGCGACTCGTGATCAGCTAGGAGTGGCCTGGTCTGCCGAGGCTGACCCGCTCTTCTGGCAGGTCGTCTGCTGGGACAGCCGCGATGCCGCCGTCGCCCGGCTCAGGCTCAGCGGAAGGCACCGGCGCGCGACCTTCGCCGGTCTTGCTCGTTTGCAGCAGCCGTTCACAATCGCGGTTTCCGGCCTGGGACACGATGGCTCCGTGCTCTGGCAGGCCGGGCTTGCCGATCTCTATCTCCGGGCGGATCGCTCCGCTGGGCGAGAGGGAGCCTTCGAGCGAATGCGAACGCGCAACCACCAAAGTACCGGCAGCCAAGGAAGGAGGGAGCCGGTGTCACCGAAGCGGCCGAAGAAGGATCCGGCGCCAGGCAAGTCTGGCAAGACAAGCAAACCGAAGCCAAAGAAGAAGACCGCGCGCGGGAAGTAACCGCGGCCGGAGTCGACCGGCAGCGAGTCAGGTGTGGGGCCACAAGCTTGATCTCTGCGCGGCTGACCGACGAGCACGATCGGCCTGCAAAATCGGTGGATTCCGAGCGCGACAGAGTTTCTGAACCTACGGGTTCATTCCTGGATCCCGCTGCAAATCGGGGAATCGGAAAGCGCGACCGCGTTTTCGAACCCCACGCGCCTGAGTCGAGGCCGCGGCGGGCAGCGCCACGTGTGCTTGACTTCCGTCACGTAGTGCGAAAGGCTCGCTCGCAAAGGAGGGCCGATGCCAGACGAGTCTCGCCGGCGTTTCTTCGTCACGATCACGGCGCGTGACCCGGCGATGATGCGGGACGTCGGCCGCTTCGGGCTCGACCTCTTCGCCCATCGGACGGAGGAGTCGACGTCGGAGATCGCCGGGCTGATTACGCTCGAGGACATTGGGAGGCTGGTGGAATCGGGCTATCGCGTCCTCGTCCATGAGACGGATCGACCGAGGCGAAAGCACGAGTATGTGACGTTCAACGAGTGGCGTGACGAGCGGGTCGCCGAGCTCGAGCGTCAGCAGAAGCGG
>JBKPGW010000215.1:0-39124 GCA_046729555.1 Actinomycetota bacterium | reverse complement strand
ACGTGGACGTGATCGAGACTGAGCGCCTTCTCCTAGAGTCCTTAGACGTGTCGCGACTCGAGGAGTTCGTCACCCTCACCGCCGATCCCAACACCATGCGGTATTGGGCGCCGGGCGGGCCGTTCTCCCGCGATATCGCCGAGCGGAACTTCGCGGCCTCGCTCGGCCGTGTTCAGGAACACGGCTTCGGCAGACGCTGGATCGTCGCGAAGGCGAATGGTGCCGGGCTCGGCTTTACCGACACGAAGTACTTGGGCGAGGGTTGCACTGGGGTCTCGCCTGACGAGGTCGAGATCGGTTGGATGCTCGCGCGGACGGCGTGGGGCCAGGGGCATGCGACTGAGGCCGGGCGTGCCGTCCGCGATGAAGCGTTCGAACGGCTCGAGCTCGAGAGCATCGTCGCCGTCCACCATCCTGCGAATGGGGCGTCCGGACGAGTCATGGAGAAACTCGGCATGTCGTTCGAGCGTGACGGCGTCGCCAGGAATGGTTGGCCGTTTCGGCTCTATCGTCTGACGCGGCAGCAATGGGCCTCGTCGAGCTGACGCCGATCGATCCCGAATAGTCTCCGCCTCATGTACGTCGTCGTCACCGGCGCCGGCGGGAAGGCAGGGCAAGCAGTCGTGCTCGACCTGGCGGAGCACGATCACCACGTGCTGGGCGTCGACCTCGTGCGTCCCGCGCAAACACCGTCGGAGTTCCTGGTTGCCGACCTGACGGACTTCGGCCAGGCGGCCGAATGCCTGGCCGGCGCCGAAGCCGTCGTCCACCTCGCTGCCATCCCGGCGAACCGGATCCAGACCGAGGCGACGACGTTCCGGACGAACATGCTCAGCACGTACAACGTCTTCGAGGCGGCGCGCGTGCTCGAGATCGCACGCGTCGTCTGGGCGTCGAGCGAGACCATCCTCGGCCTGCCGTTCGAACGGGAGCAACCGGCGTACGCGCCGATCGACGAGGAGCATCCGCCCTACCCGCAGTCGAGCTACGCCCTCTCGAAACTCCTCTCCGAGGAGCTGGGGCGCCAGCTGCATCGCTGGACTGGGAGGCCGCACGTGGCGTTGCGGTTCTCCAACATCATGGAGCCGCACGACTACGAGCGGTTCCCGTCGTTCTGGGAGGATGCGCGACTTCGCCGTTGGAATCTGTGGGGCTACGTCGAGGTCCGAGACGTCGCGCTTGGCTGCCGTCTCGCCCTCGACGCCGACGTCGGGGCGGAGCACTTCATCATCGCCGCGGCGGACACGGTCATGACCCGGCCGAGCCGCGACCTGATGGCCGAGATCTATCCATCGGTCCCATATCGTGAGACCGGCGGCGAGTACGACACGCTGCTCTCGATCGACAAGGCCCGGAGGCTGCTCGGCTATGAGCCGCAGCACTCCTGGCGTGATGCGGTGACGGTCTAGGGGGCCGGTACAGCGGCCGGATCGTTCGCCATACGCGCAGCCATCTTTTCGATCAGCGTGCGCTCATAGGCAAGAGTCAGCGGTTTGGGGCTGAACGAGTCCATAAAGGCCCAGCCGAATGCGCGGCCGGTGCCGAAGAAGGCAACGTCGAAATAGGCAATTAGGGGTTTCGCCTTCTTCTTTCGCCGCGCCGGCGGCTTGAAAACGATCTTGAGCCGATACGCCGAAACTCTCGGTGCGGCGCCTGCGAACACCGCCAAGGGGCCGCTTACCGCCGCGCTCACCCTGAGCCCGGCGATCGTTCCGGTGAAGACGCTCGCAAGGCACTTCATGAAGGCGGGCATCGCACTCGTCCACCGTTCCCAGTCGGCTTGCGCTTGATCTGCCGTCTGCCAGATGAGTGCGGCGGACGAGACAGACGCGTGCCCACGTTCGAAATCCGGCGAGCTGCTTCCCCCGGTGACCGTCAGATCCGACTCGTCCGGGGTTCCCTCTGGACACCAACTCGAGTCGTCCGTGGTGTCTCCGGAATCGCTGTCACCGAGACCTACACTGGTCGACCAGCCCTTCCCGAGGTCCGCGCTGGTCAGCACGATTGCCTCGGCCCACGCCTGGTCGACTGCACTGATCGCGACCTTCGGATCGGTGGACGACGCAGCGGCGACACCTGCGAGCGTAAGGGCCACGCAGAGACCGGCAAGCAATGAGGCTGTGCGACGTGAGAGCACGGCCGTCGCACCATAGGAGCGGAACGCGGCTCGCGCGACCCCCTAAACGAACAACCGCGGCGGCCGCGGCGGCGGCCCGGGCCGCGGCGACATCAGGCCGAAGCGCGAGAGTGCATACGGGAGATAGCCGTGCGATTTCATCTCCGTCGTGTGCGCCCAGTCGCCGACGAACTCGGTCACGGCCGCGCGGGGATTCAATCGCTTCACCAGCCGGTACAGGAGTCCCGACTCGTCCCACTCGTCCGTGACGATCCTGTCCCGGGTGCTCCACCAGATCTGCAGCGGCACGCCGGAGAACGCGATCTTGCGCGCCCAGTCGAGTGGACTCCGCCGCGCATACCCGCTCGGATCGGTCTCGGGTGTGCCACCGATCTCGACTCGCGCAAGCCGCTGAAGCCCGGCGCCCAACGGTAACCGGACGAACGCGCGGTACCGCGCGGCCATGTTTGTCGGCGCGTCGAACGACGCCGCGCCGGCGAGAACGTTTGGAAAGCGTGCCACCAACAAGAGCGTTTCCTGTCCACCCATGCTGCCGCCGAACGCATAGACGCGACGCCGATCGATCCGCAGCCAGGGAAGCGCGTGCTCCGCGATCTCCGGCATCCGCGCCAGATCCCGGATCTCGCCGGGGTCACCCCACGAGTACAGCGTGAGCGCACGCCCCTGGCCTTCTGGGTTGATGACGGCGAAGCCGCCCTCGGCCGGGAGGTGACCCCAGCGCCGGATGTTCTCTTCCGCGCTGACGCCGCGGCCGTGCGGCGAAATCACGAATGGGATCGGCGGATGACGCGTCGGGCCGTACCACGCCGGCAGGAGCACGTAGGCCCGTCGCATCAATCCGTCGTGCGCGCGATACGAGATCTCGATCGTCCGAACGGCCGGTGCGTTCGCCGTCGCCGCCTCGGGCGCGGACGTGCCGAGCAGCGCCACCGACGCCGCCACGAGCACCGCAACCTTGGGAGGGCTCACTGCACACAGACGGTAAGCAGAACGCCGCCACGTGTCGGCATTCGCAACGAACGCTTAACGGAACAACAAACGCCGCTAAACGTGCTGGACGAGCCGCGCGGGCGCGAACAGCCCGAGCAGGGAATCCGAGCGACCGAGCATCGCGGCCGCGACGAGCTCGCCGCACAGAACCCCGAAGACGTTGCCGTGCCCCGAGTAGCCCGCCGCCACCCAGACGCCGTCGTGGCCCGGCACCGGACCCACGAGCGGCAGCAGGTCCTGTGTGAGGCCGAAGATGCCCGCCCAGCGGTGCGTCACCTCTGGCATGCAGCCGAGCAGCTCGGCCAGGAACGCATCCAGCGCATCCTGGATCGGCTCCGTGGTCGTCTCCTCGTCGGTCATCTCGGTGAGGATCGAGAAGTCGCGAAAGCCGCCGAGCACGACGCGCCCGTCGGGTAGCTGCTGCCAGTAATCGAAGCCTTGGCGCGCATAGTGGGGACAGTCGAAGAGGCGGTCCGGCAGCGGCTCCGTCGCGATCACCTGTCCGCGCGCGGGCCAGAGCGCCTCGTCGAGCTCCGGGACGAGCCCGCGGCCGGATCCATCGGTGGCGATCACGACCTGCTCGGCCTCGAGCTCGTCCAGGGACGCAACTCGGTGGTGCTCCTCGAACGCGACACCGGCATCGGCGGCACGGTCCGCCAGTCGTTGCACCAAGAGTGCCGGCTGGACCGAACCGTCGTGCGGATGGAAGATCGCACCGCGGAAATCCGGACGGAGATGCGGGAAGTCCTCGCGCCATTCCGCCGCGAAGCCGTCTTCCTCCAGCGCCTCGTACTCCAGACGAATCTCGACGCGCTCCTCGACGTCGGCGGCCAGGCGCAGGCTGCCTGTGCGACGGAACGCAGTTCCCGCGAGCGCTTCCAACCGGTCGAGCGCGGTCTCGGTGCGCTGCCAGAGCTCACGGGCGGCCTCGGCGCCGTAGGTCTCGCGTGCGACGTCGTAGCGCGCGGCAGCGCCGCGCAACGCGAAGCCGCCGTTGCGTCCACTCGCGCCCGTGCCGACTCCGCGCGCATCGTGCACGCGGACGCGCAGCCCGCCCTCGGCAAGCGCGTGCGCACAGGCGCAGCCGGTGATCCCGGCGCCGATCACGGCAACATCGACCCGGTCGAGCTCTTGCGCAGGCACGGACGGCTGCGCCTGCTCGAGCCAGAACGGGGTGGTCTCCACGGATGTGATGCTATGCAGATGCCGGTCCTGGAGATCCGCACATATCGCCTGAAGGAAGGAACGAGTGACGCGTTCCACCGCCTCGTGCGGGAGCAGAGCGTCCCGCTCCTCCAGGCATTGGAGATCGACGTGGTGCGCTTCGGCCCCTCCGAGCAGAACGAGGAGGGCGTCGAGGAGTACGTCCTGATTCGTGCCTTCGCCTCGCTCGCCGACCGCGACGAACAGGAAGATCGCTTCTACGGGTCAGACGAGTGGCTGAACGGCCCGCGCGAGCGGATCCTGACCCTGATCGAGAGCTACCACACCGTCGTCCTGACGACGTCGCAGGCTGCTGTCGACGGTCTTCGCAAGGACGAGCTCGTCGGCGCTCGCGGGTAGGCGCTCGAGCAGTCAGGACGCGACCTCGCCGACCTTCGGACGGGCCGGTTCTGGCGGGGCGGTTCCCAGCCGAAAACCCCTTGACAGCGCGGTGACCGAGCAGATGCATCGACTCCTCGACGGCGAAGCCGTTGGGCAGGTCTCGTCAGCCGCTCGAGACGATCAGGCGGGAGGGCGGAGCGGCCGCCGCGAGCGTCCCAGCGAGCACCCGATCAAGCCGCGCGAAGAGCTCCGACCGTAGTCACGAACGCGTGAGCTTGCCGGCCGCGCAACCGCCGCAGGCAAGCCAAAACCCGCCACCTAATCAAGGAACTTAGGACTAGATTGCGGTCTCGGCTCGGTCGAGGTCGTCGGCAGCCACAACGAGTCGTGTTCCCGTGGCCAGGTAGGCGAGCTTGAGGTTCACGCCGGCGTCCGCGATCCGTCGCGCGACGCCGCCGAGGACGCCGGGCCGGTCCTCGAGCTGGACGACGATCACGTCCTGCTCGCCGGTTACCTCCAGCCCCGCCTCCTTCAGCGCGCGCCGCGCACCGTCCGCGTCGTCGACGCAGATGTGCGCGACCGCCTTGCCGTCCTCGACGTACGCACACACGCCTTCCATGTTGATGTTTGCGCGTCCGGTCGCCTCGCCGAGCGCTGCAAGCGAGCCCGGCTGGTCGGTCAGCGAGATGGTGAGATCTTTCATGGCGCGGTCCTATGCCTCGCGGCGCCGCCAGTCAAGATCCGTGGTCACACACACGCGGTCGCGGAACCACCGGTTTAGCCGAGCGCGCGTCCTGGGGTCGAAGTCCTGCCGATGCCACTGCCTCGTGTCAGCCAGGCGGAGGCAGAAACGAACTCGAGTCCATATCGCGGCGAGGCCGTTACGAGACGGTCGATGAGTTCCGCCGACACCGGTGGCGGAGGAGCGGAGCGATCCTTAACCGCGTCGAAGACTTCCTGGAAGAAGAGCTCGATTCCGGCCGGCATGAACGTCGGGATCATCCTCATCGGTTCGCTTCCCTCCCGCTGCTCATCGATCTGCCTCTCGGTCCACCGCCCGCGGAGCAATCTCTCCGCCAAGGGTGTGTACGGGTACCTCGTAGAACTCGACCGAGGTGCGCGTGCCGCCGGCTCCCGGCATCGTGTTCAGCGCCTCGTCACCGCGGCGCATCGCCTCCTCGCTTTCGAACAGGGTGACGCCGAGGCCTCTGCCGGTCTTACGGTCGACGAGCATAAGCATCTTGGCGCCTTCGAGTCCTGCGGGCGAACTGCCGGACTCGACTCGGCCTCTCACTCTGCTGATGGCTTCATCGAGCTTGGCGGGATCGCCCTCGAACGTTGCGACACGTGCGTACATGGCTGCTCCTTTCGATTTGTCGGGAACGGTCACGAGTCATCCGGTCGATGCCACGGCAGAGCCCGGCCCCTCGGCCTTGGCCGTGCTGCGAGTCGAGCAGCTGGACGGCGCGGGACGGCCGTGGACTCGATCGTTGATCCAGGCGAGGACGTCGCTGGTCGCGGCGTCGAGCACGCCGTCGTGATCGGCGTCGTACACGCGGCGGGTGACGGTGGCGCCCAGCCGGCAATAGCGCGCTTCGAGCTTGGCCGAGACCCTCATGGGGATCTGCTCGTCTCGACTCCCCTGTGCGAGGAAGATCGGCACGTGTGGGTCGCTCCCGCCGGGCGAGTTCTCGTCGAGGAGCTTGACGATAGAGGGCGCCGACAAGGGGTCGCGTGCGAACACCGCGCCGAACGGCTTCCCCCGCCACCGCGCGATCGTCTGCGCTGCGCACTCGTGGTCGACCCGAGGTAGATATGCGCGGGCTGCGGGTGTCAGCCCCCGGTTGAGATCGAGCGGCTGGGTGCCGTAGGCAGCCCTGAGGCCCTCGATCGCCCATAGCGCGGAGCCGAGGTAGTCGCTGAACGGGGGCGTGCGATACGCCTCGAGGGTCGTCGCGAGCTCGGCGGCAGGTGCGAGCGCGACCACGCCGCGAACGTGTAGGACCGGAGCGTGGGAGTGCGCGAGCTACCCCGCCCACAGGGCCGCGCCGCCTCCTTGTGAGTGGCCGGCGATCACCACCGGCCCGAGCCTGCCCACGCCTGGAAGCTGTCTGATCGCGCGGACGCTGTCGAGCACCGCGTGCCCTTCCGCGATCCCGATGTACACCGTTGGTTCCCCGGGTGTGCCGAGCCCTTCGTAGTCGGTCGCCACCAGCGCGGCTCCGCGGTCGACCAGTTGACCGCCGTACGGTGGAAGGTTGCTTCTGAGGTCGTGCGAGGGAGCGCACCGGTCGGCCTGACCCACCGAGCCGTGCGCCCAGGCGTACACCGGACGCGCGCCGTATGGCGCCGCAGCAGTCGGAACGATCGCGAATCCCGAGACCGCGATGTCCTGGCCCGACAGGCTCCGCGAGTGGTACAGGATCCGCCAGATGGTCGCGGGCGGGTTCAGCGGCAGAGGCACCTTCTCCGCCCAGATGAGCGTGCCGGGACGTCGGTCAGGGAGCGGACGCGGGGGCTGGTAGAAGTCCCCTCGCGGAGTTGGCGGATTCGCGCTCCCCGCGTGTATGGACGAACCGCAAGCCGCCAGTAACGCCGACCCGAGCACGGCCACGCCGACCGCTGCGGCAGCAGCCGGCGACCATGCTGACGTGAGGAGAACGAGCTTCTTCCTGGTGTTCGTGTCGTCGCCTTTGGTGGTTGTTCCGGTCGAGGTCGACGACGCTAGCCCCCTGGCGGCAGGGGGTCGTCAGGGGGTTCCCTGAAGCTGCGGGAGGTTCAGGGATGTCCCTGAGCCGGCGACTGTCACGATCCGGAGGTGCCCACGCGGGTGCTGATCGTCGACGACCATCCGAGCTTCCGAGAGCTGGCCGCGCGGCTGCTCGGCGAGGCCGGGTTCGCGGTCGTGGGAGAGGCGACCGATGCCGCCGCCGCGTTGCGGGAGGCGGCGCGGCTGCGACCGGACGTCGTGCTGTTGGATGTCGTGCTCCCCGATCGCTCGGGCCTGCTGCTTGGGGCGGAGCTTGCGCAGGCGGCCCGGGCGCCGCTGGTGGTCTTGACGTCGAGCCGCAGCCGGTCAGACTTCGGGGAGTCGTTCGACTGGCCGGCGGGATGCAAATTCGTGCCCAAACACGAGTTGACCGCGGCCCGGCTCAGGGCGGTCTTGCAATTGCCGTGAACGGACGCTCGCTGGGCGGCTGGCTACCCGCGGCGGCGGCCGCGGTCCTCGTTCTGCTGGCGATCGACGTCGTCCGTCAGCTTGAGCTCGACACGGCCGACACGGGCTTTGCCTTCTTCGTCTTCGCGAGCGGTGTCTCCGTCGCGGCCGCGCTCGCCGTGGGACGCTGGCCGGAGCGGCGGCGGATGGGTTTGCTGATCCTCGCCTGGCTGTCGGCCGAGATGGCAGTCGACTTCGCCGTCGACTGGCCGACCTCGCGTCTGGCGGCGACGCTCTCGGCGCTCGCGATCGGGCTTGTGCCGGCCACCTACATGCTGATGGTGTTCTCCTACCCGTCCGGGCGAGTCCGCGACCGGCTCGAGCGCCTGCTCGTCATCGGCTGCTTCGTGCTCGGGCTCGCCTGGATGACCCCGCCGTTGCTCTTCGCCGACCCTCGCGGCTGCTCGAGCTGCGCGCCGCGCGTCCCCTCACTGCTCTTTACCGGCACGACATTCGACATCACGCCTGCGGGCCAGGTGTTCTGGACGATCTTCATCGTGGGCGGCGCGGCCTTCGTAGCGTTGCTGCTGCGCCGCTTGCGGCAAGCGCCGCCGGGAGCCCGCGTGACGCTTTTGCCGCTCGGCTTCGCCGTCGTTTTCGCGGTGAGCGAGTTCATCGCGCAGCGGATCGTCTGGCTCGGCGGCTGGAGTGAGCCGCTGGGGCCACTCGATCGCGTCGACCAGGCGAACACGCTGATCCTGCCGGTAGCGATCTTCCTCGGGATCGCGATCGTCCGCCGCCGTCGCGGCGCGCTCGGCAACTTGGTGGTCGAGCTCGGTTCCGCGCGGCCCGGCGACGTCCGCTCGGCGCTTGCTCGCTCGCTCGGCGATCCAACGCTCGAGCTCGGGCTCTGGCTTCCTGAGCGGCAGAAGTTCATCGACGAGCAGGGAGAGACGCTCGAGGTGACTGCAGCCGCGCCGGGGCGAGCGGTGACGGTAATCGGACCGGAACGAGAGCCGCTCGCTGGCTCGTCCACGACGAGCGGCTGCTCGGGCAGGGGCCGCTGCTCGAGGCGGCCGGCTCGGCCGCGCGGCTCGCGCTCGAGAACACCCGTCTGCAGGCGCAGCTGCGCGCCCAGCTTGCCGAGCTGCGCGCCTCGCGGCGGCGGATCGTCAACGCCGGCGACGCCGAGCGCCGCCGGCTCGAGCGCGACTTGCACGACGGGGCCCAGCAACGCCTGCTCGCGCTCGGCCTCGCCCTCCAGCTCCTCCGCGACCACCACGGCGACCCGCAACTGCTCGAACAGGCAGAAGCCGAGCTGCAGGCGGCGATGCACGAGCTCCGCGACCTCGCCCGCGGCATCCACCCCTCCATCCTGAGCGAGCAAGGCCTCGCCGCCGCCGTACGCAGCCTCACCGCCCGCGCGCCGCTTCCGGTCAGCACTCGGATCGGCGACGACCGCTACCCGCAGGCGATCGAAAGCGCCGCCTACTTCGTCATTGCCGAAGCGCTCACGAACATCGCCAAACACGCCCACGCGCACTCCGCCCAAGTCTCGATCGCGCGAAAGGACGGACGGCTCGTAGTCGAGGTCAGCGACGACGGCCGAGGGGGCGCTGACAGCCACACCGGCGGCGGACTACAAGGCCTCGCCGACCGCGTCGGCGCCCTGGACGGGCAGCTCTCGGTCGCCACCGAACAGGGCACGGGCACGACGATCCGCGCCGAGATCCCATGCGCCTCGTCATAGCCGACGACTCCGCGCTAATCCGCGAAGGGCTCCACCACGCCCTCTCCGCCAACGGCCTCGAGATCGCCGCCACCGCCTCCGACAGCGGGCAGCTGCTCCAAGCCGTCCACGAAACCCGACCTGACGTCGCGCTGATCGACATCCGCATGCCCCCCAACCACACCAGCGAAGGCCTCGCCGCCGCCACCGCGATCCGCGCCGCCATGCCCGAGGTCGGCGTGCTCATCCTCTCCCAGTACGTCGACGCCGACTACGCGCTCACGCTCCTCCGCGACCACCCCGCCGGCAGCGGCTACCTGCTCAAAGACCGGATCACGCAGCTCGCCACGCTGCTCGACGCAATCCGACGCATCGACCGCGGTGAGACGGTCCTCGACCGCGAGCTCGTCGACCTGCTTCTCAACCGATCCGCGACCAACAACCGACTCGACCGGCTCAGCGAGCGCGAACGCGAGGTACTCGCGCTCGTCGCCGAAGGCCTCACCGACCGCGCCATCGCCCAACGCCTCTGGCTCACCCCCAAGACCGTCGAGACCCACGTCCGCCACATCCTCGCCAAGCTCGCCCTCCCCGCCGACAACCAGCACAACCGCCGCGTCCTCGCCGTCCTCACCTACCTCCACGACACGGACAGCCACACCGCACCGCCCGGCCAGAACGACGGTCCCGGGCGGTCGCCGCTCGGCTCCGCTCTGCCGCGTGAACGGCGCTGAGCTCTCCCGCAGGCTCGGTCGACAGCGATGACCTCGGAGCGCCCGGCAAGACGGACCGAACGAGCGGACGTCGCCGCGCTCGGCGGTGGGCTCGCGGGTCCCGCCGCCGCCCTCGCGGTGGGGAGGGCGGCAGCCGGTCACGCGTACCGGCCCGTCACGCTGGAGGTCGCGGGTTCGAGTCCTGTCGCTCCGGCTCGCTTCACCGCCTTCAGGTCCGATTCCTCTTACTAAGCGGCCGCGGTCTCGAGGGGGACGGTCACGACCAAGACGACGATCGTTCGAGCAGATACAGAACCTCGCTCTCCATCCACCTCTTGCGCAGAGGTCGACGCACGCTCGCTGGCGGGCACGGGCTATGCACCGCCCGAGCAGGTGTATACCGCCGGTAACGGGACGGGTTCCTTCGGGACCCCGCCCCGCAAAACTCGAGCCAACCTCCTAGCCGATGGAGTCGCGTACGCTTACGGCTTCGCCGGCGATCGCGGCCGATTCCTCCACCGGGAGGATCGGTGTGGTGGTGAACCGCAGCCACGGCACGAACGGTGCTGTCGCTCGGGCGAGCACGCTGGCGCTATCGGTCTCGACGATCGCAACGCCTCCCGAACCGTCTGCGAACCCCCAGAAGCCTTTGAACTCGAAGCCCTCGGGCGGCTTCCACTGCGAGAAGAACGCCAGATTCCGCCGGATCCCTTCCTCGCTGGTATCGACAAACTCCCACGCCACGTGGAACAGCACCCCAACACCTCCTGTGAGACGGGACGGACCGACCCTACCGCGACCCCAGAATCTGCGCCGGCTCGAGCGACTAAGCCAGCAGGTACGGCCGCTTTAGGTAGACAGCACGAGACAGGCTCTCTCGCCGTCACCCAGAGCGCCAGGCAGACCAGCAGCCCCGTTGCGATTTCGCCCCAAGGAACCCGGCACCTTCATTTGATGACGCCGCTCATGCGACTCGCCTTCAGCGCTTGCGCGACGAAGCGAAGCACCGGCGCAAACCGCGGCAGGTCGCGCAGGCCCAGCCCGAATTCGGCGTGGCTGAGAAGCGTCGTCGACGTCACCTGCGCTTGCGGTAGCCGCGCCACGTGCTCGGGCGGGAAGTACTTGTCGTTGGGGTCGGCCAGGATGAGGACCGGCGCGTGGAGTCGCTCTGCCCCGTGCCTCGGCGAGAGTCGTTCGATCGCCGCCCGGATCTCATCCGGAACTGCCGCGTACAGTGCCTCGAATCGCGCGGGATCGCGATTCGCCAGCAGCGCCTCGATCGCCTCTCCCGCGGCCGCTGCACGCACGGAGCACTCGACGCACTCGAACAGGAACGGCGACGAATCGAAGCGCTGCGTTGTCGCGATCCGGATCAGGTCCGGCAGATCGACGTAGCCGGCGGCGCCGGCGACAACCGAAACACGCTCCGCGAGGGTCGGCTGCTCGGCGGCGAGTAGTCCGAGGGTCGTGCCCACGGACACACCGAAGAACGCAAAGCGACCGTTCGCCGCGCCCGCGACGCGCACGGTTGCGGCGAGACCGCGGTCGCCGATCTCGCCACGGTCGATCCCGTAAACGTCCGGGACCAGGACACGCTGCCCGGTGCGCGCGAGCGCCGTTGCGAGCCGCACGATGCCCGGATGACGCCGGCCGAGCGGCGTCGCGCCGTTCAGGAGGATGATGTCGCCACCGGCCCCGTAGACGGTCGTTGGCGCGTCCTCGAGGTCGAGCTCCGCTGTCGCGGCACGCGCAGGAAGGGCGCCGAGCGCTGTCGCGAGTGCCAGCGCCGCGTCGACTATTACCGGTCGGCGGATTGGTGGAAGGTATCGCCGTGAACACCGTGCTGCCTCTGCGCACGAAGCTGCTCTACGCGTCGAGCAGCCTTGGCAGCGAGGCGCTGACACAGAGTCGAGGACTATGGCTCCTGTACTTCTATGCGCCTCCTGAGGACGCGGACCTCGAACAGCAGCTCCCGCGTCTTCTGCTCGGCATCCTCCTTGTCGCCGGAAGGGTGCTCGAGGCTTTGGACGACGTGCTGATCGGTTACTGGAGCGATCGAACCCACACGCGCTGGGGCCGGCGGATCCCCTTTATCGTCCTCGCGACGCCACTCTGGGCGCTCTTCGGTGTGCTGCTCTTTACGCCGCCGGAGAGCGGGACCGTCTCGACGGCCGTGTACCTCTTCCTCGTGCTCGAGCTGTTCTTCCTCTTCTCGACGCTGGCGGGCGGCCCGTACGAGGCGCTACTTCCCGAGGTTGCGCCGCGCAACGAGGACCGCGTGAAGGTTGTCGGCGTTCGAACGTACTTCGGAGCCGCCGGAGCCGCCGTCGGACTCGTCGTCAGCGGCGTGTTCGTCGAGCACATCGGCTTTGCCGGAATGGCGCTCGCGATCGGCGCGGTCGCGCTCGTCGCACGCTACGTGGGGCTTGCCGGTGTGTGGGAACGCGCCAAGGCATCGCAGCTCGCGGCGAGCGTGCCGTTTCGCGAGGCGATGCGGATGACGTTCTCGAACCGCAACTTCCTGCTGTTCCTGCCCACGTTCGTGCTCTTCCAGATCGGCCTCCAGATGCTGATCGGCTTGCTGCCGTTCTACGTGAACGCGGTGCTGCGCAGCGACGAAGAGGGAACGTGGGTCGCGGTGCTCACGGCAGTCGCGATCTGTTCGATGCTGACCGCGCTCCCATTTTTCGGCCGCCTCGCCCTCCGCACTACGAAACGGCATGCGTACCGCGCAGCGCTGCTCGCGTCGGCGCTGCTGTTCCCGCTCGCTGCGCTTCCCGGCCTTGTGCCGCTGGTTCCGGCCGAGGCGGAGCTGCTCGCACTGATGGTGGTCGTGGGCGCGCCGATCGCAGGCAACTACCTCTTTCCTGCCCCTCTCACGGCGGACATCATCGAGGACGACAGCGCACGCACCGGTCTTCGCCGCGAGGCAACGTACTACGGCGCGCAGAACTTCGTCGAGAAGACGGCGACGTCATTTGCGCCGCTCTTCCTCCTCACGCTACTGCTTCTTGGCGACACGAGTGACGACACACTGGGAATCCGCCTGGTCGGCCCGGCGGCCGGAGTCGTCGCGCTCTTCGGCTACCTGATTTTCCGCCGCTACGATTTGCCGGACGAGGGGCACGTGTCTCCCTGCGCCCCGCCGACGTCACCGCACTCTACGCTACGCCGAGGGACGGCGTGAAGCCGCCCTCGCGATTGCCGACCAATGCTCCGGTTCGCCGAAATCGAGAGCGAGATTGCGCGCCTGCTGGGTAACCCAGGGCGCCGCTCGGGTTCGTCGTACAGCCCGCGAGCCAGACGCGGCGGCTCTCACGCGCGATGAAGAACAACACGTAGTAGCGGCGCAAGAAGAGACTCTCGACCATGAAGAAGTCGCACGCGACGATGCCCGCCGCTTGAGCGCCCAGAAACTCACGCCAACTCGGACCACCGACCGCACCGCACGCCAAACCGGCGGACGTGCGCACTTATCTGGGACCAGTCTTACGCGCTACACGAGATGGAAACCCACTCCCGCCTGCGCTTCTGAGCCCTCAGAGGTGGACCGATGTGGCGATTTCGCCACAAGTTCCCCAAGCCCGCCAGTCGGCTTGGACCCCCTCTCTGTGAAGGAGTTGTCTGAGAAGGCGAGTCCCTAACCCCCCTCGTTAGAGAAGGGGTCGGACGCGTCACGCCAATCCCTCGCAGCGAAGTTGCTTCCGTCCACAGCCAGGTGGAGCCGCCTTCGACTGACGCGTCAGATTCGAGCCGACGCGCTGTCGTGCTCTGCGGTCGACGGCGCATACTCGATCGCCTCGTTCGAGCTCCATGCCGCGACCCGCCCCCCAACTCTTCGCCCGACTGAGGCCGCTTTGCCATGCGGCGGATTCACTCAGGCGAGCCGCCGGTAGAGACCATCGGCTTCCGCGACGAGGCCAGTGAGCTCAAGCTCGGCCAGCGTCACGGCGATCTCGGCCGGAGCTAACCCGCTCGCGCGTACGAGCTCGTCCGCGGTCGCGGGCAGAAGCTCGAGCAAGGGGGTCATTCGCCGAATGCTTCGGCACTGCAGGCTCGATGCCGAGGGTCTCGAGCACATCGCCAACACTGGTGAGCGGCGTCGCACCGAGCCGCAGCAGTGCGTTCGTACCTGCTGGCAGCGTCGACGTGATCTCGCCCGGCACCGCGAAAATCTCCCTTCCCTCCTCGAGGGCGAAGTCGGCAGTGATCAGCGCACCGCTGCGCTCGCGCGCGTCGACGACGACCGTCGCCGCACACAGCCCGGCAATGATGCGGTTGCGTGCCGGGAAGCGCCGTTCTCCAAGTCCATGAACATCGAGCGCTGGCGTCATTCCGTCCTACGGGCGCCTCGCGGAGGTGAACCTCTTTGACGCTCGGCACCTCCTCGTGCGGGAGCGGCGGTAACCCAGCCAAGAGCCAGTTCTGCTCCTCGAGCAACCGGTTCTGCTCACGGAGCAAATCGTGCTGCCTCATCGCCCAAGTCGCCCGGCGCGTGTCGCCCATCAGTGGGATCTTGTCTAGCCCGCCAGCACGGTGAGGAGCGCCACGCCGACGCCGATTGCCCGCAGACCCACCTGCGGTGGTACCAGAACGTGGGCTGAGTCGTCATGCTCCTCCCGCGGGCTCGCCGGAGTTGCTGACGCACCAGCCGTCCACCCGCAGTAGCGAGTAGGGGCGGTGCAAGCAGTCGCGCAGGCGCTGCACCGCGATGCAGGGCGGGTCCACGTCCGGCCCACGGCGGGCTCGCGGGGAACGTCGGCCGTCCCGAGCCGAGCAGGAAGGCTCGCAGTGGATCCTCCGGGTCCAGCCCCGGCTGGTCCGGAAAGTACGCCTACATCCGGCTGCAGGGGCAGACCGCCACCGACCGCTGCTCGTCGGTCTCGACCAGCGACTCCCAGGCAGGCCGGTCGCCGCAGCTCGGGCAGGCGCCACGGCTCCATCCGGCCGCTCACTGATCCTTTCGTGCGGACCGCCGCGACATGACGCATTCGATCCTTTCCAACAGCGCTGCGCCGAGTCCTAACGGGACCGAAAGAAGAGTTCGCTGCGTTCGCCCGAGCCGTCGACGGCCTGAACGACGAAATCCAGGACGGCTCTGGTGAGACTCCGGCTGGCTGCGTTCGCGCTTGCGACGCTTATCAGCTCCGGCGCAGCGACCGCGGTTGCCGCGCGAGCTCCGACGTACCTTGAGCGTGTGACGATCATGGACGCGTAGGAACGTCCCGGGTCGCTCAGTGGCCTCGCGATGCGTCCGGATCGTGGTCTCGACCGTCGATCCGCGCTATGCAATGGTCACGTCTCCGCTCCGGTACCCACAGGCGTGCCTGCAGGCGCGTGAGACGGGCGATGGTTGGGCGTTCTTTCGTCGGCGCACACCGCGCTCGCTTCATTGGCGCGACATTGGAGAGCAAAGCGATCCGCCTTGCTGGCTTCCGGCGCGGATCCTTGGCGACCTGTTGCCGCAAATAAAGTGCTAGCCGCTCTGCTTGCGCCGGCCGCACTGGGGCGCTACTCGCGTTGCTCCTGGATTCGAGCTCGCCGGCGGATCATTGCCAGGCTGAGGCGGCACCTCAGCGGATCAGTCTCCGGCCGTTCTGGCTGAGCGTGCTCGCAGGGGCCGCTCGAAGAGCTCGCGAGCACTTCGGGCGCCGACGACGTAGCCCTTCGTCTCGGCGAGCCGCGCCGCGACCTCGAGCTCGGCTGCGCCCTCGTCGAGGCGCCCTGTGAGCAGGAGGACCTCGCCGAGGCTCGCCCGCGTGAACGCCTGAAGGAACAGGAAATCCGTCGGCTCGAGGAGCGCGATCGCTTCCCTCGCCAGCGGCTCGGCTTCCTCGGCGCGCCCGCGCCGTGCCCGGCTCTTCGCGCGCACCGAGCGCAGCAGTGCTTGCGAGTAGGCGTCCTCGCTCCCAGCCGTCTCCTCGCCCACCGTCACGATCTCGTCGGCCTCCTCGTAACGTCCCTGAAGATAGACGGCCTCGGCGAGGATGCCGGCGACCGTCGGCAGCCAAGCAAACTCGCCGATCTCACGGAGCGTGTCGACACCCCAGCGGAGCTGCTTCTCGGCGGCTCCGTGGTCGCCCGCGAAGATGTCGACCCATGCGCTCATCTGGGTGAAGGGGCCGGCAAGCCAGACAGTGAGCGCGATGTCTTCGAGCAGCGTCCGTGCCCGCGCCACGAGGTCCCGCGCCTCGGCTGTATCGCCGCGCATAGCCTCGAACTTCGCCCGGGTGAAGAGCGCCGTAGCCATCGCCTTCCGGTCGCCGTCGGCCTGCGCGAGAACTTCGTCGCAGCGCCGAATTGCTGCCTCGACCGGGGTCGGCCCGCCCCAGACGACGAGCGGGATCCACGACAGCGCCTCCAAACGCTCGCGCTCGTCGCCCGCGGCGGCGGCGTGTCTCGCTGCCTGATCCCAGGCCTCTTCCGCCGAGCCGAAGCGGCACGTGTACAGGTGGTATACCCCGAGTAACGACCAGGCTTTCGCGAGTCCGCGCTCGTCGTTCAGCGCCTCGAACATCTCGATGGCCCGCGCCGCGCCCCGCTGGGCCTCCTCGGCCCAGCCCTCCGGATCCGTGAAGAGCTGCAGCCAGAGCTCGAGCACGAGGACGAGCGCCTGCACGCGGCGGTCGCCGCACGCTGCCGCCGAGTCGCTCGCCTCGCTGATGACCTCCTGCATCCTCGTGAAATCGCCGATCTCGAGTAGCGCGAAGGCGAGCTCGGGGAGGAGCTCCAGTCGCCCCGCGTCGCCCGCGTCGGTACGTAGTGCGAGCGCGCGGGTGAGAAGGTTGACGGCGGCGGGCATGTCCCCGCGCGCGAACGCCCGGCGGCCAGACGACGCGAGCGGCGACGACGCACGCTCCGCCAGCGCGCCGGCGCGATCGCCGAGTTGCCCGAGATCCCGCAGCGCAGCGTGCGCCTGCTCGAGGTGGTATCCGAGGAACTCGTCGAACTCGCCTGCTCCGCCGCGAGTTTTCGTCGAAAGCCACTCGGCGAACCGCTCGTGCAAGTCAGCGCGGCTCGCCTTGGGGATCGCTCGGTACGCGGCATCGGCGATCAAGATGTGTGCGAAGCGAAAAGCGTCTTCGTCCAGAAGCTCCGACCGGTGCGGCCCGATCAGCTCCTTCCTGGTCAGCGATTGGAGGCATGCACCTACGCTTGACCGCTCGTCCTCGGGCGACATCGCCGTCACGGCGCTCCACCAGAAAACGCGGCCGATCACCGAGGCGCGCTCGATTACAGCCCGCTCGTCGTCGGCGAGCCGGTCGAGCCGTGCCGTCAGGAGCGCGTGGATCGTGGGCGGAATCGACAGCGTCGACAGGTCACCGGTCAGCGACCAGCTCGCGTCCAGGGGCACGAGAAGGCCGTCGTCGACGAGCATGCGCAGCGTCTCCTCGATGAAGAGCGGGTTTCCCTCGGCGGCGGTGGCGATCCGAGCGCGCGCGTCGTCACTGAGCCGGCCGCCCTTGAGCAGGTGTTGGATTAGCCCGGTCGTCTCGTTCGCCGTGAGCGGCTGCAGCGAAACGAGGGTCGCATTCGTCTTGCCCATCATCCACATGCCTCGAATCTCCAGCAGTTCTGGACGGGCGAGGCAGACCAGGAGTACCGGGAGATCGCGGAGGGCATCGACGAGGTACTCGAGCAGGTCGAGAAACGTTGGCTCCGCCCATTGGATGTCATCGAAGGCGGCAACGAGAGGAGTAGGTGTCGCCATGGCTTCTAGGAGCTTCCGGATGCTCCAGAACGTCTCTTGCACGCCGGGTGCCGCCTCGGCGAGGCCGAGGATCCCAGCCAGGCGCTGTGCGATCGATTCCGCGTCGGGGTCGGGCTTGAGCAACCGGGCGATCCTCGCCGAGGCTTCGGCGGGCGCCACCTCGCCGATGCCGACGGCTTCGCGTACGGCCTCGACGATCGGCCAGAAGGTGATGCCTTCGCCGTATGGCAGGCAGCGGCCGCCGACAATGCGGGCGCGCGTGCCGATTCGTGCGAAGAGCTCGCCTGTCACGCGCGATTTCCCCACCCCTGCCGTCCCCATTACTGTCACGAGCCGGCAACTTCGAGCGGAGACCGCCTCGTTGAAGGTGTCCTCGAGCACGCGTAGCTCCCGCTCCCGTCCGACGAGGGGGGAGTCCAGGCGCCGTCCCCAGCGTGGCGGCATCTGGCGGAGGTCCTGCAGCCGCCAGGCCGCAATGGGGCTCGCCTTGCCTTTGACGACGAGTGCGGCGACCGGCTCTGCGTCGACGATCTCCTTGACGACGCGGTACGTTGCCTCGCCGATCAGGATCTCGCCCACCTTCGCGGCCCCCTCCAGGCGCGACGCCACGTTGACCGCGTCGCCAGTCACGAACGACTCGCCATCGACGCTTGTGCCGGTAACGACCTCGCCCGTGTTCACGCCAGTCCGGATATCGATCCGGACACCAAAGTCGCTTTCGAAGGCCTCGTTCAGTGCCGGGAGCGCGGATCGCATTTCGAGGACCGCGCGGAGTGCGCGCGCTGCGTCGTCTTCGTGTGAGCGCGGCACGCCGAAGACGGCCATTAGGGCATCGCCGACGAACTTCTCGACGCTGCCCTCGTGGCGCTCGACGATTGCCCGCATCTCTGCGAAATACCGCGCCATCAGCCGCCTAAGGGATTCCGGGTCGAGCTCCTCGCCGAGGCTCGTGAAGCCGGTCACGTCGGAGAACACGATCGTCACGATCTTCCGAGCCTCGCTCGGCTTCGGACGGGTCGGCTCAAGCGGCGCGGCGCAAGAAGCGCAGAAGCGTGTCAGGCCGACATTCTCGGCGCCGCACTCCGGACAGATCAGGCGAGCTGCAGCCATACCGACGCGATTCTTGCCACACCGTCCCCCGGAGACAAGCCCTGCGGCGCGGGCAAGCGCTTGACAGCGACGGTCACGCCTGACATAGGTCTCTTCCACCGATCGAAAGGGGGACCCGGTGACGCATTCGGAAGGCGGGGGAGCGAGCTACAGCTCGAGGGCGTTCGCGGAGCTCGGCGAGGTTCTACGCGACCCGAAGCAGCGCAAGTCGTTCTGGCTCGACCCCGAGAAAGCGTTGGGCGAGGTTGGGATCGATCCGAACGACATTCCGGCAGCCGTCCGCGAAACGCTGCAGGACCTCTCCTACGAGGAGCTTCGCGTTCTCGCCCGCGTAAACGCGAGTCTGGACGAGGCCGGGGTATCGCCGGAGGACCAGGGCGAGATGGTCTAGGTGCGAGAAGGGACTGCCGCGCGCCCCTTACAAGGCGCGCGCGGCGCAGCGGAAAGGCCGAGTGCACGGCTGCGGCTCAAGGTAGAGCTCGCGAGCCGGCCGTTCTCGCTCGCGTGCTCGCGCCTCTTTCACCATCCCGCCTTGCGGGAACTCCTGCCGTGGTATTTCGTGCGGACGCACGCGATCATCCGCGCGACTGTCCCGCTGATGGAAGAGGGCGCACGACAGGCACGCGCGATGGCGGACGACGATCCGGTTGCAGCAGGCGTTGCCTCGTACCTCGCCAGGCACGCCGACGAGGAGCACAACCACGACGCGTGGCTACTCGAAGACATCGAGTTGATGGGCGTGAACCGCGAGGCGGCGCTCGGAAGACTTCCTTCCGCGACAGTCGCGAGCTTGGTCGGCTCACAGTACTACTGGACCTACCACTACCACCCGGTCGCGCAGCTCGGGTACATCTCGTTCATGGAGGGCTATCCGCCAAGCCCCGAACTGATTGACCGCTTGGTGTCGGAAAGCGGCTACCCACGCGAGGCGTTCCGCACATTCTCGGAGCACGGTGAGCTCGACCCACACCACCGTGACGAGGTTGACCAGGCGATCGACTCGCTGCCGCTGACGCCCGACCACGAGGCGCTGCTCGGGCTCTCCGCGATGTCGACCGCCGAACTGATCGCGCGTTCGATCGAGGAGGTGATCGAAGCGGCATAGCGCGGGCGGCCGGGTTGCCATAACGCCACGGTCGCCAACGATCAACGGCCACGGAGCGAGGGAGGAAGGATGGAAACTGGAGCGCATCAGGCAGCGTCCGTCGACCGGCTGCGAGAGCACTCGATCGGACTCCCGCAGGTTCTCTTCCAGTCGATCACGCACATGGCGCCGGGGGCCGCAATCGCGTTCTCGATCCTGTTCTCGATTCAGTTCGCCGGGCCGAGCCTGCCGCTCTCCGTTCTGTTTGCAATGGTCGCCTGCGTACTTGTCGCGAGCTCGATCGGTCAGCTGGCAAAGCACGTTCCCTCCGCCGGAGGCCTCTACTCGTACGTCTCCCGCGCGCTCGGCCCGCGCGCCGGCTTCATGGTCGGCTGGGCCTTCCTCCTCTTCCAGCCGCTCGTGGCGCCGCTCCTCTTCCTGATCTTTGCTTGGGCGACGACGAACGTTGTCTCGGCCGACAAGCATGGCCTCGGCTGGCACTACACCGGGCAGTGGTGGATCTGGGTCGTCGTCGCGGCCTCGATCGTGTTCTTGCTCACCTACCGCGATGTGCGCCTTTCCACGGGAGCCGGCGTCGTCCTCGGCATCTTCGAGATCGGTGTCTTCGTCGCCCTCGCCGCTTGGATGCTGATCTCCAACGGCGGCGACATCACGATCCAGACCTTCAACCCGTCGCACGCGGAGGCCGGGACCTATACCGGCATCTTCAAGGGGATGGTGTTCGCGATCCTCGCCTTCATCGGCTTCGAAGCCGCCGCCCCGCTCGGCGAAGAGGCCAAGAACCCGCGCTGGACGGTGCCGCGCGCCGTCGTCCTGTCGGCCTTCGCGATAGGCATCTTCTACGTCTTCACGTCGTACGCCTGGGTAATCGGCACTGGTTTCGGCGACTTCACGAAGGTCGCGACCGACTCGGCGAATCCCTGGCAAGACCTCGCCGTCGTCTTCTGGGGCGGCGGCTGGGTCTTGATCTTCTTCGCGATCATCAACTCCGCCCTCGCGAACGCGAACGCCGGCGTCAACGCGGCGACACGAATCATCTACTCCATGGGGCGCAACGGTTGGCTGCCGGCGGTCTTCGCGCGGACACACCCCATGCACAAAACGCCCCACATAGCGATCTTCGCCCAGACGGCGATCGGACTCGCGGTCGCGCTTCTGGCCGGCTGGAAGTGGTCTCCGCTGACGGCCTTTCAGATCATCGCCGTCGCGGTCACAATCGTCGTCATCATCGTCTACATGACGGTCTGTTTCGCGGCGATCGTGTACTACACGCGCGGCGAGCGATCGGCCGACTACAACCCCTGGCTCCACTGGATTTTCCCGCTGCTCGGCGCAGCAGCTTTCGTGCCGCCGCTCTACTACCAGTACTTCCCACTTCCGCCTTACCCGTTCCGCTACGCCAACTGGATCGCACTCGGCTGGCTCGTGTTCGGCGCGATCGTCACGGCGTTCGTGCCACGCGCGCGCCTCGTCAACGCCGAGAAGGTCTTCCTCGAGGAGATCCCCGTCGGGATTGCTGGCCCGGACGTCCCGCCGGAGCCGGCACCGGCGCCGGCCCGCTAATGGCCGTCGCGACCGCGGACCACGTCGTCTCCAGAGACCATCTCATCTGGGCTTTCGGCCCGGACCTCGAGCCTGTACTCGAGGTCGAGCCGGGCGCGACCGTCACGCTGCACACGAACGACTGCTTCACGGGTCAGATCCAGACGGAAGACCAGCTCGTCACCGCGATCGACATGACGCGCGTCAACGGCGCCACGGGCCCGGTGGCCGTGCGCGGTGCGGAGCCCGGCGATTCGCTCGTCGTCGAGTTCCTCGACGTTCGTCCGGTCGACCACGGCGTGGCGACGATCATCCCCGGCTTCGGCCAGCTGATCGCTCAGGTACGCTCGCCGGTGACGAAGGTGTTCCGTGTCGAAGGCGACACGGTCCACTTAAGCGAACGGATTGCGTTCCCGCTCCGGCCGATGGTCGGCGTGATCGGCGTCGCCACCGACGGCGAGGAACTTACGAATGCGTACGCCGGTCGGCACGGTGGAAATCTGGATGATCACCTGCACGGCCCGGGGGCGAGGGTCTACTTCCCCGTTCGGCAGCCCGGCGGAATGTTCGCTGTGGGCGACATGCACGCCGCCATGGGCGACGGCGAAATCTGCGGGACCGGCGTCGAGGTCGAAGGCGAAGTCACCGTTCGCTTCGACGTGCTGAAAGGCAAGCAGGCGACGTGGCCCGTGACCGAGCTCGCCGGCTCGTGGGTTGCCCACGGAACCTCGAGCGGCGACTTCCACGAGGCGCTGCAGGCGGCGTGCGAGGATGCGGCGAGGCTGCTCGTCGACCAGTGGAGCTTCACACCTGAAGAGGCCTTCATCTTCCTCAGCGTCGCGTGTGATGCGAACATCTGCCAGGCCTGCCGGCCCTCTCCGTTCAGCGCGATCGCCCGAGTCTCAATCCCAAGAATCGCCGCGTGTCCGCATCCCTTCCGGTAGCGACGAGCCGAAGCACACGCAGAAAGCTGACGTGAGCGACACGCCGCCCGCCGTCCGGGCCTCAGACGCCGACCGCGAGCGCACGGTCGAGTTGCTCGCGACCACGCAGCAGAGGGGTAGAGGCGTTTGGGCGGGTCGTCAATTGCACGCAGTAGAGCCGGCAGCTCGTCTTCGCGCAGGAAGGTCACGGGCTCATTGCGATGCCGACGGTTTACTCAAGCGACCCGCCGGTAGAGACCATCGGCTTCCGCGACGAGGCCGGCGAGCTCGAGCTCGGCAAGCGTTGCGGCGATCTCGGCCGGCGCTAACCCGCTCGCGCGTACGAGTTCGTCCGCGGTCGCGGGCAGGAGCTCGAGCAACGGGTGATTCGCCGACTGCTTCGGCGATGCCGGCTCGATTCCGAGGGTCTCAAGCAGATCGCCAGCACTGGTGAGGGGCGTCGCACCGAGCCGCAGCAGTGCGTTCGTACCTGCCGACAGCGTCGACGTGATCTCGCCCGGCACCGCGAAAACTTCCCTTCCCTCTTCGAGGGCGAAGTCGGCGGTGATCAGCGCACCGCTGCGCTCGCGCGCCTCGACGACGACCGTCGCCGCACACAGCCCCGCAATGATGCGGTTGCGTGCGGGAAACTGCCAGGGCGCGGGCGCGACACCGGCCTCGTATTCGGACACGATCAGGGAGCGCTCGCAGATGTCCCTCGCAAGGCGTGCGTGCGCGGCCGGGTAGTTGCGGTCGATGCCGCAGCCGAGCACAGCAACGGTGTGGCCGTCCGTCTGCAGCGCGCCGCGATGCGCCTCGCCGTCCACGCCGCGGGCGAGGCCGCTGACGACGACGACACCCGCCGCGGCCAGTTCGCGCCCCAGCATGCGCGCGACCTGCGCGCCGTAGGGTGAGCAGGCGCGCGCACCGACCACCGCGACCGCCGGCCGCGCCAGCAGGTCGCTGCCGCCGTCGCCGCGGAGGTGCAGACGCCGCGGCGGATCATGGATCGCACGCAGCAGCGGCGGCAACTCTGCTCTCGGCAGAAACGTCATGCCGCCAGGTCGGGCGGCGCGCGATACGCCAGCGCCTCCGCGACGTGCTCGGGCAGAACGTGGTCGGCCGCCGCGAGCGCGGTGATCGTGCGCGCAACCGAGGCCACCTTGGCGCGGCCGCGCCCGGACAGCCGCAGACGGTCGACGGCGCGCGTCAACAGCTCGTCCGCCGCCGCTGTCCGCGCCGGCGGCGCTTCCGCCAGCCGCAGCCGCGCCGACACGACCCGTGTCCGCACAGCATCCGAGCCGTCGCCCCCACCGGCCTGCAGCTCGCATGCGCGCGGCCGCGGCACCGTAACCACAATGTCGAAACGATCGAGCAGCGCCCGCGACAAACGCGCGCGATAACTCGCGAGCCGCTGCGCAGTGCACGAACACTGAGCAGCCGGATCCCCTCGTGCCCCACAGGGGCACAGGTTCATCGTCCCGACGAGCTGGAAGCACGCGGGAAACCACGCGCTCCCGGCGGCACGCGCCACGAGGATCTCCCCGTCCTCGAGCGGCTGCCGCAACGCCTCGAGCACCGGACGCTGAAACTCCGCGAGCTCGTCGAGCAGCAGCACGCCCCGATGGGCCAGGCTGGCCTCGCCCGGCCTCAGCCTTGGGCCGCCGCCGACGATCGCGGCTGTCGACGCGCTGTGATGCGGCGCTCGAAAGGGCGGATAGCCAATCAGCGGATGGTCTGGATCGATCAGGCCGGCGACCGAATGGATGCGCGTGACCTCCAGCGCGGCCTCTTCCTCGAGCGGCGGCAAGATGCTCGGCAGCCGGCGCGCGAGCATCGTCTTGCCGATTCCCGGCGGGCCGCCGAGCAGCATGTTGTGCCGGCCGGCCGCGGCGAGCTCGAGCGCGCGGCGAGCGCGCTCCTGGCCGCGCACGTCGGCCAGGTCGAGCGGGGAACGGCGCGGCCTCCCGTTGCCGGCGACGACCTCCGGCGGCTCGCTTTCGCCGCGGAGATACGCGACCGCCTCGGCCAGGTGGCGGACTCCGACCGGCTCGACCCCGGCCAGCGCCGCCTCGGCGCAGGCGTCGTAGGCGCAGAGGACGCGCTCGAGCCCGGCGCGGCGGGCGCCCTCCGCGACGCCGAGCACGCCGCCGACCCGGCGCAGCCGCCCGTCGAGGGAGAGCTCGCCGCACGACGCGTGCTCGGCCAGGCGCTCGCGCGGGATCTGCCCGGAGGCCGCGAGCAGCGCGAGCGCGATCGGGAGGTCAAAGCCCGAGCCTTCCTTCTTCAGCTCGGCCGGCGCGAGGTTGACCGTCGCCTTGTTGCCGGGCCACTCGAGCTGCGACGACTTGATGCCGCTGCGCACGCGCTGCTTCGCCTCCTGGCACGCGCGATCGACGAGGCCGACGAGCGTGAACGCGGGGACGCCGCTTTGGACGTGCGCTTCGACCTCGACGCGACGCGGCTCGAGACCGACGAGGGCGAACGTGATTGCGCGTGCGAGCACTCGCCGAACGTACGCAGGAATGTGTGACGCGTCTGTGCTGGCTCAGCGCGAGATCAGCACGTCTTCGAAGAACTCACCGGCGCGGCGTCCAGTGCGGCGGTTGACGTGGCGGCGCAACCGCTCCTCGAGACGGAGGCCGGCGCGCTCGAGAATCTCCGGATACAGGTCACGGCGGTCGTTCACGACGATCAGGACGGGCGCACCCTTCCTCAGCGATCGCTTCGCGTTGAGCAGTGCCATGACGATTCCGTCGCAATACGCGGCGAGTGCGGCGCGCGACGTCCCCGCCGCCGCGGCACCGACCTCGAGCTCGCGGCGGTCGTCCAGGCGGAGCAGCTCGTAGGCGTAGCGATGCTGTTCGTGGTAGTCGATCAGCCCCGGGTACGGCGGCGACGTGAGGATCCCGTCGAAGCGGCCGAGCTCCTCCTCCCGCACGTCCCCGTGAATCACCGTCGCACTGCGTCCCCGCGCGCGCACGCGTGTGAACTCCTTCAACCGCGCGAGCGTGTCGAGGGTGTAGCGGCCGAGAAACTGCGCGGCGGTCTCGACGGGCCGGCACTCGCGGCGATGCTTGTGACACCAGTACGGCTCGAGCTGCGGCTCGCGCGGGAAGTCCAGGTCGAAGTGCGTCGTCCGCCGGGCCGAGCGCGCCGCCCGCGCGAGCACGACGCGCAGAACGTCTGCATGCTCGTACTCGTCGACGAAAGCACGAAAGCCGAGCAGCTCCCGCGCCGCCCGCGGCGCGTACCAGCGGCGGACGAATGCAGACGGCCGCTCGCCGTACGCCTCCCCCACCCGCGCATGCGCAGCGCGCAGTTCCTGCTCGAGCACGAATGGGTTGTACGCCCGCGTCTTGACCTCCATGAGCAGGCAGTTGAACGCCGCGACGTCGACACCCGTGGCGTCGAGCCCGCTCTCGAGCGCCTGCACGAGGGTCGTGCCGGAGCCGGCGAACGGGTCGAGCACGTGCTGGCCGGGCCGGAAGTAGCGGGACAGGAGCACCTCGACGAGCTGCGGGATGAACTTCCCCAGATAGGGATGCAGACGGTGGACGTGCTTCGTTCGCTCGCGCTCGGGCAGGTCGCGCTCCGACCAGGAGAGGGCGAGGTCGATGCCGGCGTAGAGGGCGTCCTGGGTCGGGGCCACCCGCGCCTGTTCGACGCGGCGCTCAGAAAGCCTCGGCCAGCCGCTCCAATCGCCCGCTCTGAACCGCGACCACGTCGAACGAGACGGCGACCCCGGCCGCCTCCGGATGCGCCGCCAGCCACGTGGCCGCCGCGCGCCGGAGTCGGCGCTGCTTCTCCTCGTCCACCATCTCGGCCGCGCCGCCGAAAGCCTCTCCGGCCTTCTCCTTCACCTCACAGAACACGAGCCGTCGTCCGCGCCGCACGACGAGGTCGAGCTCGTAGCCGCCGACCCAGGCGTTCGTCGCAAGCACGCGGTAGCCGCGCAGCCGATACCACCACTTCGCGCGCCGTTCGGCGCGCTTGCCGGGACTGTCCATCCCGGCAGGCTACGCCGAACAGACGCACGCGACCGTTACGGGTTGCGCACGGAAGTGAGAATTCGCAACTCCTCGCGATCGACCGTCACCAGTGCCCGCCCATGCCGGCCGCGGACGACGAGGTGCCCGTCGCGATCGAACCCCAGCCGGTAGTCGTAGATTCGCCGAGGCTCGCTCGCCCACGGCAGGTTGATGCAGACAGCCGACACATGTCGGGTATCGAGTGCGTGGATGAATGGCCGGCCTCCGGTGGCGTAGAGCGTGAACGCCCAACCGCTTCGGTCGACGCGAGAGACCGGCCAGCCCTGCATCGTCGTCTCCCAGGAGCGCCGGTCAGAGACGATCTTGGGCAGCAAACGGTTCGACCGCAGGTCGTACGCGCGGACGCGATAGGCCGTGAAGTCCTGCGGCGAGACGTATTCCGTCAGATAGAGGAACCGCGCGTCGGGCGAGACGGCGTCGAACACGAAGTGGCCGGCCAGGTGAATCTTGCGGGTGACCCGCATGCGCTTCGTGTCCGCGAACAGAAACGAGCTGTGCTTCCTCAACGCCCGCGTGTAGCTGACGTCGCCGAGGACGAGCGTCCGCCCGTCGCGAAGCAGAGCCTCGCTGCCGGCGTCCACGGCAACGACGGGGATGCCCCAGCTTCCCTTCACGTTTATCCAGCGCAGTACACGGCCGCCGTTGCGGCCGATCACCTGCAGCGACGTCCAGCCCGGCGTCGGAACAGCCACGTACCGGAACGCCCCGCGTGCGGCGCCGTCCCAACCCTGAACGGCGTTCTGCGGCGGACCGCCGTCCCCTGCGGCCGGCGCGGCAATGACGAGCGCACCGGCCGCCACGAGTGCCAAGACACACCTACGCATCTCCGCCTCCTCTCGAGTGTCGACCCGAGTACGGAGGCGGAGCTGCGAGAAGTCCCTACGGGTTCTGGACGGAGCTGAGCACGCGGAATGTCTTCCGGTCGATCACCACGAGCGCGCGGCCGTTCGGGCCGCGCACGACGAGATGTCCGTCGCCGTCGGTTCGCAAGCGGAAGTCGAAGAGCCGCTGAGGCGACGCCTTCCACGGCATGTTGATGCACACGGCCTCCACGCCACGCGTGTTGAGCGCGTGGATGAACGGGCGCGCGTTTCCGCCGTACAGTGTGTACGCCCAACCGTCCTTCCACGTACGCGAGACCGGGCTGCCTGTCATTCCGGTCTCCCACGAACGCCGGTCTGCGACGATCTTCGCGAGCAGGCGATTTCTCTTCAGGTCGTACGCACGCACGCGATACAGGCCGGCATCCTGTGGCGACACGTACTCGACCAGGTAGAGATAGCGCGCGTCCGGTGAGATCGCGTCGAACGCGAGCGCGCCCGGGATCCGGATCGTGCGGCGAAGCTTCATCTGCTTCACGTCCACGAGCTTGAAGCTGGTGGCCTTCCGGAGGCTGTCGCCGGTGAAGACCGACTGGGCCAGCAGCAGCGTTCGCCCGTCGGGAAGCAGGCCCTCGGTCGTTCCGTGGAAATCGACCAGCGGGATCCCCCACCTGCCCTTGATGTTCATGAAGCGCAGGATGCGGCCGCCGTTCCGGGTGACCGCCTCGACGGACGTCGCTGTGCCCGCCGGAACGGAGAGGTAGCGCTCGTTCCCGCTCACCACGCCGGGCGAGCCTTGACTGATGCCTGGGCTCGGCCCGCCGGCCGATGCCGCCGAGGTCGCCCCGATTCCGCAGGCGAGGCCTGCGGCCAGCACGATCAGAATCCGCCTTCGCATTTCGTCCTCCCTGTGGGGTCTCGGCCGTACTACACCGGCCGGGCGCGGACGGGTCCCTAGGCTTTTTTGGTCAGAACGGCGTGGATCTCACGCGTGAGGGCAGCGACTTGCTCGGTCAGTTCCTTGTCCTGCCGGGTCAGGTCGGTATTGGACTCGAGCAGGGCCTCGAGCTTGTCCGTCTCGGCCTTGATCGCAGCGACGCGTCGCTCCGCCGCGCTTTCTGTGCGGTCGCGGTGCTTTTCCGTCATCTCGGCGGCCATCTTGTCCCGCGCGGCCTGCCGCGTCTCGGCGAGCAGGATCAGCGGAGCGGCGTAGGCCGCCTGGGTCGAGAAGGCGAGATTCAGGAGGATGAACGGATAGGCGTCCCAGTGGCGCATGAGCGCCACGGAGTTGAGCGCGATCCACACGACCACCAGGATCGTCTGCCCGACGATGTACTGCGGCGTTCCGAAGAAGCGTGCCGCCTTCTCCGCACCACGTCCGAACCTGTCCTGTCCAAAGGCACCGTGCGGCTCCGTCACGGCTCCGAGGGTACGGCGTGGGGCGGATGGTGATCCGAATCGTGGCATCTGTTGCGTTCCGCGGCGCCTGGTGGGAAGATCCATGAGGCCTACCGCGTCCTTTGGTCGCGGGGTGGACCGGGCCAGTCGAAGGAGGCGGAGTATGAGTGAGCTGAACACCCGGGCGCAGGTGATCGACGCGTCCGAGATCGAGACGTGGCCGGGCAGGATCCCGGCAAAGCTACGTCGTGACGAACTGCAGGAAGCGCTGCGAATCGAGGAGACACCAGAGCTGGTTCTCGACGTCGCACGCCGCGACAACGGCGACGTGGAGGCCCACACGCTTCGCGTCGCGCTGACGGAGGATCAGCTCAAGAAGCTACTCACTGACGCGGACGGGGAGGAGATCACGCTCTTCTTCGATCCGGACGAGCTCCAGGCGGTGCTCGAGGAAGATGTCGAGGCGCATGGAGTACGTGAGAAGACGGCGGCTGTCCTCACAGTCGCGGCAATGGCGGCAGGTGTGGCGGCATCGGCGCACCCAGCCAGTGCGGCCGCCGCAACCGGAGCCGGGGCCGGCTCCGAGATCGAGATGATCAGCGACGCGGCCAGCAGCGGTGTCGCTCAGGCGCCCGAGCTGATCTCGGACGCGGCGAGCAGCGGTGTCGCTCAGGCGCCGGAGCTCATCAGTGACGCCGCTAGCAGCGGCCCCGTGTCCGTCGAGGCGGCAAGCGGCCCCGAGTTGATCAGCGACGCAGCCAGCAGCGGACCCGCCCCAATCCAGGCGGCATCCACCGGACCCGAGCTGATCAGCGACGCGGCGTCGACCGGGGCCATCTCGGAGGCGCAGTCGGCTCTCGCGGTCGCGACGGCCGGCACGGACGACTCGGGCCTCTCCGCATCGGAGATCGCCGGCACGGCAGTCGGCGGCGGCCTGGTCCTGCTGATCACAGCGGCCGGATTCGCGACGCGCGGCAAGCGCCGCGCCGAACGACTCGCCTAGCGCTTCGTAGGCGTCGACCGGGAGGCGCGGTGACCCCGCGCCTCCCGGGATCCTTAGAGAGACGCCGCCCTCGAGACGAGTTCCGCTTCGGCGGCCCTCGCCGGCATGTAGCAGAGCGCCTGGAACGAGCGGCGATGGATGGTGGACGGCCCGCGCTCCCGGACGATCGCCGAGTGCCTCGGCGTGATGTAGCCGACGTGCGAGGAGAAGCCGTAGTGCGGATAGAGCGCGTCCATCCGGCGCATTAGGCGGTCGCGTGTCACCTTCGCGACGATCGAGGCCGCCGCGATCGCGGCGCTCTTCTCGTCTCCGTCCACGACGGCGCGATGCTCCGGCGCCGTCGGGCCGAGCCGGAAGCCGTCGACGAGGCACTCCTCCGCCGGCGGGGAGAGCGCATGCAGGATCTCCCGCATCGCGGCAAGGTTCGAGCGGTGGAGCCCGTTGCGGTCGATCTGGCCGTGCGGGATCACCCGGACGACAACCTGCTCCGCGCACCGGAGGACGGCGTGGAAAAGGTCCTCGCGCCGCTCGGGCGAGCACTGCTTCGAGTCGTTCAGCAGCCCGAGCGGCCGCACCTTGTGGTCGCGGAGGCAGCCGTAGTCGAGCAGCACGCCGGCCACGACCAGCGGCCCGGCCAGCGAGCCGCGGCCGGCCTCGTCCGTGCCTGCGACCAAGCGTGCGCCGAGCTTGCGGTCGAACCTCAGGAGCTTCTGGCCGGAGGTGAGCGCCACGGCCGCCGAGAATAGCTATCTACTCGGTGGTCTCTTCGACCGCTTCCGGGGTCTCCGTGTCGGAAACCTCGCTCGGAGCGAGCTCTGGCTGCTCGACTGCGCGCACCCCCCGGGCGCCGTCATGGCGGAGCTCCCGGACACGGGCCTTCCGACCGACCTTGCCACGCAGGTAATAGAGCTTGGCGCGGTTGACGTCGCCGATCGCCGCCACCTCGATCCGTTCGATCTTCGGCGAATGCAGGGGGAACGTCCGCTCGACGCCGACGCCGAACGATTGCTTCCGCACGGTGAACGACTCCCGCGCGCCCGCCCCCTGGCGCTTGAGAACGATGCCCTCGAAGACCTGGATCCGGGCGCGCTGCCCCTCGATCACCTTGAAGTGGACGCGGACGGTATCCCCAGCCTTGAACCGCGGGATGTCCGCCCGGATCTGGGCGCGCTCGATTGACTCGATCACCTTGCTCATAGGAAAGGCGGCCCCGAGGACCGCCGCGGAATGCTAGCGAAGATTCGAGCGAAAGCTGCGCTTTCGCTCGATGAAGAGGTAGGCCGCTTGCGCGGGAACGCGCGCCGGCGAAGCCGGCGCGCTCTTTGGTGGCTCGAGAAGGTCTCCTGTCGTGCGGCGCGGCGATGCTCCGCGTCGCCGCATCGCATCAATTCGCCTTCTCAGTGTCATGGTTGCTTATGGCCGGCGCGATCGCCGAAGGAGCGGGAACGCGAAGGCCAGCGCGGGGAGCAGCGACAGGCTGTAGATCGACAGCCGACTCGGAGGCCAGTACGTGGCGAACACGTTCCCGATGATGTTCTTCCGCGGGACGAGCCCCCACGCCCGGGAGTCGCAGGATGACTTCCGGTTGTCGCCCATCATCAGGTAGTAGCCGTCGGGGATCCGGGTGTAGGTGTTCCGCGGCGGCAAGTCGGCCAGCCCTAACGTCCGGTCGTCGCGCCGATCCGGCTTGAGGTACGGCTCGTTCAGCCTCCTGCCGTCGATGTACACGTAACCGGAGCGCTCCTCCCAGACGTCACCGGGCAAGCCGATCAGCCGCTTGACGAAGGTCCCTTCCGAGCCGCACTCCTGCTTCGCGAGCCGCGGTGTCTTGAACACGACGATGTCACCGCGGCGCGGCGCATGCAGGTGGTAGCAGAAGCGGCAGGCCAATACGCGATCCGACGCGCGTGCCTCGCAGCCTTGCGCCGGCACGGCGCAGTGCAGGGTCGGTTCCATCGACGACGAGGGGATGCGGTACGGATTGACGACCCACGCCTTGATCGCGAGCACGATCCCGACCGCGCCGATGATCGTGACGACCCAGTCGATCGCCACGCGCCAACCGTGCGGAAGGCTCGGAAAGAGACGGTCGATCGGGTTGCGCGACTTCTTCTTCGGCGCCTCCGGGCCGGCGCCGTCGAGGCCGAGGTCGTAGCGAGAGCGCTGTTCGGGATCACGCAGGACCTCGTATGCATCGCGCAGCTCCCGCCATGATCCGTCCTGGTAGCGGAGCACCAGCGCCGCGCGGCGGTACGCGGCCTCGATCTCCTGCGGCGACGCGCCCGCACGAACGCCCAGCACTTCGTAGTGGTCGCTCACGGCACCGTCCGCCGGCGGCTCTGGTCGCGCCGCCACTCGTCGATCTTGCCGTGGTCGCCGGAGAGAAGCACGTCCGGCACGCGCCAGCCGCGGAACTCCGGCGGCCGCGTGTAGTGCGGATACTCGAGGCCGCCCTCGAGCTCCGCGGAGAAGCTCTCGAACGCGCCCGACTCCTGCTTGATCGCTCCGGGAAGGCGACGCGCGATCGCGTCGACGAGCACCATCGCCGGCAGGTCTCCGTTCGACAGCACGTACGGGCCGATCGAGATCGCGTCCGACGCGAGGTGCTGCACGACGCGCTCGTCGAAGCCTTCGAAGCGCGCCGACAGCAACGTCAGTGCCTCTTCGGCAGCAAGCTCCTCGACAACGTCCTGCGTCAGCTGGCGACCCTGTGGCGTGAGCGCGATCACACGATGCGCCGGCGCGGCTCCGTAGACCGCCTCGAGCGCGGACGCGAAGACGTCGACGCGCAGGACCATCCCGGCGCCGCCGCCGTAGGGCTCGTCATCGACCTGCCCCGCGCGCAGCGGCGTCGTGTCCCGGTACGAGAAGAGACGCAGGTCGAGCTCGGTCCCGAGCACGGTCGCGACGGGACGCTGCTCGGTGAGCCATGCGAAGGCATGCGGAACGAGGGTGAAGACGTCGAGCTGCACAGGGCGAGAGCTCAGGTTAGCCCGCGTCGGAAAAGCCCGGAGCGACCAGGATGCGACCGGCCTCGAGGTCGACGGAGCGCACGCACTCCTCCACCATCGGCAAAAAGAGCCCGGAGTCGAGCTCGAGCACGTCGTTCGTGACGCCCGGCGCGACGTCCGTCACCGTTCCCAGCACCGCCCCGCCGTCCTCCTCCACGCGCAGGCCCACGAGCTGGAACACGTAGTACTCGCCCTCCGCCGTCTCGGCCAGCGCGCTTCGCGGGACCTGCAGGGGAGTGCCCCGCGGCACCCGCCGGTCGAGCCGAATCACGGGGCGGCCGCGCGCCTGCTTCGATCCGAGGACGGTCGCCTCCTCACCCTCCGCCAGCAGCTTCGCGCCGACGGCGAAGAGCTCGCGACTCTCGCTCGCATCCTCGACGACGAAGGAGCCGTCCAGGCCATGGGACTTGCCGACGCGGCCGACGACGACGGTCTCAGGCCCGCTCACGCGACGCCCGTTCGAAGAACTCGGTCGCCTCCTCGGGCGATGCTTCCGGCCACTCACCGGGCCAGCCGCTCGCCGCGATGTCGCCCGGCTCGTACTCCGTGCGGCGAAGCTCGATGCCGGGGCCGAGCAGCGCCCAGTACGCGCCCGGCTCGCGCTCGTAGGGCATGCCGACGCTACCGGCGTTGACGAGGCGGACGCCGTCGATGTCCCGGTCGAACTGGACGTGTGTGTGGCCGCACACGACGATGTCGGCCTCGACACCGTCGAGCGCCGCGCGCCAGCGTTCGTCCGGGCTGATGCGGGTGAACATCTCCTCGTCGTTGCGCGGGGTCGCGTGACAGAAGAGCACCTTGCCGAGACCGTCGACCTCGACCGACTCCGTCAGCGGCAGCGACCCGAGAAATGCGATGGCTTGCGGAGAGAGCCGCTCGCGCACGAACTCCATCAGCTCCGGCGGCGCCAGTCCCGGCGTTTGCTCGACGACCTCGCGATCCGCGTTCCCGCGGATGAACCGGACGTCCGCGTCGAGACCGCGCAACCGGGCCAGCGTCTCGGTCGGCCACGGCCCCGCGACGAAGTCACCGCCGACGAGGATCACATCCGCGTCGACCTCAGCGAGCACGGCGTCGAGAGCCGGCAGATTGCCGTGGATGTCGTAGAGAGCGGCGACTTTCAATCGACGATCTCGAGCTGCACGCGGCGCCGCTCCCGCGCGCTACCCGCGCGCACGATCGTCCGCAACGCGCGCGCGATCCGTCCCTGGCGGCCGATCACCTTGCCGAGGTCGTCCTCGGCGACGTACAGGCGCAGGACGATCGTGTCCTCCTCCTCGACGCGCTCGACGCGCACGGCATCGGGCTCGTCGACGAGCTTGCGCGCCAGATACTCGAGCAACTCGGCCACTACTGCGACAGGTTCTTCGCCTTCAGCAGCTTCTGCACGGCCTCCGACGGCTGTGCGCCCTTGCCGAGCCAGTCCTTCACCTTCTCCTCGTCGAACTCGATCAGCGAAGGATCGTGCTGGGGGTTGTAGCGCCCCACGATCTCGATGAACTTGCCGTCGCGCGGCGAGCGCGAGTCGGCCACGACGACGCGGTACACCGGATTCTTCTTCGACCCGACGCGCGTCAACCTCATTCGAACCGCCAACTGACTACCTCCGTGTCTTGGATCGCTTCTTGCGTTTGTTGGACTTCGTCGCCTTCCGCTGCTGTTGCTGCTTCGGTGCGCCCGGCAGCTGAGGCAATCCTCCCTTGCCCATGCTCTTCATGAGCTTCTCCATCTCCTTGCGCCCCTCGAGGAGGCGGTTCACCTCTTCGACGGTGGTGCCGGAACCGCCGGCGATGCGCTTGCGCCGCGACCCGTCGATCAGCTTCGGCAGCGAGCGCTCCTGCGGCGTCATCGAGAGGACGATCGCCTCGACGCGCGCGAACTGCTTCTCGTCGACGTTGTCGAGCCCCTCGAGCTGCTTGCCCAGGCCGGGGATCAGCTTCACGAGCCCGCCGATCGAACCCATCCGGCGCACCATCCGGTAGCTCTTCAGGAAGTCGTCGAACGTGAACTGGCCCTTGAGCATGCGGGCCTCGAGCTCCTTCTGCTCGTCCTCCTCGACCGCCTGCTCGGCACGCTCGATCAGCGTCAGCACGTCGCCCATGCCGAGGATGCGCGACGCCATTCGGTCGGGATGGAAGTACTCGAGCTGGTCGAGCTTCTCGCCGACTGAGATCAGCTTGATCGGGCGGCCGGTGACGGCCTTCACCGAGAGCGCTGCGCCGCCGCGCGCGTCACCGTCCAGCTTCGTCAGCACGACCCCGTCGAACGCAACGCGCTCCTGGAACGCAAGCGCGACGTTGACGGCCTCCTGGCCGGTCATCGCGTCGAGGACGAGCAACACGTTCGCCGGCTTCGCCTCGTCGCGCACGCGCTCGAGCTCCTGCATCAGCTCCTCGTCGACGTGCAGGCGGCCGGCGGTGTCGAGGATGATCGTGTCTGCGTCCAGCTGCTCGATGCCGTTGCGCACGACCGTCACCGGATCGCTCCCGTCCTCGCGGTAGACCGGGATCTGGATCTGCTTTCCGAGCTGCTCGAGCTGGTCGATCGCGGCGGGGCGCTGCAGGTCGGCGGCGACGAGCCCGGGCTTCCGCCCCTCCTTGCGCAGCAGCAGCGCGAGCTTCGCCGCGGCAGTCGTCTTGCCGGAGCCCTGCAGTCCCGCGAGCAGAATCACGGTCGGCGGTCGGCCGGTGAAGACGAGCTTCGAGCTGCCCGCGCCCATCAGCGCGGTCAGCTCGTCGTGCACGACCTTCACCACCTGCTGGCCGGGCGTGATGCTCTTCAGGACGTCCTGGCCGAGCGCGCGCTCGCGCACCTGCGCGACGACGTCCTTGACGACCTCGAAGTGGACGTCGGCCTCCAGCAGCGCGAGGCGGATCTCGCGCCTGGCACGGGAGATCGCCTCCTCGTCGAGCTTGCCGCGCCCGCGGAGGTCGCCGAGCGCGCTTTGAAGCCGGTCTGACAGGGCGTCGAACACGGCCGCCAAGTGTAGGCCAGACTTCGCACGTGGCCGAGGAACGGAAGCTCGCGACCGTCCTCTTCGCCGACCTGGCGGGCTCGACGGCCCTCGCCGACGAGCAGGATCCGGAGCGCACCCGCGCCCGGCTGGAGCGGTTCTACGAGGCGATGTCGGCCGAGATCGAGGCGGCCGGCGGGACGATCGAGAAGTTCGCCGGGGACGCGGTCATGGCCGCCTTCGGCGCGCCGGAAGCGCTCGAGGACCATGCCGAGCGGGCACTGCACACGGCGCTCGCGATGCAGCGCCGCGTCGAGACCGGCCTGACGCTTCGGATCGGGATCAACACGGGCGAGGTCGTCGCCGGCGCGGCGCGTGCCGGCAGTTCCTTCGTCAGCGGCGACGCGGTCAACATCGCCGCGCGCCTGGAGCAGGCAGCCGAGCCCGGCCAGATCCTTGCCGGCGAACGGACGGTCGCAGCGGCGCGCGGCGCCTTCGAGTTCGGCGAAACGCGCACGGTCGAGGCGAAGGGGAAGCCGGGCGGCGTGCGCTGCCGGCCGCTCGTGCGCGCGCTCTCGCTCATGCGCACACGCGGCGTGGGCGGGCTCGCGCGCACGTTCGTCGGACGCGACGCCGAGCTCGAGCGCCTCTGGCAGGCGTACCTGCAGACGGTCGAGCGCTCGCGGCCGGTGCTCGTCACGATCCTCGGCGACGCCGGCGTCGGCAAGACGCGGCTGATGCGGGAGCTGTGGGAGCGGCTCGGCGGCGAAGAGCCGGAGCCGTTGCGTCTGACCGGACGCTGTCTCGCCTACGGCGACGGAATCACGTTCTGGCCGTTCGCCGAGATCCTGAAGGAGCATCTCGAGATCCTCGAGAGCGACCCGCCCGAGGAGGTGCGCCGTCGCCTCGGCGCGCGCGAGATCCTCGGCCTCACGCTCGGGCTCGACGTCGTGGGCGACCTGCATCCGCTCGCGGCGCGCGATCGCCTCCACGCTGCGTGGGTCGACTTCCTCACCGAGCTCGCATCGGGGCGACCGCTCGTCATCCTTGTCGAGGACGTGCACTGGGCAGAGCGGCCGCTGCTCGACCTGATCGAGCGCATCGCGCGAGACGTGCGCGGCTCCCTGCTGCTGCTGGCCACGGCACGCCCCGATTTCGCCGGCGGCTGGGACGTGCGGATCGACTCGGAGACGATCCTGCTCGAGCCGCTGCCGCCGGAAACGGCGGGCTCGCTCGTCGATTCGCTGCTCGCCGGCGACCTCGCGGAAGACGTGCGAGAGCGCGTCGTGCAGCGCGCCGAAGGCAATCCGTTCTTCGTCGAGGAGGTGCTCGGCGGGCTGATCGACGCCGGGGTGCTGCGGCGCGAGAACGGCAGCTGGGTCGCGGGCGAGCTGCCGCCCGGCTTCGAGATTCCCGACTCCGTCCAGGCCGTCCTCGCCGCGCGGATCGACCTGCTCGGCGAGGCCGAGAAGGCCGCGCTGCAGGCGGCGGCCGTGATCGGCCGGGTCTTCTGGACCGGCCCGGTGTACGAGCTCGTCGTCGGGCTCGAGCCGGACCTCGGCGCGCTCGAGGGTCGCGACTTCATCCGCCGGCGGTCGACGTCGTCGCTCGAAGGCGAGGTCGAGTACGTCTTCAAGCACGCGCTCACGCGCGAGGTGGCGTACAACGGCCTGACGAAGGCACGCCGCGCGCGCCTGCACGCCGACTTCGCAGGGTGGATCGAGCGCGTCGGCGAGGGCCGCGACGAGCACGCGCCGCTGCTCGCCCACCACTACGCCGAAGCCGTCCGGCCCGAGGACGTCGACGTAGCCTGGCCGCACGGCGGCGCCGAGCTCGCAACGCTTCGCGAGAAGGCCGTGTCGTGGCTCGAGCGCGCGGCCGAGGCGGCTATGTCGCGGTACGAGCTCAAGGACGCGATCGCTCTGCTCGAACGCGCCGTCGCGCTCGAACAGGATCGGTCCCGGCGGGCGCGCCTCTGGCGGCGGCTCGGGCGCGCGCACGCCCTCAACTACGACGGAGACGCCTTCATGACGGCGATCGAGGCCGCCCTCGAGCTCGAGGACGATCCGCAGCAACGCAGCGAAACCTACGCGGAGCTCGCGTTCGAAGGCGCGCTGCGATCGGGCATGTGGAGGCGCCGCCCGCAACGCGCGGAGATGGACGAGTGGACGACGCGCGCGCTCGCCGGTGTTCGTCCGGGCAGCGAGCAGCACGTGAAGGCGCTCATCAGCCGTGCGTTCTGGGGGTTCGACGACGCGGACGAGCTGGCGAAGCTCGCGGCGAGACTCGCCGAGGAGCTCGGGGACGTCGGTCTCCGCTCGAGCGCGTTCGACGCACGCGGAGTCACGGCGTTCCGCGAAGGCGATTTCGAGGGCGCCCATACCTGGGAGACGCGCCGCTTCGACTTCATGCCGGAGCTGAGCGACCCCGATCTGATCCACGACCTCTACCTCTCGACGATTCCGACGGCCGCGGCAGTCGGACGCATCCGCGAGGCGCGGCGTCTGGCCCGAGACCTCGACGAGCACGTGACCGAGCTAACGACACACCATCGGCTGCACGGCATCGCGTGCATCCTCGAGGTCGAGGAGCTCGCGGGCGACTGGGACGCGGTCGCGGCGCTCGAGCCCCGCACCGAGCGCCTCGTCCACGAGAACCGCGACACGCCGTGCGTGCGCAACGCGCGATCGCTGCTGCTCTGCGCCTTCGCGAACGAGCTGCAGGGCCGAACCGAGCGCGCGCGCGAGCTCGAGGCGGCCGCCGAGGAGCTGCAGAACGTCGGCTACGGCGCGACGCTCGCAACGCCGCGTGCACGCCTCGCCTTGCTGCGCGAAGAGCTCGACCGGGTCGAGGAGCTGCTCTCCGACGAGGACTGGTTGCAGCGGCAGACCTGGTTCTCGCTGCCGACCGCCGCGACCCGGCTCGACGCGGCCGCCGTCCTCGGCTCGGCGGCAGATGTGGAACCGGCGGCGGCACGCCTCGGCCGCCCCCGCTCATACCTCGAACCGTTCGCGCTGCGCGCGCTCGGCCTCGTGCGTGACGACGAGGACCTGCTCGCTCGAGCCGACTCGCTGTTCCGGGCTCTCGGACTGGACTGGTACGCCGGCCAGACCGCTGAGTTGCGCCGGTTGCGCAAGGTCGCCGCGGGGTAGCAAGCAGAAAGGCCGGGGTCTGTCCCCGCAAGGGGTCCGACCCCCGCAGTCTCGCCGGGCGGGAAGGGGGTG